>JAFAZD010000176.1 GCA_019239955.1 Armatimonadota bacterium | reverse complement strand
CTGGAGATCACGCCCAACTACGCCGAGGCCTACCACCGCATCGGCATGGCCCACCAGAAGCGCGGGCGGCTGGAGGCGGAGCTCACGGCCTACAACGACGCGATCCGATTGCAGCCGGACTTCGCCGACGCCTACGTCAACCTCGGCGCGACGTTGCAGCAGACACGACGACCTCAGGATGCGCGGAGGGCCTATGAAGAGGCCTTAAAGCGGGACTCAGAACACGCCGGGGCGCACCACGCCCTGGGGTTGCTGCTCCAGGAGGCGGGGCGTCTCGGCCCGGCGAGTCTGCATCTGCGCGAGGCGGTCCGCCTCAGCCCGCGCTTCACCGAGGCGCGGCAGACGCTGGGCGATCTGCTGAATGCGAAGGGGGAACTGGAGGCGGCCATCGCCGAATACACGGAGGTGCTGCGGCAGGACAAGCGGAACGTACCGGCCCGGTGCAGCCTGGCGAGCGTCTTCTTCAAGAAGGGATTCCTGGAGGACGCCCTGGCCCAGCTGCAGGAGGCCCTGCGGCTCAACCCGAGGAACGCGGAGGCGCACCACAACCTGGGGGCGGTGCTGTTCCTGCAGGGCGACCCGCAGCACGCCATCGCCGAGCTGCGCGAGGCCATCCAGCTCGACCCCGCCCACGCCTGGGCGCACTTCAACCTGGGCGTCGCCTACAGCCAGCTCGGCCAGTTCGAGGAGGCCGTCCACTATTACCAGCAAGCCATCCAACTGGACCCGCAGCACGTCGGCGCCCACTTCGACATGGCGAACGCCCTCTACCACCGGGGCCAAGCCCACGACGCGATGCGGCAGTACCGGAAGACGCTCGCGCTCGACCCGCACCATAAGTGGGCTCGCTTCAACCTCGGCGGCCTGTCGCGCCGTCCGGATCGCGGCGCGGCCCCGCAGCCCCAGTACCAGCAGACGATCCATCTCCCCAAAGGCGCCGCCAGCCGCGTCTTCGACATGCCCTGATCGGACCAGGGGGTCTCTTGCCAACGCCCCGCCGAATGTGATACAATGTTTGGGCGCGGGCCGCTGCCGCCATGCGCGTTCCCCCCACGCCCCCAACCGTCCGGGCTTGGCACGCCAGGCCCCTACTCTCTCAGGAGCGCCATGTCCACCAAGTACATCTTCGTCACCGGCGGCGTCGTGTCCAGCATCGGCAAGGGCATCACCACCGCCAGCCTGGGGCGGCTGCTCCGCAACCGGGGCTTCGCCGTCACCATGACCAAGCTCGACCCCTACATCAACGTGGACGCCGGGACCATGAACCCCTACCAGCACGGCGAGGTCTTCGTCACCGACGACGGGGCCGAGACCGACCTGGACCTGGGCCACTACGAGCGCTTCGTGGACATCAGCCTGACCCGCGACTCCACCGTCACCACCGGCGGCGTCTACTCGACGGTCATCGCCAAGGAGCGCCGGGGCGATTATCTGGGCGGGACCGTCCAGATGATCCCCCACATCACCAACGAGATCAAGGAGCGCGTGCTGGGGCTGGGGCAGCGGTCCGGCGCGGACGTGGTGATCGCCGAGATCGGCGGCACGGTCGGCGACATCGAGGGCCTGCCGTTTTTGGAGGCCATCCGGCAACTGAGAAAGGACGTCGGGCACGACAACGTGCTCTACGTCCACGTCACGCTGATCCCCTATGTCGGCCCCTGGGGCGAGGTCAAGACCAAGCCGACCCAGCACTCGGTCATCAAGCTGCGCGAGATCGGCATTCAGCCCGATGTGTTGGTCTGTCGAACTAAGCTGCCGATTGACGAGGACATGAAGGAGAAGATCAGTCTGTTCTGCGACGTGGACAAGGACGCCGTGATCGAGGCGCGGGACACGGAGACGATTTACGAGATTCCCGTGGTCTTCGAGCAGGAGGGTTTCGCCGACCTAGTCGTCCGCCGGCTGGGGCTGCACGACGGCCCGCCGCAGATGGAGGAGTGGCGCGGCCTCGTCCGGCGCATCAAGCAGCCCGCTCACCACGTCAAGATCGCCGTGGTCGGCAAGTACACGGGCAACGGCGACGCCTACATCTCGATTGAGGAGGCCCTCAAGCACGGCGGCATCGCCTGCGACGCCCACGTGGAGGCGGAGTGGATCGAGAGCGACGCGCTGGAGGAGCCGGGGCTGGACCTAGCCGAACGGCTGGCGGGCATTGACGGCCTGATCGTCGCCCCCGGCTTCGGCGGCCGGGGCGTCGAGGGCAAGATCGGGGCCATCCGGCATGCGCGCGAGTCCGGCCTACCCTTCTTCGGCATCTGCTACGGCCTCCAGATGGCCGTGATCGAGTTCGCCCGCCACGCCTGCGGCCTGGCGGACGCCAACACCGAGGAGGTGGACCCCGACACCCCCTATCCCGTTGTCCACATCCTGCCGGAGCAGCGGCACGTCACGGACAAGGGCGCGTCCATGCGCCTCGGCGCGTATCCCTGCCACCTGAGCATCGGCAGTCTGGCGGCCCAGCTTTACGGCACGGACGTCATCTCCGAGCGCCACCGGCACCGCTATGAAGTCAACAACGAGTACCGCAAGCAGCTCATCAACGCCGGCATGACCGTCAGCGGCGTCTCCCCCGACTATCGATTGGTGGAGATCATTGAGCTGCCCCAAGCGACGCACCCCTACTTCATCGCCACCCAATTCCACCCGGAGTTCAAGTCCCGCCCCAACCGCGCCCATCCCCTCTTCGCCGGACTTGTGGAAGCGGCGCTGAAGCGGCGTCAGGAGGCCCTCCCCGCCCCCAATGCCGGGGGAGCCAGAGAGGAGGCGCTGGCCTGATGCCCTCCCCGCGCTCCCTGTTCACGGACGACGAAGCGCCACCGGACCTGAACGCCGCGCCGTGCTACTCCACGGCCTGTCCCGCCGCGCCGGGCACGGCGCGCCTGGACCTGGCGGACGCGCGGGCGCGCTATGCCGACTGGCCCGCGCCGACGGTCATCGTGTCCGATGGCGCTTACGGGGTCGGCGGCTTCCCCGGCGACCCGCCGACGCCCGCCGGTCTGGCCGAGTGGTACGCGCCCCATGCCGCCGCCTGGGCAAAGCGCGCCCTCCCCGAGACCACGCTCTGGTTCTGGGGCACGGAGGTGGGCTGGGCGACGGTGCATCCGGTCCTCGCCCTGCACGGCTGGGAGTATCGGGCGTGTCACATCTGGGATAAGGGCATCGCCCACGTCGCCGGCAACGTCAACGGCAAGACCATCCGCCGCTTCCCCGTCGTCACGGAGGTCTGTGTCCAGTACGTCCGCGACGTGCGGCTTCCGACGCCGGACGGGCGGATGCTGTCCCTGCGGGACTGGCTGCGCGCGGAGTGGGAGCGCACCGGCCTGCCCTTCGGCCAGACCAACGCCGCCTGCGGCGTCAGGAACGCGGCGACGCGCAAATACTTCACCAAAGATCACCTCTGGTACTTCCCACCGCCGGACATGATGGAGCGGCTGGCACGCTACGCCAACGCGCACGGCGCCCCGACGGAATGGCCCTACTTCTCGGTGGACGGACGCGCCGCCGTCACCGCCGCGCAGTGGGCGCGGATGCGGACCAAGTGGCACCACGCGCACGGCCTCACCAACGTCTGGTCCGAGCCGGCGATGCGCGGCGCGGAGCGCCTGAAGGACGAGCGGGCCAAAATCCTGCACGGCAACCAGAAGCCGCTGCGCCTCATTGAGCGCATCATCACCGCCTCCAGCGACCCCGGCGACATCGTCTGGGAGCCGTTCGGCGGCCTCTGCTCCGCCGCCGTCGCCTCCCTCCGCACGGGCCGGCACTGCTACAGCGCCGAGCTCCTCTCCGATTACTACGCGCTCGCCAAAGCCCGCCTTCAGCAAGAGCAGGCCCTGATTATGGAAGGCAAAGCGGACTATGACGTCTGAGCCGCCTGCTGTCCCGACCTTCAGCCCGCCTGATGCCTCCTGGGAACATCGGGCGCTTTACGACAACGTCATCAAGGCGCTGTACGCGCTCCCCTCCTATTTTCAGACGGACCTTCGGATCTCCGGCGTCCTGGCCACCGACCTGTTCACGTTCAACAGTTCTCTCGGGGCCACCATTGAGGCCCAGGTGGTGGAAGCCCTGAACGCCATTCGCGGCAGTTGGGACCCAGAGCAGAAATACGCCGCCTACAGCTTTGTCCGTCAGGCGCAACGTTTCCCGGATGTGATCCTGCGGACAGCGGCTGCCGGCACAGAGCCGGCCATCCTGATGGGCATTGAGCTAAAGGGCTGGTACGTCCTCGCCAAAGAGCGTGAGCCGAGCTTCCGCTACCGCGCCTCGCCGCAGGTCTGTGCGCCAGCCGACCTGCTGGTGGTGTACCCCTGGGCCTTATCCAGCGTCATCAGTGGCTCACCGCAACTTTATCCGCCGTTCGTCACCGGGGCGCGCTACGCCGCCGAATACCGAAACTACTGGTGGCAGCACGTCAAGGAGGGCGGTGCCAGGAACGCCCTGCGCCTGTCCACTGTGGATCACTACTATCCGGCCAAGTCGGAGCCGATCAGTGATGTTGCCGTGCATGACGACGGCGGCAACTTCGGGCGCTTCGCCCGCACCGGGATCATGGACGAGTACCGGGAGCGACTGTTTCGGGAGGAACTCTCAGGCATCCCCCTTTCAGCCTGGCAGAAGTTCCTATCCGCCTTCAGCGAGGACAAGACGGAGGCGCAGATCAACCGCGCGATTGACCAGGCCATCGCCGAGGCCGCCAAAACCGCGAAGCCGGTTTCAGAAGGCGCTGAGGCCGCGAAAAACCTGCTGTCGCGGGTTTTGGCGCTTCTGGAATAGGCCGGCGTGTCCCTCTTCCTCATCACACTGCGGGCGCTCGCGCCGCTGTTTCTGCTGATCCTGCTCGGGTACGGGCTGAAGCGGGCGCGGCTGCTGCACGCCGCCCATGTCCCCGTGCTCAACGGCTTGGTGGTGAACGTGACGCTGCCGGCGCTGATCGTTCGGGGGCTGGCGACGACACCGCGGCTGCCGCACGGGGCGATGCAACTGCCGCTCGCGCTACTGGGGGCGCAGGCGGTGACGATGGCGCTGGCGTGGCTGCTCGGCAGGGCCGGGCGCTTCTCATCGCCGGTGCGGGGGGCGCTGCTGGTGGTGGGGGTGTTCGGGAACACGGCGTTTTTGGGCTACCCGATGACGCTGGCGCTGCACCCGGACCAGTTCCCGGCGGGCATCCTGCTGGACCAGTTCGGGATGACCGTCGTGCTCTATTTGGGCGCGCCGCTGATCGGGGCGCACTTCGGCACGGCGGGCGGCGCGGGGCGTGACGCGCGGGCGACGACGCTGCGGTTTCTGCGCTCGCCCGTGTTTCTCGGACTGGCGGCGGGGGCGGCGGCACGGCTGATTCCCTGGCCCCCGGCATGGCTGGGTGCGCTGTGGGTGCGGGACGTGGGGCAGGTGGTGGGGCAGTGCCTAACCTATCTGGGCCAGGGAACCACGCCCGTGGTGCTGCTGGCGCTGGGGGCGGCGCTGCGACCCGGCGCGGGACGCCGTTTTGTCCGGCCGCTGCTGCTGGCGGCGGCGCTGAAGCTGGTGGTCTGCCCGCTGGCGATGTGGGGCCTCTGCCGGGCGCTCGGGCTGCACGGCGGCCTGCTGGCGGAGGGCCTGCTGATGGCGGCGATGCCGACGGCGGTGATGGCGTCGGTGCTGTCCGCCGAACACGATCTGGAGGGCGACTTCGCCGTCAGCGTCGCCTTCAGCTCCACGGTGCTCTCGGCCCTCAGCGTGCCGCTCGCGCTGTCCGTGTTGCGCTGACCCCCGGCCCCCCAATGCGGTCAGAACAGGCCGTTGGCGTTGTCGGGGGCTTACTGGCTTGCCTTGAGCGCGTCGGCCACGGCGACGGAGAGCGGCGTCGTGGGGCGGCCGATCAGCGCGGAGAGATGGCGACCGTCGTCGAACAGCGCGCCCTGCGATGCGGCGACGTCCCACCTGGCGATCGCCCGCGCCAGACCCTCGGGCAGACCGAAGCCGGTGAGCGCGGCGGCGTAGTCCGCCTCGGGCAGGTCCTTGTAGGGGATCGTCCTGCCGGTCTGGCGCGAGACTTCGGCGGCCAGGTCGCTGAGTGTATAGGCCTCATCACCGGCCAGCTCGTAGGTCTTGCGCTCGTGCCCTTCGCCGGTCAGCGCGGCGACCGCCGCCTCGGCATAGTCGGCACGAGTTGCGGACGAGATCCGGCCGTCGTCGGCGGCACCGAGGAACGCGCCCCCGACCAGTGCGCCGGGAATCGATGCGGTGTAGTTCTCAGTGTACCAGCCGTTGCGCAGGATCGTGAACGGGACGCCTGACGCTTTGAGCCCGGCTTCCGTCGCGCGGTGCTCGTCAGCGAGGCTGAGCGACGAGGTGTCGGCATGGAGCAGGCTCGTGTAGACGATCCGCCTCACCCCAGCCTCCCTCGCGGCCTCGATGACGTTGCGGTGCTGGGCGACCCGCTGGCCCACCTCGCTCGATGAGATTAGCAGCAGCGTGTCCACGCCGGCGAGGGCCCGGTCAAGCGTTTCGGGCCTGCTGTAGTCGGCCTCGCCGGCAGTGACGCCGAGGTCAGCCGCCTTGGCGGGCGTACGCGCGAGCGCAACGATGTCGGCGGCGGGCACCCTGGCTTTGAGATTGTTGACGACGAGGCGGCCGAGCTGCCCCGTGGCCCCCGTGATGGCAATGGTCATTTCCCTGTCCCTTTCTGATGTCATCGGTGTCGTCCCGGTCAACGCTGAGGGCGCGGGCTAGGGCGCACTCCCTCCAGCACGGCGCGGTAGTTGAAGCGGTCGTCGGGGGCGGCGTCGCCGTTGAGCGTGAAGTCCGTCCAGTCGCCTCTGGCGTAGCAGTGATCCGCCCACTTGAAGTCCACCGTGGCCGGCAGATGCCCGATGCTCAGGGCCACGCGCGGAATGGCAATCTCCATCTCATTGCCCCGGACGCCGTATCGGACGCGGGCGACGGGCCGCCATTTGTATTGGCCGCCGACGTTGCGTTCCAGGCTGGTGTTGGCGTTGCCGACGTGCCGGTTGACCACGAAGTCGTAGCCCAGCCACCCCGTCTTATAGTCCGCGTCGGCATTGATGTAGAGCAGCATCCAGTCCGGGTCGGTGCGAGGAGTCAGCTTCTCTTGGGTGCGGACGTAGAAGTAGACGTTCTTCGCGTCGTAGCTGACCTTGGCCGCCACGATGTCGTTGCGGCCCGTGGTGTTGACGTAGGGACCAGCCTGGCCGTAGCCCGGCGCGTCCCGGTGCGCCGGGTCGCCGATGGCGTCGCGGAACTCCGGCCCCACGCCCTTCCAGTCGCCGAAGCGGCCATCTATCGTGATGGGCCGGGGCGTGACCGGCGGCAGCGGGCGCACGCCCTTGTAGCGGCGGACGTTGGCGACCAGTTGGTAATAGTAGTCGTCGCCGTGGCCGCCCTGCATCGGCTCGATGTCGCGGCTGTATTCCTCCGTGAACTCGTCCACGAAGATCGGCGGGGGCGCGTGCCACTGAACCCAGCTGTCATAGAATCCCGCCGTCCACTCGTTCCAGCCGGTGACGAAGATGAACGGCGGGTCCAGCTGGAGGGCGCGCCGCCACTGCTCGGCGAAGTTGTAGCCCCAGTTGACGGCGCCAGGCCGAGTGTCCATCTTCCCGTCGTGGTAGCTGCGCCCGAACGCGCCGGGAATGCTCATCGGCGCGGTGTTGTTCACCGTCGCGTTGTAGTTCTGCGCCACCCCGACGGTCACTTGCTCGACCTGCCCGGCGGCGTCCCGCTGCGGCGCCTGGGGATACACTTGCAGCCAGGCCCAGTGCTCCGGCGGCGGCGATTGGATGTTATAAGGAGCGATGGGGGTGCGGAACGTGAAGAAATCGCGCAGCGTCCGCGCGCGCTCGGCGGCGGCCTCCGGCGTCGTCCGCCGCGCGTCGGGCGAGAGCGCCTGCGGCTGCGCCTCGCCGGCGAAGCGAATCAGTAGCGAACGGTCGCCGGGCGCGGGCACGCCGTCTTCCACGGCATGGCCCCCGCCGTACACGTCGGCGGAATATCCCCACCAGCCGATGTGCCCGACGGGCCGCGACATCTCCAGATAATACCGCCCCGGCGGCAATTCTTTGCCCGCTTTCAGCAGCAGCGCCGCGTTGTCGGTGACATTCTGGAAATCCCGGCGCGCCAGCAGAGGGCCGCCGGGGCCGCCCGCGTACAGCGAGAGCGTCATCCCCGAAGAGGTGGTATTCCACGTCGGGAACTCGCCGCCGATGGCGAGGAATGGCCTGTCCGCCGTGAACGTCTGCCCCAGCGTGCCGCCGCCCGGCAGCTCCACCGGCACATGCGAGGGGTGCAGCAAACCGGCCGCATCGGCGTAGCTCGGATCCGCCATGACCAGCGGCTTGCCCTGCCAGCGGAACCAGAGGTCGCGGTACAGGCCCGGCCCGTAGAGGGTGTCATACAATTCGTTGAGTGTGCTGGTGCCGATGTGGTCGGGGTTCCCGAAGGGGCATAGGAAGGCGATCTGCGGGGTCTTGCCGCCCCGACGCCGAATCTCCTCCCAGGCCCGGCAGAGCGTATTGCGGGCCTTGTCGTAGGTGACGGCGTTGGAGTTGTCAAAGATGACCACATCCACGCCCGCCGCCGCCAGCATCTGCGCGTGCTTGCGGAGCACGTACTCGTCATCGCTGGCATAGTAGCCGAAGAGCGGCTCGCCCCAATGGTGGCTGGAATTCAGCGGCCCCCAGGCGGGGTTGCGGATGTCGCTGATGGCCTCCGGGTGCGCCTTCAAGATTTGGGTGTTGTCATACGGCCCATCCGAGCCGTGCGCGAAGGTCAGGAAGTAGAACACGCCGAGGGTCCTGCCAGGCCTCGGCCCGCCGACATCCGCATGGGTCGGCAGCACACGCCCCAGGCCGTCCACGCCGACCCAGGTGTCACTATAGGTGTCCCACGCCGGAGCGGGGGCGGTCTGCTGCGCCGATGCCGGCAAGACGGCGCTTAAACTACCTACGGCCATAGCCCACCGCCCGGCGCGGCGGAGGAGGGAGGAATAGCATGATGCTCTTTTCACGGATAGCCCTATTATAGTTGCGGCCAGCGGTTCCGTCAAGGCGGGGGAAGTTCTGTCGGCCCTGCCGCCATGCAGGATGATGGCCGGCGGGGAAGGCCCGGCCAATGAAAGAAGCCCGGCCAATGAATTGCCGGGCCTGCATGCAACAAAGTCGGCGTTCGCCGACTGGGGACTCAGCCGAGTCTTCAGTCCCGCAGGCACTTCGCTGTATCCAAGCCCGCCACTTCAGTGGCCGGGCGAGAAAATGGATGACCCTGGCCATGCAGGACGATGCCCGGCGGGCGTCGAAAATCCCTGTGACAAGGAAACAACGCTCGTGAACACCATTCTTCCAGCCGCCTTGATGGCGGCGCTGGCCGCCGTGACAGCCGCCGTCGCCGGCCAGACCGCCCCGGCCAGCCGCCCCGTCACCGCCGAGTTGCCCGCGCCGCAGCGGACGTGGCGGTCGCTGGGGCATACCGCCTATTATGTGGACTCCCAGCGCGGCGATGACGCCAACGACGGGAAAAGCCAAAGACACCCCTGGCGCACCCTGGGGCGCGTCAACACCGGCACGTTCGGCCCCGGCGACCAAATCCGGCTCCGGGCCGGCAGTCGCTGGACGGGCTATCTCTCGCCCGCCGGCAGCGGCGCGGCGGGACAGCCGATTATCCTGACAAGTTACGGCGCGGGGCCGAAGCCGCAGGTGGACGCGCAGGGGCAGTGGCTGGCGACGCTCTTCCTGTCCAATGGGGAGTATTGGGAGATCAGCGGCCTGGACATCGCCAACAAGGGGCGCGTGCCGGAGCCGAAGTTGACGGGCGTGCAGGTCAGCGCCTTTGACTTCGGCACCGCGCACGGCATCAGGCTCCGAGACCTGGACGTGCATGACGTGACAGGGAGCAACGTCAAAAGCGAGGGCGGCGGGGCGGGAATCAACTGCGTGTGCGGTGGCGACAAAATCAGAAGCCGCTTTGACGGGCTGCTGATTGAAAACTGTCACCTGGCCCGCACCGACCGGAACGGCATCACGATGGGCGGCAACTGGGTCCGCAACGACTCCTGGTTCCCCAGCCTGCACGTCGTCATCCGGGGCAATGTGTTGGAGGACATCGGCGGGGACGGCATCGTGCCCCTGGCCTGCGACGGCGCGCTGGTGGAGCGCAACGTCCTGCGCGGCGGGCGGAGGCGCGCGCAGGATTACGCCGCCGGCATCTGGCCCTGGAGCTGCGACAACACGGTGATCCAGTACAACGAGGTCAGCGGCATGAAGGGCACCAACGACGGCGAGGGCTACGACTCCGACTACAACTGCCGCCACACCCTATTCCAGTACAACCTCAGCCATGACAACGACGGCGGCTTCATGCTGATCTGCGACGACGGCTCCCAGAGCCTGCCCTGGAACATCGGCAATCAGGGGACCGTGATTCGCTACAACATCAGCGTCAACGACGGCCTGCACACGTTTAACATCACCGGACCCTGCCAGGACACGCTCATCTGCAACAACACGTTCTACATCGGCAAGGGGCGGAACATCGCCGCCGTCGCCAGCGGCAACTGGGGCGGCTCCTGGCCCGACGACACGCGGTTTGTGAACAACCTCTTCTACGCCGGAGGGCAGGCGAAGTTTGACTTCGGCGGCATGAAGAACACGGCCTTTGATCACAATGCCTTCTGGGGCGACCTTTCGAACCGGCCCGACGACCCCCACGCCGTCCTCACCGACCCAAAGCTGGCCGCGCCGGGGAGCGACAGCCCCCGCGCCTACGTGCCCCACCCCGGCTCGCCCTGCCTGCGGGCCGGCATGCCCGTCGCTGACAACGGCGGGCGTGACTTCTGGGGCCATCCCCTCCCGTCCGCCCTCCCGCCGGACATCGGCGCGTCGCAACACCCATGAGAAAAACCTTATCAGCCCTGGCGCTGGGCGGGCTGGCATTGCTGCCGGCCCCGCTGCGGGCGCAGCAGAACGTGCCGCAGGCCCCCGGCGTCCGCGACCTCCAGAGCGACACCTGGGTGGCGACCGATGCGCTGGGGCGCACGCTTCCCACTGCCGCCGAGACGCGCCGCCCGCGCAAAGACAAATTCGTCGGCATATTTTACTTCCTCTGGCACGGCTATCACGGGACCGATGGGCCTTACGACATCAGCAAGATCATCGCCGATCCCGCCCACAATACCTGGGGGCCGCTGGGGGCCTTTCACTGGTGGGGCGAGCCGGCGGTCGGCTACTTCCGGTCGGACGACCCCTGGGTGCAGCGCAAGAACCTGCAGATGCTGACGGATGCCGGCGTGGACGTGTTGTGTGTGGACGCCACCAACGCATTCACCTACCCAAAAGAAGTGGACACGCTCTGCCGGGTGGCCGAGGAGATGCGCCGGCAGGGCAATCCTACCCCGCAGATCGCCTTTGTCACCCACGCCGGCCCCGGCCAGACCGTCACCCGCCTCTACAACGACTTCTACTCCCAGAGTCTTTACAAAGACCTCTGGTTCTATTGGGACGGCAAGCCGCTGATTTTGGGCGACCGGAACGGCAAGATGGATGATGGCACACCGATGGACCCCAAGATCGTGGACTTCTTCACCTGGCGCTACTCGTGGGCCTGGGACCCCGGCCAGGACAAGTGGCAGTGGATCGACAAGTATCCGCAGCGCGCGGGCTGGCACGACGCCCCCGACCGGCCCGAAGAGGTTCCGGTCTCCATCGCCGGGCATCCCGTGGACAGCCTGGGCCGCAGTTACCACAGCGACGAGCAGTGGGGACACGGCACGGAGCCGCCACTGGACGCGCATTACCTGGCGACCGACATAAACAAGGGGATCCAGTTCGACCAGCAGTGGCAGCAGGCGCTCAAGATTGATCCGCAGTTCATCTTCGTCACCGGCTGGAACGAATGGGTCGCCCAGCGCTTCACGGCCGACGGGCCGAGGCCGTTCGCCGGCCACACAATCAACAATGGCGACACGTTCTTTGTGGACCAGTACAACGAGGAGTTCAGCCGGGATGCCATGCCCATGCGGGGCGGCTACGGCGACGACTACTACCTGCAACTGGTGGACGGCATCCGCCGCTTCAAGGGAGTCCGGCCCCTCCCCATCGCGCGGGGCTTCCAGACCATCGCCCTGGGCGGCGGCTTCGGGCAGTGGCGAAACGTCCAGCCGGAATATCGGGACACCGTGGGCAACGTCACGCGCCGCGACTGGCCGGGCTGGGGCAGCCTCCACTACACCAACGACACGGGTCGCAACGACATCACGGCGGCGAAAGTCGCCTGCGACGATAAGAACATCTACTTCTACGTCACCACGCATGACAGACTGACGCCATACACCGACCCCAACTGGATGCAATTGCTCATTGACGCCGACCAGGACCCCAAGACCGGCTGGCACGGCTACGACTTCCTGGTGAACGGCCAGGTGCTCAACGGCGGCAAGACCACGCTCAGGCGGCTCCGCGACGGCAAGACGTGGCCGGTGCCGTACCGCGCCGCCGCCGATCAACTGATGGTGACGATCCCCCGCGCCCTGCTGGGGCTGACCCGCCTCCAGCGAACGGCCTTCGATTTCCACTGGATTGACAACGTGCAGGTGGGGCCGGGCGGGGCCGACGTGACGACTTGGTGGTACGACGGCGACAGCGCCCCCGACGGACGATTCAACTATCGCTATATCAACATCCATAAGCCCCGGCCAGCGCCCTGAGCGGGGCGCGGAACTCCTGCATTCGCCCGCCTGTATAGCAAGGCAGAGGGCCGACACCATGGCAGACACCGACAAGAGGCCGGCGGACGAGACGCAGTTTCCGGGGCTGAAGGACGACACTATCCCCGCCCCATCCCCGGTCCTAAGGGAGCCGGAAGAGAGGCCGCATATCGGGCGGGTGACGTTCGCGGAGCGGCTGGCGCGGCGGGAAATGGAGCCGGTGATGGTCTCCCGGCGCGCGCTGGCGGCCCACTCCCGGCGCGACTTCCTGCTCTACGGCGCGGGCGCGGCGCTGGCGGCGGCGGGCTTCTGGTGGCTGCTGCCGGAGGAGACCCAGCAGCGGCTGCACGCCACGCCCCGGCCCAGCGCGCGCAAGGAGGCGCTGCTGAACAAGGCGCTGGACTTCGACGACGACGTCGCCAAATTGCTCTACTCACCCCATCGCCTCGCGCCGAACTATGACAAATCGCGGGCGGTCGCCCCGGCCCCGGACGGGCAGGACGGCGGCTTCCCGGTCAACTATGAAGGTGGGATGCCGCAGGCGGTCTACGGCAACTACGTGCCCCACTGGAGTCTGACCGTGAGCGGGCTGGCGTCGGGCCGCACGGCGACCCTGCGGATGCCGGATATTGAGGCGCTGATCCGGCGCTACGGGCGTGAGGAGCAGGTGACGCGGCTGGTGTGCGTGGAGGGCTGGAGCGTGATCGGCTGGTGGTCGGGCCTGCGATTCGCGGACTTCCTGGCGGCGTACCCGCCCATGCCGGGGGCGAAGTGGGCGTCCCTGCGGTCCAAGTACAACATCGGCACGAACGACGACGGCAGTTACTACCCCGACCCGTACTACGTCTCGGTAGATTTGGACACGGCGCGCCACCCGCAGGCGCTGCTGGCGACCGAGCAGAGTGGCCGGCCATTGACCATCGGCCACGGCGCGCCGTTGCGCCTGCGCCTGCCGATGAAGCTCGGCCTGAAAAACATCAAGGCCATCAGCAGTATCGAGTACACGGTGGATGAGCCGGCGGACTACTGGAACAGCGAGGGCCGCGGCTACTCGCGCTATGATGGCCTCTAATAAAGGCTGTCCAGACCCCCGGCGGCTCACATTTTGCCGCGCTCCTTGAGGCTGACGAAGGTGCCGTCGCCGATGATGATGTGGTCGAGCAACTCGATGCCCAGAATCTCCCCCGCCTCCATCAGCCGCTGCGTCACGGAGACGTCCTCGGCGCTGGGGGCGGGGTCGCCGGAGGGGTGGTTGTGCGCGACGATCAGCGAGGCGGCGCTGGCGATGACCGCGTCTTTGTAGACTTCGCGCGGGTGGACGATGGAGGAGGACAGATCGCCCACCGAGACGGTTTTGATGGCGATCACCTTGTTCTTGGTATCGAGAAGGAGACTCTTAAGAGTCTCCTTCTTAACGTAGCGCAGGTCGGGCATGAGCAGGTTGGCGACGTCGCGCGGGCCGCCGATGGCGGGGCGGGCGTCGGCGGTGAACAGGGCGACGCGGTTGCCGAACTCGATGGCGGCCTTGATCTGGGCGGCCTTCGCCGCGCCGATGCCATGCACCTTGGCGAGCGCCTCGACGGGGGCGCAGGCGACCTCGTGGATGTTGCCGAAGTGGGCCAGCAGGTGCTCGCCGAGCGAGACGGCGCTGCGCTGGGCGTTGCCGACGCGGATCAGGATGGCGAGCAGCTCGGCGGTGGTCAGGGCCCCCGCGCCGTAGGCGGCCAGGCGCTCGCGCGGGCGCTCGTCGGCGGGCAGTTCCTTGATCGTGGGGCTGTAGCGGAGGCGGGGAACCCCCTCCGGCTCGCCGAGGCTCGCCACCTCCCCCGAAGCGGGAGAGGATGATTGGCGGGGGCCTTTGTTTCTCCCTTTCCCTCTCCGCTTCGGGGAGGGTGGCTCGGCTTGCCGAGCCGGGAGGGGTTCTTCGGGCGACCAGAGGCGGGGGACGGCGCGCGGGGCGGAGCCGTCTTCCGTAACGGCGGGGTTGGACATGGGGATATGATGGCATAAAAAGGCGGCGGAGGGCAAGCCCCCGCCGCCGAATCTCACACCGTCAGAAAGTGAAGACGCCGGAGACGCTGATTGTGTCTTGGTTGCTGCGCGCGGAGCTGAGGCTGCTGCCGAGGAACGGCTGCACGCCCTGCTGATCGGCATTGTCGTGGCGGTACTCGGCCCGCGTCAGGAAGTTCGCGGCGGCTTTGTACTCGTAAGTCGCCGTGAACTCATACGGGCGCGAATACGACGTCACGTCCGTGTTCTTGTCGGTGTGCGTGCCGGAGACGCGCAGCGCATACGCCTGCTTGGGCGTGAACTGCTGGCGGAAGTACACAGCGTAGCCGGTGCTGGTCACATGCGGGTTGCCGTCCGGCTGCTGATAAAGATAGACGTAGTCCAGGCCCGCCAGGACGGTGGAACTGAGGTTGTAGGTGAAATTGGTGTCCGACAGAGTGGATTTGGTGCCGGTGCCGCCGCCGGTGACGGCGGATGCGTTCAACTTGTCCTTGCCGAAGCCCAGGTCCTCGATCAGCGTGAGCCTGCCGCCCGGATCGGCATAATTGAGTTGGCCGATGATGCCGGGCTGCGGGCTGCCGCCCTGCACCCCCGACTCCGCCGTGTTGAACAGTGAGCGGGCGATGATGCCGGTGGCGGTCAGGCCGCGCACGCCCAAAACACCACTGGGCGTGTAGGCGCGCAGGCCGAAGTGGTAGAATGGCACCAGGTTGTAGGCCAGGGAGCGCGAGTAATTGTAGTTGCCGTTGCTCTCCGTCACCTCGTAGCCGAAGGGTGTGAAGAACTTGCCCAGGTCCACGCCGCCGCCGCCTCCGAAGGCGTAGGTGCCGTAGAGTTGGGCGACGTCTTTGTAGCGCGACTCGCCCTTGCCCTGATTCGCCCCCTCAAAATCAAAGGTGTTGGTGTCGGCCACGTCACCGACCTGGAGGGTCGCCTTGTAGCCGAGGCCGGCGGGGCGGGCGTTCTGGAACAGGTTGAGTTCCGCGAGTTCCAGTGTCGGACTGTTGTTGCGGGCGTCGTAGATGTGACCGCCGCCGATGACTGTGTCTTTCGGATTCACGAAGTTGAACAGGTAGTAGCCGTCCACCAAGCCGTTGTACTGGAAGTTGTAGTTGGGCGGCGGGGTGGCGGGGGCGGCGCCGGGGGTCTGCGGCGCGGGCTGGGTCGGGGCAGGCTGGGTCGTGCCAGGGGCCGGCGGCGGCTGGGTGGCCGGGCCGGGCGGGTTGGCGGGCGCGGGGGCCGTCTGGTCCTGGGCGAACGCGGCCGGGGCGGCGAAGGCACCCAGCATGGTCAGGGCCGCGCCGAGGGCGCGGGCGGTGGTCTTCGGATGTCGCAAGTGCATCTCCTCCTAATGGTCGTGGCTTGTGCTCGGTCGTTGCGGTCGGGCGAGGCCCTACAGGCTGATCTCGCTGGCGGTGATGATGGCGCGGGCGATCTCCTGCGGCGGCTTGTCCAGAGTCTGGCTCTGCGACTGGATGCGATGGAACGCCTCACGCTCGGTCAGGTTGTAGCGCTCCATCAGCAATGCTTTGGCGCGGCCCATCAGCTTGCGGGCCTCCATCTTATCCTTGAGCGACTCGATCTCCTCGGCCAGCAGCCGGCGCTCGCGGTGGCGTCCCAGGGCCAGGACAATGGCCGGGGGCAGATCCTCCTTGCGGAAGGGCTTGCGCAGGTAGGCCAGGACGCCGGCGGCGTCGGCACGGGCGATCATGTCCTCCTCGGCGTAGCCGGTGAGCAGGATCACCGGCGCCAGGTTTTCGCTGTAAAGGGCCTGGGCGACCTCCAGGCCGCTCTGGCCGGGCATCATGATGTCCAGGATGACCAGATCGGGCCGCAGGGTGCGGGTCAGGGCGACGGCCTGACGTCCCTCGTCGGCCTCGGCGATGACCCGGTGGCCCAACTCTTCCAGAGTCGCCTTGAGGTCCAGGCGGGTCAGCGGCTCATCGTCGGCAATGATGACTTTGACGGCTTCCATACGGCAGCACCTGTTCTCTCGGCCCGGCACGGCGACTCTGCGGCGGCGGGAGACGCAAAAAAGGCAAGGCGACGGTGCTGTCGGCGGCTGACAGCAGTGTCGTCTTGCCTCGCTCGTGGAGAACAAATGCGCCCTGGCAGGGCGGAACTGATAAAAACGCGAAAGGATGCGGAAAGCGCGTCGGCGCGCGGCAGGCCCCTGAGAAGCCGAACGGCGTCCGCCCCAGCGGTGGAGCGGGCCGTGACCGCGACGGCGGGCCGCCACGGAACTAGGGGGAGTATACACTGGCGCGTCCCCATTTGTCAAGTGTCTGCCGCAGGGGGCGGGCATTTTTTTGACAGCGCCCACATTGCTACTGGGTTGCCCCCACGCCCTTTCTCCGGCTCCGCCAGAATTGGGGTTGGGGGGCGATCCGCATCTTTCCGCCTTTGTGCGGGAAATTAGGCCTAAAGAACCAGCGGGGGCGCGCCGATACTAGAGCATGTCCGACGTGACACCCCGCAGAAACCAACATGCGCGGGGTCCCAGTGTCCCCAGGGACACCCGGAGTTCGAGAAAAAGGAGTTTCCGCATGAAGGTCTTCCGTTCCAAGCTAGCGGCCGGTTTCACGCTGGTCGAGATCATGATCGTGGTCTTGATCATCGGCATCCTGCTCGCCATCGCCATCCCCAACTTTGTCAAGGCCCGCGAGACGTCGCGCACCCAGGCCTGCGTCGCCAACCTCAAGCAGATCGACAGCGCC
>JAFAZD010000310.1 GCA_019239955.1 Armatimonadota bacterium | reverse complement strand
GCGCCGCCAGCAGGGCGATGTCGGGGCGCAGCGCGTGGGCCATCTGCACCGCCTCGTGCCCGTCGCGCGCCAGCCCGACGACCTCCATGTCCGGCTCGGCCGCCAGCCGGGCCCGCAGTTCCTCCCGCGCGGCGGCGTCGCTGTCCGCGATCAGCACCCGGATCATGGCCGCCGGCCTCCCTTGTCCGGGACGGGCGGCAGGTTCACGGGCGTCTTCGGCTGATCTTGATTCGGACGGCCCAGGTTCTCGATGTCGGGGAAGTCCTTGTCAAACGCGCCTCTGGGAACGTCCGGCTTGCCGATGGGCAAATTCTCAACGCTGCCGGACGGGGGCGGCTGGATGTCGGGCGAGTCCGGCCGGACGATCTCCACCGACAGCAGGATCAGCAGCTCGCTCTCGCTCTTGCGGGTGGATGTATATTTGAAAAACTCGCCCAGGATCGGAATCTGGCTGAGCAGCGGGATGCGCTCCACCTGCCGCTGCGCGGCGCTGCTGTACAGCCCGCCGATCACCAGCGTCTCGCCGTCACGCATCTGCAGGGTGGAGGTCGCCCGCCGGACGGTCAGCGCCGGGATCGCCAGGCCGTTGAACGAGACCCCGTTGCCATAATCCAGGTCGCTGACTTCCGGCGTGGTCGTCAGCTCAATCGTCCCGGCCTCCACAATGGCGGGCTGCACATGCAGGCGCACCCCATAGGGCTTGTACTCCACCGTGACCGTCGCGCCGGCGGAGCCATTGTTGGTCTGCGCGACCGGGACGGGAATCTCGCCGCCGACCAGGATGCTCCCCTCGGCTCCGTCGCGTACCAGAAGAGTGGTCTGTAGGGTTTCCGGCGGGCGGTGCGCGTGGTCGGTGCGTGACACCTCCGGGTGACGGCAGGAGCGCCGCACCGGACGGGACGGCGTCTACGCCCAGGAGGGAGGGGCGGCGGAACAGGTGCGGGCGGCGTGACTCTTTCTACGTCGGGCCGATCTCGGCCCGACGACGCCGATCGTACTCCTTCTTGTACGCCTTCCTGCACGCCTTGCCGCAGAATGCGTTCTTCTTGTCGGCGCGCGGCCTGTTGACGCCGCTCTCACTGGGGGTGTACGGCTTCAGGCATTGGGAGCAGAAGAACGTCTCCGGGGCCAGATACAGTTCGCTCACCAATTGGTAGGCCAGGAGGTTGAACAGCGGGCTAGGGCGTTGCGACTGGTCCGGGAGCGGACTTAGGGCCGGAGGGTCGCGGTACTTGCCGTACTCTCGCCGGTCCCACTCATCGGCGATGTCCGGCCGCCCGAAGTCCAGCACAGCACGAAAGTGCGGCCTGCCATGAGCGCCTATCTGAGCGTTTAGGCTCAGGCCATATGAGGCCGCATCCGTCCACTGAGTTGCGGCAATGAGCAGTTGCAGATAAGAATCCTGCCGTTGTATGGCCGCCGAGGAGGACTCCTTCATGTCGTCACTGAGGTTTTGTCTGGCGGCCCAAGCCTGCTGAAGAACCTCTACCTGGGTCTCAAGATTTCTTATAGTCTGTGATTCTGAAATCAGCAGGTGCAATTTTTTGACAAGCACGTGAGGCCCGGCACCGGCGGCAGCCTCCGCCGCGAGTAGATTGAAGTCGACGTGAGAAGTGGGGAAAGAAGGGGCCAGACGGGAAGCGGCCATCCGGCCGTGCTGGATATTATCCATGGCCTTGAGAAAGAAGGCGGCCTTCGATGACAGAATCCGGTAGAATTCAACATCCTCTCGGTATCGCCAGACGATTCCGTTCTCAGAACGCGCGGCGTCTACTCCCGGCCACACCCCCAGCGCCCCGTATTTCTGAGCGAAGGCCAGAGCCTTCTTCGGGCTGAAGTCCGTTGAAATGTCGGCGAACTCCCGCAGGCAGTTCTGCGCGGGCACCCGGATGTATTGTTTCGGGGGGTCCACTGCGCTTGTTATAGACCGCTCCACGCTCCATTCCAAAACGCCCGTCTGCCCGCGTTCCGCGTAAGCAACCTGCCCCGGGCAGTTCGCCACAAAGGAATCGGCCGGGGACGCCACCTCCAACAGCCCCCGCCATTGCTCACCCATAAATCACCTCTAGTTTTTCCCAACTCATCTGAAACGCACTTGTAATAGCATTCTTAATTATAGCACACATTCTCCAATAGTGTCATAATTCCTGTGTGAACAACATGAGGAGGTCGCAAATGGACTGTGTCACGGATTGTGAGTTTCTCACGACGCTGGAGGTCGCCCGGCACCTGCGCGTGACGCCCAGGCAGGTGGCGATCCTGGCGGCGAGTGGCAGGCTGCCATTCGTGCGACAGGGCCGGCTGCTGCGCTTCCCGCGTCAAGCGTGGGAGACGTGGCTGGCACAGCAGAACGCGGCGGCCCTGGCCTCTTTGGGAGAGGGGACCGCCCATGCAGCGTGAGACGCAACGCAATCAGGAGCCGGACGTGAACCCGCACTGGCGGGCCTTCTGGCAAGCAGTCAGGCGAGCCAGGGAGGAATACTTGGAGCGTCCGGACGCGAAGGAGAGAGAGGGGAGCAAGGATGCCACGAAGTGACGAAGCAACAGGCCCCTCCCGTTTCCACCAGGAAGGGCCTGCTTACGACCAGACAGGGGGACTGTCTTGGAACGACGATTCAGTATAGCACAGACCGCTTACGGAATGCAAGGCGTCCCCCTTCTAGCGAAAGGACACGACCTTGAAACGAGATGTTCCGCCGGTCGTGGGCGTCACCGGCCCGCGCCGACCGCCCAGTGTGGGCGAGATGTTTGCCCATCTTGTGGCCCTCGAAGCGCGCCGCTACCGGGAGTTGGGGAGACCCGCGCCCATCCAGTCCGCGAGGAGGGGCCGGCCGTGACCCCCTCCCGCATCTCCATCCCGTCGGGGCGGCTCACGTCCGCCCCGGCCTCTCCCGACTCCCACCGCCTGCACGCGGTCTTCTTCCACGCGCCCGGCCCGACCCTGCCCAACGGCCTGCCCCGGACGAGTCCCGTCCGGGCCGAGGCCGCCTTCCGGCTCGGCGGCGAGTTCCACCTGCGCGCCCGCGTGGTGCGTCTGCCCGGCGAGGACGGCCCGCGCCTGGAGGTGGAGGCGGAGGGGTACGACCTGGCCCTGGGCCGTCCCGCCCGCCTGCGCCTCTCCCTGCCGCTGCTGCGGGCGCTGTACCGGGAGATGGGCGCGGCGTTCGTGCGCGCGCAGGCCGCCGACCACGCCCGGCGGGAGGGCCGCAACTAATGCCCACACGAAGGACACCGGCGCCGGACCCGAAGATCGAGGTGACGATCACCTGGCTTGCCAGCCACCGCTGCCGTGAGAACCACGTCGCCGCGCGGGGCGACCTGACCATCACCGGCGCTGACGGCCGCCCGCGCCGCTGGGAGAACTGCCGCCTGGTCTTCGACGGCTTCTTCCCCATCGGCCTGGCCCTCGGCTCCTACAGCCTGTTCGTGGAGGGCGAGTCCCGGGGCAGCTACCGGCGGGGCACACGCCTGATCCCCCCGCGCTGGCGGCGCGCGGCCCGCTGGGCGTTCTATGACGCCGCCCTGTCAGCCGAGGCCGAGATGAAGCGCAAGGAGGCGGAGGAGATCGCCGCCGGCACCCGCTGGGCACCGCTGCCCCACGAAGCCCTGCAAATGCGGAGGGATTGACGAATGGCGATCAGGCCCCAATTCACCAGCGCCCCGGATCGGACGGCACTCCCCGACCGGGACGCCGTTCTTGACGCCCTTTCGGGCGACTTCCTGGGCTTCTACGGCCAATACCTGGACATGAGGCGGGCCGGCCGTGAATACGTCTGCCGCTGCCCCTTCCACGACGAGAAGACGCCCTCCTTCCACGTCAACCCCGACACCGGCCTATACAAGTGCTTCGGCTGCGGCGATGGCGGGGACGTGTTTCGCTTCCTGGAGCGGCTGGAGAACCTGACGTTCCCGGAGGCGCTGGCGCGGGCCGCCTCCTACGCCGGCCTCAGCGTTGCGGCGGCGGGGCCGTCCCGCAATGGATCAAACGTTAGCCACCACGCCCGCAACGGCCACTCCGGGCGGGATAGCCCCCAAGAGGCGGTGCCGGCGAAGCCCCTTGACCCCGCCTTAGCCGAGGAGTGCCACCGGCGGCTGATGGAGAACGACCGGGTGCGGTCGTGGCTGGCGGATCACCGGGGCCTGAGTACGGAGACGCTGACGCGCTTCCAGATCGGCCTCGTGAAAGACGAACAGGGGCACTGGCGCGTCACCTTCCCGGTCAAAGACGCCCAGGGCCATCTGCTCAACATCCGCCGTCACCTGTTCGCCTACAAGGAGGGACTGGACCGCGCGAACAAGACGCTGCCCTGGGCGAAGGGCCTGCCCGCCGGCCTGTTCCCGCTGGCGGCCATCGAAGACGCGCCGGACGTGACTCTGGTGGAGGGCGAGGCCGACGCCTGCCTCGCCAACCAGCTCGGCCTCGCCGCCGTCACCGGGACGCTGGGGGCCGGCAACTGGAAGCCGGAGTGGACGGAGGCCCTGCGGGGGGCGCAGCGCGTGACGGTCCTCTACGACGCCGACGAGTCCGGCGCGGCGGGGGCCGTGAAGGCGGCGGACGCGCTGTTGGGGGCCGTCCCCGACGTGCGGATCGCCCGCCTCCCGTCGGGACAGGGCAAGGACCTGACGGAGTGGATTGTCACTCATGGGGCGGCGGCGGACGACGTGCGACGGGTGCTGGACGCCGCGACGCCCCACCGCCGCGAGCGGCCCGCGACATCGGGCGGGTGGGAGCAGCCCGTCCCGTTCACGGCCCGCGTCGTGCCGCCCTTCCCGATGGAGGCGCTGGCCGACGCCCTGCGCGGCTACGCGGCCAGCGTCGCCGACACCCTCCAGGTCCCGCCCGACCTGCCCGCCCTGCTGGGCCTGGCCGCCTGCGCCGCCGCCGCCGCCCGGTCCTGCCGCGTCCAGGTCGGCACCACCCACGCCGAGCCGATGAACGTCTACATCGGCATCGGCATGGAGTCGGGCAACCGCAAGAGCGCCGCGATGGAGGCGATGGCCTTCCCGTTACGGGAGGCCGAGAGCGAACGGCTGCGCGAGGCGCGGGCCGCCATCGAGGAGGCCAAAGAGCGGCGGGCCGTGCAGGAGAAGCGGCAGGCCGTCCTGCGCGACCAGGCGGCGAAGGCGAAGGACGCCGCCGAGCGGGACGCGCTGATGCGGGAACTGGGTGAACTCGCCTCGGACCTGATAGACGTGCCCGCCGCCCCGCGCCTGCTCGCCGACGACGTGACCCAGGAGCAGGCAGCGACGCTACTGGCGGAGCAGGGCGGCTGCCTGGCGATCTTCAGCGCCGAGGGCGGCATTTTCAACATCCTCGCCGGGCGCTACAGCCAGGCCGGAGTGAACCTGGACCTGTTCCTGAAGGCCCACAGCGGCGACCCGTACCGGGTAGACCGCAAGGGCCGTCCCGCCGAACACATCGCCCGCCCGGCGCTGACCCTGGCCCTGGCCGTCCAGCCGGACGTGCTGCAATCGTTGTCGGACACGCCCGCCTTCCGGCGCCGGGGCCTGCTGGGGCGCCTCCTGTACGCCCTGCCCGACAGCCTGGTGGGGACCCGCCTGTACGACGGGGGCCGAGCGGTGGACGAGGCGGCCCGCCTGCGCTACGGGCGCACGGTGCGGGCACTGCTGGACCTGCCCTCCCCGGCCACGCCCGAAGACCCCGGCGCGCGGCACACGCTGACCCTGACGGGCCGGGCGCTGTCGGTCTGGGCGGAGTACGCCGACGCCGTGGAGCGGCGGCAGGCGGACGGCGGGGACCTGGCCGGCGTCCGCGACTGGGCCTCCAAGCTGGCGGGGGGCGTCGCGCGTCTGGCCGGGATACTCCACATGGTTGAACACGTCGGCGGAACCTGCCCGTGGACGGCCCCCATCAGCCCGGCGACGGTGGCGGCGGCCTGGGCCATCGGCGAGTACCTGATCCCCCACGCGCTGGCCGCCTTCGGGCTGATGGGGGCCGACCCGCGCCTGGCGCTGGCGAAGCGGGTTCTCGGCTGGATCGAGCGGACGGGGCAGACGGCGTTCACCCTGCGCGACTGCCACCAGGCGCACCGGGGACTGACGGAGATCACGACGCCCGCCGACCTGCTGCCGGCGCTGGAGGTGCTGGAGGGCCGGGGTTACGTGCGCGCCGAGGCGACGCCGCACACGGGGTCGGGGCGCAAGCCCGGCCCGCTCTACCGGGTCAACCCGTATGCTCAAAATCCTCAAAATACTCAGAATTAGGCCACGACATCGGGTTTTGAGTATTTTGAGGATTTTGAGGAGGTGCCTGCCGGCATGAGAAGTGCCCTGGAACTGCTGCGGGAACTGAGGGCCGGGGAGCCGGAGGCGGCACTCGCGTTGCCGACCGTTTGTCCGCCGGATTCTTATGAGCAAAGTCCTCAAAATGCTCAGAATGACGTTCTGACGGCCATCTGCCGGCGGGCGCGGTCCTGGCCGCAGGCCGTCTCCCTGCTGCTGGACGCGCGGGGCGTCCCCAACGGCGGGGCGGTCGGCGACGACTTCTTTGACGCGCTGGATGAACTGCGCGCCCGCTGGGACGAGGATAGCCACTGACGGCGTTGTGTTACACGGGCCGCCCTGCCCCGCTTTCCGGAGGCGGGACGCGGGGACTGGGAGGGGGCGCATGGGCTGGGAGACGAGGGCGCGCGGCGGGCGCTACTACACGCGCTCGGTGCGGATCGGCGGGCGGGTGTGCCGGCAGTACATCGGCAAGGGCGAACTGGCCGAGGCGATGGCGGGCCTGGACGCCCTGGACCGGGCGCGGCGCGAGGACGCGCGGGACGAGGCGCGGGAGCGGCGGCGGCAGGCGGACGCGGCGGAGGCCGCCGTCGCGGACTTCTGCCGGGAGGTGGAGGCCGCCTTGCGGGCCGCCCTGGAGGCGGCGGGGTATCACCGCCACAAGCGCGGCGAGTGGAGGAAGAGACGTGTCACAGGCGAACGACAAGGTGAGCATGAACGACAGGGCGGTGGCGCACGGCAAGAGGGCGGCCAAAACGGCGGCTGACCTGGACCCGGAGGCCCGCCGCATCTTCAACGTGATGAAGCGGGCGCAGGACGGCGACGAGTCCACGCGGGCCGAGGTGCGCCGGTGGCTGGCCGACACGGGGGCGCTGGCCCCGGGCCGGGGGTTCGGCCTGACGCCGCTGGCCGGGCGGGCGCGGGACGCCCTGGTGGGGGTGATGAGCGGCCGGGACAAGGGGCGGCCCAACGTGCTGCTGGAGGAGGATGCCCGCTTCCAGGTGGGGGCCCTGGGGCGGCACCTGGCGGGGGAGCACCCGACGCCGCTGGAGCGGCTGCTGGCGGAGCGGGCCGCCCTGTGCTGGCTCTCGCTCTACTACTTTGAGACGATCCACGCGCAGAACCTGCCCACCCTGAGCCTGGACGCCCAGGAGTTCCACCTGCGGCGCATTGAGGGGGCGCACCGGCGCCTGCTTTCGGCCGTCAAGGCGCTGGCCCAGGTCCGGCGCCTGCAACTGCCGGCGGTGCAGATCAACGTCGGGGGGCAGGTCAACGTCGGGGAGCGGCAGGTGAACATGGGGCAGGTGAATGTGGCCGGCGTCACGGCCCCCAAGACGGACGTTCCGAAGCCGCAGGCGGACAAGTAAGGGAGGGAGGCATGGCGAAGTCGAAGGCGAGAGAGACGGCGAACGAGGAGACGGCGGTGACGGAGATGACGCAGGAGGAGCGGGACCGGGCCTTCCTGCGGCGGGCGGAGGCCGACCCGCTGGCGAGCCGGGCGGAGATTCGGGCGGCGATGGAGCGGATGGCGGACCCGCCCCGGACCAACATGGCGGGCGCCGGGGAGAACGCGCTGCTGGAGGCCCTGATGCCGGGCAACCGGGTCAAGCAGGAGTGCATGAGGCGCGAGATCGCGCGGGTGCGCCGGGAGGTGGCCGGCCCGCACCCGTCGGCGCTGGAGGCGCTGGTGGCCGAGCGGGTCGCGGCCTGCTGGGCGCACCTCCAGGTCACGGAGGCGCTGTACACCAGCTTCCTCACCATGGGCACGGCGGCGGGGTCCCTGCCCCACCACCGGCGCATGGAGATCGCCCAGCGGCGCTACCTGTCGGCGATCAAGGCCCTGGCGCAAGTGCGCCGGCTCCAGCTGCCCGCCGTGCAGGTCAGCGCGGATCAGGTCAACATCGGGCAGACCCAGAACATCGCCCACGGTCAGAACATTGCCGAGAAGCAGGTCAACGTCGGCGGCGGGAACACCCAGTCCCCATGACGCTGGCACGAGGCAAGGGCACTCATTACATCATTACATACCCAGGAACCCAATCTCGAAGGCGGCGATCAGGCTGACACATAATATGACGATAGCGGCCTTGCCATGGAGAGTGCGTCGGCCCATGATGCCGAGAGTCCAGGCGATGAGACCAAGCACGATTGCCACGTCAAGCCCGACGCGGGATATCCAGCCCGCGCTCCCCCCTGCGCCCCGCCTCACAATTAAGAACAAACATGTCCAAAAGAGCAGGGTCGAG
>JAFAZD010000372.1 GCA_019239955.1 Armatimonadota bacterium | reverse complement strand
GGTGCGGGCCTCGGCGGGACACAAAGCCGGTGCGGCAGGGACGAAGCGCCCCGGCGGAGACAGGGCATGACCAATCATATCACGAGCAACAGTCGCTTGTCAACCGATTTGTCAACCAGGCGGCGTCGCCGGCGCATGAGCCGTGTTCGGGGAAGGTGCATTCGGGGAGAAAGGGAGTAGGGGCATGGCATGCCATGCCCCTACAGGATGTGACTATTCGCTCGCCGCCTCAATCGCCGCCGGGCGCTCCTGAATCTGCTTCAGGCGCTCGGCGTCAAATTTAGGCCGCCGGTCGAAGGTGTAGATGCCGTTCAACTCCGGGTAGATGTCCGTGAGCTGGGTGTAGCAGTAGCCGAACATGTGCGGGTTGTCCAGCAGGATGTCGCACTTGGCCTGGAAGCGCTTGTAGAAATCTTCCAGTGAGGTCGGGTCGCCGCCGTAGCCCCAGCTGGTCGCCTGCTCGGCGGCGTGGGTCGGGTCCACCCACTTGAAGCCGCCGAACTCGCTGACGAAGTACGGCTGGCCCCGGTAGGGGACGGACCAGGACGGGCCCTCGTTAACGAACACTTTGCCCTCGGCCATGTGCGCGTGGCGCTCTCGGAAGTGGGCGATGCCGGTCTCCCAGTCCTTCTCGCTGATATAGTCGTGCGCGTCGTAGACGTCGGCGTCGAGGACGCGGTGCGAGTAGCCGGATGTGTCCAGCACCGGGCGCGTCGTGTCCATGGCCTTGGTCGCCAGGTACATGGCCTGGGTCACGTCGTCGAGCTGGGTGATGACATCGGTGAGCGGCTGGTGGGTCTCGTTGAGCGGGCACCAGCCGATGATGCTGGGGTGGGAATAGTCGCGCTCCAGCGCCTCCAGCCACTGCTTGACGTAGGCGGCGTCCATCCGCTGGTGGTCGTTCCTGGGCCCGTAGCCGCCGCAGCCCCAGTCCCCGAACTCGCCCCAGACCAGATACCCCAGCCGGTCCGCGTGGTACAGGAACCGCTCCTCGAAGACCTTCTGGTGCAGCCGCGCCCCATTGAAGCCGACCGCCTGGCTCATGGTGATGTCCGCGATCAGCGCCTCGTCACTGGGCGCGGTCATCACGCCGTCGGTGTAGTAGCCCTGGTCCAGCACCAGCCGCTGGAACACCGCCTTGCCGTTGAGCTTGATCGCCTTGCCGTCAATGGCGACCGAGCGAAGCCCGGCGTAACTCGCCGCCGCGTCCACGAGGTTGCCCCCGGCATCGCGCAGCGCAATCTCCACGTCGTACAGGTGCGGGTCTTCGGGCGACCAGAGCCGGCGGCGCTCTTCGGGGATCGCCAGGTCCAGCCGGGGTGCAAGGTCCAGGTCGGCGCGCACGCTCGCCTCGGCCACCACGCCGGCGGCGTCCTTCAGAGTCGCGTGGAGTGCCAGGCCCGGCTTGTTCCCCGTCAGCGGCTGCTCCAGCCGGATCAGGCCATTGGCGACATCCGGCGTCAGGCGCGGCCGGCGCAGGGCGATTTCGGGAACCGGCTCCAGCCAGACGGTCTGCCAGATGCCGGTCGTGCGGGTGTAGAGGCAGCCGTGCGGGGCGTACTGCTGGGACTGCTTGCCCCGTGCCTGCGGGGGACGCCAGTCGTCGCGTGCCCGCACCACGATCGTGGCCGTCTCGCCCGCCTGCACCCCGTCCAGGACGCACGAGAACGGGGTGAAGCCACCCCGGTGCCGCCCGACCTCCTGGCCGTTCACCCAGACCGTTGTGTCATAATCCACCGCCCCGAAGTGCAGCAGAACCTTCCTGCCGGCCCACTCCGGCGGGACGGTGGCTTCCTTGCGATACCAGACGGCCAGCATGAAGTCCGTGTGCTCAAGGCCCGATAGTTTCGACTCCGGGCAGAACGGCACGATGATCTTGTCGGACAGGCGCCGTGTGATCAGATTGCGGGCGTGGCCGCTGTCGCCGCTGTCAATCTCAAACTCCCACTCGCCGTTCAGGCAGAGCCAGTCGGGCCGCACGAACTGCGGGCGGGGATACTCAGGTCGGGGGATGCTCAATTCGTTCTCCTCGGGCAATGCGTTTTGCGTGTGCATCATGGCACAAAACACCGCCGATGTCTACCCCGGTCCAAGAACGCTATGCTGGCGCGGACGCCGTCTCGGCGGCGGACACGGGGCTTGGCTGCGTCGCCCCCTTCTTCCACGCCGGGCGCTTCGCCTCATACGCCGTGATGTCCGCCTCGTGCTGCAAGGTCAGCCCGATGTTGTCCAGCCCGTTGAGCAGACAGTAGCGCCGGAACGGGTCCACATCGAAGTGCGCCGAGAAGCCCTGCGCGTCCGAGACCGTCTGGCTTGCCAAATCCACCGTGAGCTGATACCCCGGCGTCTTCGCCCGCTCCAGAAGCTGCGCCACCTGCTCCTCCGGCAAGGTGATCGGCAGCATCCCGTTCTGGAAGCAGTTGTTGTAGAAGATGTCCGCGTAGGACGGCGCGATGATCGCCCGGAACCCGTAGTCGTCCAGCGCCCAGGGCGCGTGCTCGCGCGACGACCCGCAGCCGAAGTTCTTGCCGGTGACAAGAATCGCCGCCCCCTGGTACTGCGGCCGGTTCAATTCAAAGTCCGGGTTGGGCGTCTTGCCGTTGTCGTTGTAGCGCCAGTCGAAGAACAAGAATTGCCCGAACCCCGTGCGCTCGATGCGCTTCAGGAACTGCTTCGGGATGATCTGGTCCGTGTCCACGTTCACCCGATCCAGCGGGGCCGCCAGCCCCGTCAACTTCGTAAATGCTTCCATGTGTCGCTCCTAAGACTAATCGTAACCGTCGAAACCCTGCGCGAACTTGCCCTGCGCCATGCTGTACACCCGCCGAATAGTAAATTCAATCTCTTCGTAATCGTCACCGGGGTAGTAGAAACTCAAGCTGACGCATTCCTTGAGGGATAGGTGACTCGCCATCTCCAGGTAGCCGAATCTCTCTTCTCGCCTCAGGATGCCCTGAGCAGCGTCAATGAGGTCTAAATACTGGATTTTCCAGGAAGAATCATCGCCCCAGACGCAGCCACTGATAAATCCCCACTTCCCTACCAGGTCTTTCTCCGGCAGGTACGGGACGTAAAAGTCAGTCGGGCAGAAGCCGCCGGGGCTGGGTTCTTCGCCGCCCATGTCCTCACACTCAGGGAGACGCATCAATCGAGCGGCAGTATAGTTGCGCGAGTACAAGGCGTAGACCTGTCCCTCCTGAACAAACGGGACAAAAGTGTTGAACAGGGAAGGGTAGTTCCTGGTGTACCCGCCGATCTTTCGGCCATCTTGCAGAATGTCTACCTGCAAAATGTCCCACGTTCCTGGTTCCCTTTTCAGCGTCGTCACCTGTGTGGTGTAGCGACTTAAGAGGGCTTCAGCGTCATCTTTTGTCATCTGTCTCTTGTGCGGCTCGTCCAAAGGACAATGCCCAGAAAAGTCGCCGCGAGCAATGCTGCGGTGCCGCAGAATATGGCAAAACCGTCACGCGCTGCGGCGATCAGGGCGTGGCGCATGGTCGCGCCGCGGTGCAGGTTGATGAGCAGAACAGCGATGGAGGAGGCAAGCGCGACGACGCTTGCCTCCACAAGAAGCGCTTCGCCCCAGACACATCCGAAGCAGCCAGGAGGCCGCTCCCGCCCATCATCGCCGCCATCGTTGTTTATCACACCGCAAAGATGTCGGCGACGGCAACCTTCAAGTCGGAGAAGACAGCCGATGCCACCGTTTGTCCCGGCCCATACTCCGCCACCGTCTCGATCTCATCGATAGATAGCCGCAGCACCTCCACGCTCTGCGCCTCCGCCCGGACCACCCAGACCTCCTGAACATCTACCGCCCGATAATCCGCGATCTTCGCCGCCAGCACCGAGGGCTTGTCGGACGGGGAGACGATCTCCACGACAAGTTCCGGCGCGGGCGAGAGCGGCGCAGGGTTGTCGGCCGGCGCATTGGCGGCGAGGCGTGCCTGGCTGATAAAAAGCACGTCAGGCTGCCGGCTCCGCAGGGGGCGCAGGGTGATCCGCACGTCGCATGGGGCGACCAAAGTTTCCCCTTGCTGTTCCCGTCGCTCAAATGCGCGGAATTGTTCTGCTAGATTCAGCGCAATCCGCTGGTGCTGTCGTGTCGGATTTGGCAACTGCTTCTCTCCGTAGAGGCGGTAGACCTTCCAGCCATCAATGATGTCGTACCGGGCCATTTCCTCCGGTCCGGCCATGTATTCCTCGTAAGTCATCGGGCGCGTGATGCCCGGAACATCCGGTTTCTCGCGGCTCCTGCTCTTCGTCACCTTCGGCGCGGCCACAGCCATTGCCATGCTCCTTTAACGGTTGTCCCAGTCGCGGATGTCGGTCAGGTGGCCGGTGACGGCGGCGGCGGCGGCCATCTGGGGGCTGACCAGGTGGGTGCGGCCCCCCTTGCCCTGGCGACCCTCGAAGTTGCGGTTGGACGTGGAGGCGCAGCGCTCGCCCGGCTGCAAAATGTCCGGGTTCATGCCCAGGCACATGGAGCAGCCCGCCTCGCGCCACTCAAATCCCGCCTCCTGGAAGACCTTGTCCAGCCCCTCCCGCTCGGCCTGCAATTTCACGGCGGCGGAGCCGGGGACGGCCAGGGCGCGCAGGCCCTGGCGTACTTTGTGCCCTTTGAGGATGCTCGCGGCGGCGCGCAGGTCTTCAATGCGCCCGTTGGTGCAGGAGCCGATGAAGACGGTGTCCAATGCGATCTCCTGCATCGGCGTCCTCGGCTCCAGGGCCATGTATTCCAACGCGCGCACGGCGGCGCGGCGGTCGGCCTCGCCCGCGAAGTCGTCCGGCGAGGGGACGGCGCCGGTGATGGGGACGACCATGCCGGGCGACGTGCCCCAGGAGACGTGCGGGGCGATCTCGTCGGCGTGCAGCTCCACCAGGCGGTCAAAGGTCGCGCCCGCGTCGGTCGGCAGTGCGCGCCAGGCGGCCAGCGCCGCGTCCCATTCCTCGCCCTGCGGCGCGAACGGCTTGCCCTGGATATACTCGAACGTCTTCTCGTCGGGCGCAATCATGCCCGCCCGTGCGCCGGCCTCGATGCTCATGTTGCAGATGGTCATGCGGCCCTCCATGGAGAGGGCGCGGATCACGTCGCCGGTATACTCCACGACGTAGCCTGTCGCGCCGTCCGTGCCGATCTTGCCGATGATGGCGAGGATGACGTCCTTGGCCGTCACGCCCGTGCCCAACTTGCCGTTGACCCGGATCTCCATCGTCTTGGGCCGCGACTGCGGCAGGGTCTGGGTCGCCAGGACGTGCTCGACCTCGCTGGTCCCGATGCCGAAGGCCAGCGCGCCGAACGCGCCGTGGGTGGACGTGTGGCTGTCGCCGCACACGATGGTCATCCCCGGCTGCGTCAGCCCCAACTCCGGCCCGATGACGTGGACGATGCCCTGCCGGCGCGAATGGATGTCGTACAGCGTGATGCCGAACTCCTCGCAATTCTGGGCCAGCGTCTCCATCTGCTTCTTGGAGATTTGGTCCGCGATTGGCAGCGAGCGGTCGGTGGTCGGCACGTTATGGTCCATCGTGGCGACGGTCAGGTCCGGGCGGCGCACCTTGCGCCCGGTCAGGCGCAGGCCCTCGAAGGCCTGCGGGGAGGTCACCTCATGGACCAGGTGCAGGTCAATGTAGAGCAGCGCCGGCTGCCCCGACTCCTCCCGGACCACGTGCTGCTCCCAGATCTTCTCAAACATCGTCTTCGGCATTATCTCTCTCCCGTATTGCGTTGCTCTCTTCGCCCTTGATTATAGCGCAAGCGGCCTGTTCTCCGTTAATGCTATTATGCACCCAAATATTCCTGTTGTCCAATATATTTTTGCGGTACAATTCATATGCACCAGATATGGAACTCAGACATCTTCGGTATTTTGTGGCCGTCGCCGAGGAATTGCACTTCGGGCGGGCGGCGGAGAAACTGCACATCGCCCAGCCGCCCCTCAGCCAGCAGATTCAGCAACTGGAGCGGGAGATGGGGGTGCGGCTGTTTCATCGGGCCAACCGGCGCGTCACGCTGACGGCGGCGGGGCAGGTGTTTCTCGATGACATCCGCCGCAGCATCGCCGGCATTGAGCAGGCGGTGCAGGCGGCGCGGCGGGCGGACCGGGGCGAGGTCGGCACGCTCGCCGTCGGCTTCGTCGCCTCGGCGACCTACGACATCCTGCCCGCCCTGCTGTCGCAGTTCCGGGCGCGCTTCCCGGAGGTGGCGCTGTCGCTGTACGAGCTGAACGCGGCGGAGCAGGCGCAGGCGCTGGCCGACCGCCGCATTCACGTCGGCCTCGCGCGCCCCTCCATTGAAGACACCGGCCTGGCCGTGGAGACGGTCCTGCGCGAGCCATTCCTAGCCGCGTTGCCCGAAGCGCACCCCCTGGCCGCCCGCGAGTCCCTTCGTCTGGCCGAGCTGTCCGCCGAGCCGTTCATCCTCTTCCCCGCCGATCCCAAGCCGAGCTACGCCGACGCCGTCCGGGCCGTCTGCGCCCGGGCCGGCTTCAGCCCCCGCGTCGCGCAGGAGGCGCGGGAGATGCAGACCGCCCTCAGCCTGATCGCCGCCGGCCTCGGCGTCACCCTGGTCCCCGCCTCCACCCGCAACCTGCACCGCAGGGGCCTCGTCTACCGCCCCTTGCACGACGCCGACGCTATGACCGAGTTGACTGTCGCTTACCGGCGCGATGATTTGTCGCCTGTCCTGCCCCGGTTCCTGGAAATCGTGCGGGAATTTCGTCTATAATAGGCGAAGTACCTACCCCTGGCGGCAAGCCGCCTGTCCCCTCCCTGCCAGGGAAGGGAAAGAGGAGAAGACCTGCGGCCCACGCGGAGGCCATGCCTCTGCGCCCCTTCCCTGCCAGGGAAGGGGCAGGTCGCTTGCGACCGGGGTTAGGTCTGTCTCAAGGAAATTTGCCCATGCCCGATATCGCGCGGCGCTTCGCCGAGAACCCGATCCTGCGGCCCGCCGACGTGGCCCCTAGCCGGGACGGACTGAATATCGAGTGCCTGCTCAACCCCGGCGTCTTTCGTTATGACGGGCGCATTGGGTTGCTGCTGCGCGTCGCTGAACGCCCGATGCAGGAGGAGGACTGGGTCTCCACGCCCATTCTGGACCCCCACCAGCCGTCCGGCATCGCCATCCTCAAAATCCGCAAGGACGACCCCGACCTGTTCTACCCCGACCCGCGCCTGTTCCAGTACCAGGGCAAGACGTACCTGACGACCCTCTCCCACCTGCGCCTGGCCTGGAGCGACGATGGTGTGCGTTTTCAGGTCGAGGACAAGCCGACGCTGCTCGGACTGGGCGAACTGGAGTCCTTCGGCATCGAGGACGCCCGCGTCACGGAGATGGACGGCACGTACTACCTGACTTACAGCGCCGTCTCGCCCAGCGGGGTCGGGGTGGGGCTGATCTCGACGCGCGACTGGCGGACGTTCGAGCGGCACGGCATGGTCATCCCGCCCTCCAACAAGGACTGCGCGCTGTTCCCGCAAAAGATCGACGGCGAGTACGCCGCCCTGCACCGCCCCTCCGGCGTCATGATCGGCGGCAACTTCATCTGGGTCAGCCGCTCCCCGGACCTGCACCACTGGGGCAAGCACCGCTGCATCGCCTGGACCCGCCCCGGCATGTGGGACTCAGTGCGTGTCGGCGCGGGCGCGGAGCCGATTCTGACCTCGCACGGCTGGCTGGAGATCTACCACGGGGCAAATGCCGACTCCCGCTACTGCCTGGGCGCGCTACTCTTGGACAGGGACGATCCCGCCAAAGTGCTCGCCCGCTCCCTGGAGCCGATCATGGAGCCGACGGCCCCTTACGAGGAGACGGGCTTCTTCGGCAAGGTCGTTTTCACCAACGGCCATCTGGTGGACGGCGACACCGTGACCATCTACTACGGTGCATCCGATGAAGTGATCTGCGGCGCGAAGTTCTCCATTCAGGAGATTTTAGCGTCGCTGGGGAAACAGTGGGCGTGACGGGAGGATCGTGATGCAGCAGGGGAACGATGATGGGCAGGCCCGCCTGGAGTTGGGCGGCTTCCACAAGCTGGCTCCGGGAGTCACCGACTCGCTTCGGGCCATCGGCGGTGCGGTAAAGCGGAGCGGGCTGGACGAGCGGCTCGTGGAACTCGTGAAAATCCGGGCGTCCCAAATCAACGGGTGCGCGTTCTGCCTCCAGATGCACGCCACGGCAGCGCGCAAACTCGGCGAGACCGAGGATCGCCTTCAACTGCTCTGCGTCTGGCATGAAGCGCCGGTCTTCTCCGCGCGTGAACGGGCAGCCCTGGCCTGGACGGAGGCGCTGACGCGGATCACTGAAGGACATGTTTCACAGGAGGTGTACGACCAGGCGCGCACCAGCTTCTCGGAGGAGGAGCTGGCCCATCTCACGGGAGCCATTGTGACCATCAACGCCTGGAATCGGATCGCCGTTGCCTACCGCTTCACGCCGGAGGTCAGGCCCCAGCCATGATTCGCGTCCTATTTGTGTGCCTGGGCAACATCTGCCGCTCGCCGATGGCCGAGGCCGTGTTCCGGCATCGGGTGAAACTGGCGGGGCTGGAAGATCAGATTGAGGCCGACTCGGCGGGCACGGGCGACTGGCACGTCGGCGAGCCGCCCCACCATGGGACGGCGCGCCTGCTCGCCGACAACCAGATTGAGTACGACCACTGCGCCCGGCAACTGACGGCGCGCGACCTGAACCACTTCGACTACATCATCACGATGGACGAGGCGAACCGGCGCGGCGTCGGACGGCTTGGAAAGGGCCGGGCCAGAGTCGCCGCGCTGCTGGACTACGCGCCTCACGCCAGAGTCGCCGAGGTCCCCGACCCGTACTACACCGGCAACTTCGAAGAAGTCTATCATCTGGTCAGCCAGGCGGCGGACGGCCTGCTCGCGGCCATCCGGGAGGAGCACGGCCTGTGAGTTCAGAAGAACCCCTCCCGGCGCTGTGCGCCACCCTCCCCGTCCCGGAGAGGGAACGAGACCTGCCGCCACTCATCCTCTCCCGCTTGCGGGGGAGGTGGCGAGCCTCAAGCGAGCCGGAGGGGGTTGCCCGCCATGAATCTGCCGATCGCTGTGCATGACGAACTTGCCGCCCAACTCGGCGGCCCATTACAGGCCACGCCCCTGACCGGCGGGGAGGTGAACCACGCCGCCCTCGTGGCCGGCGGCTCCGAACGTCTGGTCGTCAAGTGGAAGCCCGACGCGCCGCCCGGCCTTTTCGATGCCGAGGCCGACGGTCTGCGCCGCCTGCGCGCCACCGGGGTGATCCGCGTGCCGGAGGTGATCGCCTGGGACGATGCCGCCGACCCGCCCTGGCTGGCGCTGGAATACATCCCGACGGGCCAGCCCCGCGACCCCTACCAGTTCGCTCGCCGCTTTGCGGAGGCGCTGGCCGCCCTGCACCGCGACAATTCCGCGCCCGACGGGCGGTTCGGCCTGGACCGGGACAACTACCTGGGCAGCCAGCCCCAGCGCAACACGCCGACGGAGAATTGGGCCGACTTCTACCGGGATCATCGCCTGCGGCCCCAGATCGAACGGGCGCGCGGTCTGGGGTGGCTTCCCCCGGAGCGCGAGCGCCTGCTGGACGCGGTGACGGAGCAAATGGGGCGGCTGATGGAGGGATTCGTCCCCCGGCCCGTCCTCATCCACGGCGACCTGTGGAGCGGCAACTTTCTGGCGGCGGGCAACGAGCCCGTTCTCATAGACCCGGCCGTCTACTATGCCGAGCGCGAGGTGGAGATGGCCTACACGGAGTTGTTCGGCGGCTTCCCGCCCGGCTTCCACGCCGCCTACCAGACCGCCTATCCGCTGGACGACGGCTACGTGCGCCGCCGTCCCCTGCACACGCTTTATCCCCTGCTGATCCACGTCAACCACTTCGGCGAGACCTACGGCCCCGCCCTTGACCGCGCCTGCCGGCTGGCACTGTCGGCGTAGGGACCTGCCACCGTGCTTCGGACACCCCTGCCCCCAATGCTGGAGGAACCGGCGGGAAAGCGGCGACGGCCTGGCGCTGATGCCGCCGTTGCGAGTATAATACAGGCAGCACCGCCATCGGAGGACCATCATGACGACCACCGCCGCCCGTTCCCGCCTGACGCCGGAGCAAGTCGCCCAGTACCAGCGCGACGGCTACGTGCTCTTCCACCAGCCGGTCTTCGCGCTCGACAAGTTCCAGCGCCTCAAGGCCATCTTCGAGGAGGATTTGGCCCGCTACGGCGACGAGAATCTAGACACGATTCACTTCCGCGACGCGCGCCTGCTGGAGTTTTTGTTGTCTGACGAGGTTCTGGACCTGGTCGAGCCGGTGGTCGGCCCCGACATCGGCCTCTGGAGCAGCCACTTCATCTCCAAAGCGCCGCGCGTGGGCAAGGCGACCCCCTGGCACGAGGACTCGTCCTACTGGAACGGCCGCATTTCCACCATGGCGGGCATCTGCACCGTCTGGCTCGCCGTGGACGAGGCCACGCCGGAGAACGGCTGCATGAAGGTCATCCCCGGCTCCCAGCACAACGGCTTCTCCGAGTACGAGGCCGTGGACACCGCAGGCAACATCTTCCCGACCCAGATCAAGCCGGAGGCCATTGACGAAAATAAGGCTGTCTATTTCTCCTTGCAGCCCGACCAGTGCTCCTTGCACGAGGCGCGCATCATCCACGGCGCGGACCCGAACACGTCGGAGAAGCGCCGCGCCGGCTACACCATGCGCTACTTCCCGACCACCAGCAAGATCTTCCCGGAGAGGAACCCCGGCCACAAGCTCTGGCTGGCCCGCGGCGTGGACCACGCCGGCAACATCTACGAGAACGCTTGATCAGGCTGGCTTTTCTTGTAGTCGCCCCACAATTGCTCGAAGCGGGCGACGAGGCTTTCCAGCACGTCGAAGCCGCCCTGCCAGAAGTGCGGATCGTCCAGGTTGACGCCGACCTTGGCGACCAGTTCGGGCGGGGTCAGGCTGCCGCCGGCGCGGAGCATGGCGAGGTACTTGTCGGCAAATGCCGGCCCCTCGGCCTGCCATTGACGGAATAGGGACAGCACCAGCAGCTCGCCGAACGAGTAGGCATAGACGTAGAAGGGCGAGCCGGTGAAGTGGCCGATGTAGGACCACCAGAGTTTGTGCTCGTCGCCCAGCGTCACCGAGTCGCCGAACATCGCCTGGATCTCGGCCTGCCAGTAGCGGCCGAAGTCGTCGGCGCTTAACTCGCCCTGCGTGCGCCGATGAGCGTGGATGGCCTGCTCGAAGCGGTACATGGCCGTCTGGCGCGGGATGGTGGCGAACGCGCCCTCGATCTTCTCGGCGTACAGAGCGAGCCTGTCTTTCAAGGAAGCCTGCGCCTGCACCTTCTCAAAGACCAGCTGCTCGCCGAACGTGGAGGCGAGCTCGGCCAGCGGCAGCGTACCGTGGAAGTTGAGCAGGGTCTGCTCGCGGGAGAGCGAGGCGTGGACGCCGTGGCCGAGTTCGTGGGCGAGTGTCATCACGTCCTTCATGCGGCCCAGATAGTTCATGAAGACGTAGGGGTGCAGGTCGGGCGTGACATAAGAACAATATGCGCCGCCCTGCTTGCCCTTGCCGGGCGCGGCGTCAATCCAATTCTTATCGAAGAACTCGGCGGCGCGGCGCGCCATCTCCGGCGAGAAGGAGCCGAACGCCTCCAGGACAATTTTGTGCGCCTCCGGGAACGTGACGGTCTCATCGGCCTGGAACAGCGGGGCGTAGCGGTCGTAGTGGGTCAGCGCGTCCACGCCCAGAATCTCGCGCTTGACCCGGTAATAGCGGGCGACGAGGGGGTAGTTGCGGACGACGGTGTCCACGACCAGGTTGACCGTCTCCTCCGAAAGCTCATTGGACAGGTGCCGGGACTGGGCGGGCGTTTTGTAGCGTCGCAGCCGATCCTTGACGTTCTTCTCCTGCAGCAAGGTGTTGAAGACAAAGGTGGTGACGCGGCTGTGCTCTTGGAGGCCGGAGCTGAAGCTCTCGGCGGCCTTGCGCCGCACCTCCCGGTCCGGCGAGTAGAGCTTGGAGAGGACTTCCGGCTGGGTCAGTTCCTGGCCGTCCATATGAAAGACGGCGTTGGCGGTGACTTCATCAAAGAGGCGGTCCCAGGCGCGCCCGCCGGTGTTGGCGAGCTCCTCCATCAGCCGCTCCTCGGTCTCCGAGAGCAGGTGGTCCCGGTACAGGCGCGTGTTCTTGATGTAGTGCTTGTAGGGGGCGACGGCGGGATCGTCCAGCAGGGGCTGAAGGGTCTCATCGGGGACGGCGGCGAGCTCCAGGTCGAAGAACAGCAGCGGCAGGGCGAGCTCGGTGCCCTTCTCGCGCATCTTCTGCAGGAACGCGCCGCGTGCGGGGTCGCCGGTGTCGACCGAGAACAGCAGGGCGGCGTAGGAGCCGGGCTTGTCGGCCTGCTGCTGGATGCCTTCGTACTCGCGCAGGGCGGCGGCTAATGTGGCGGCGCTCAGGTCGGGCGCATTGATCTTGCCCTTGTAGAGCGCCTGGAACTTCTCGGCGCGGGCCTGGGCGTCGTCCAGCGCCTCGGTGATGCGCGGATCATCCATGCCGCTGTAAAGGTCGGCGAGGTTCCAGCGAACGTCGGTGGTCACTTCTTTCGTGGTGGTCATGGGGGCATTATACCCCCACCCCGGCCTGCCGCCGCCCCTCCCTCATAGGAATGAGGGAGGGGCCAGTCGCGGGAAGGTGCTGCCGCTTGTCTGGAGGCCGTGTGGGCGGCTAGGGACTGAATTGCTCGTTGCCGGCGGGGTACGCGGGCAGGTTGGCGGGGCCCACGGCGGCGTCCGTGTAGGAGCTCGCCCAGAAGTCGGGCGGGCCCTGGCTGTCGGGGACGGCGTTGGCGACCGGCTTGATGCCGTGCTTGATGTAGGCGACAATGGCCCACAGGTCCGAGTCCGACAGGTGCCGGAAGGACGGCCAGGGCATCGGCGGGGCCAGGTAGTGCGGCGTGGTCGGGAAGTTCCCCTGGCCCGGCGTCGTGGAAGTGATGGTCACATCCGGTGTCACACCGGGGTCAAGGCCGTACTTGAGGGCGTTGTAGACCTGGCGATCGGTGACGCCGCCGAGGCCGGTCGTGACGTCAGGGGTGAGGTTGGCCGCATAGGTCTCGAACGGGCCGATCTGGAACGAGCCCGGAGGGCCGCCGGCGGCCGGGCCGATGTAGCCCGCTAGCCAGTTCGGATCGGTCGGATCGTCCTTGCCACGATTGTGGCAGTCGGCACAACTGAGCGAGACGACGAGGGCACGACCCTGGGCCACCTGGTCCGCCGTCGCCTTGGCAGACGGCAACCCCGACGCGCTGGGAGAGCCGCCTCCGTTGAACGAGCCGCCGCCCCCGCCGCCGCAGCCGGCCAGCAGGGTCAGCCCCAGTAGCGCCGTCGCCGCGGTGCCGACGCCGAGCAGTTTCATGTGCGGGCGCGAGGCCCATTGCATCAACTGTTTCATGGCGTGTGTCTCCTTTCTCACAGCCATTATAAACATTTGGCGGCGAGCGAGCAATACCCTTTTAGGGTGATTTTCCGCGCCCCATTGACATTGTGAAAAAAGTTGCAAAGTCGGCGGGAAGTGGGTAAAATACATGCGGAGGCAGACCCATGGCGATCCTACAGCCCGCCCCGACTCAGAAGCGGAGTCCGGCGGCGCGGGGGGTACAGCAGACGAAGATCATCCTGGAGATGATCAAGTTCGAACACACGGTTTTCGCCCTGCCGTTTGCGCTGATGGCGGCGACGCTGGCGGGGCGCGGGCACTGGGGGCTGTTCTGGCACAAGATCGGGTGGGTGCTGCTGGCGATGATCGGGGCGCGCTCGGCGGCGATGGCCTTCAACCGGATCGTGGACCGCCGCTTTGACGCGCTCAACCCCCGGACGGCGAATCGGGCGCTCCCGACGGGACAACTGACCGTGCCGCAGGTGGTCGTCTTCACCCTCGTGTCGGCGGCCCTGCTGGTCTGGGCGGCGGCGATGCTGAACCCGCTGGCGCTCGCCCTGTCCCCGGTCGCCCTGGTCCTGGCGCTGGGGTACTCGTACACCAAACGGTTCACGGCGTTCTCGCACCTGTTCTTGGGACTGGCGCTGGCGGTCGCGCCGGTGGGGGCGTGGATCGCGCTGACGGGCCGGATTGACCCGCCGGCTCTCTGGCTGGGCGGGGCCGTCGTCTGCTGGCTGTTCGGCTTCGACATCCTCTACGCCCTGCAGGACACGGAGTTTGACCGGGCGCACGGTCTGCACTCGATGCCGGCGTGGCTGGGCAACGCCCGCGCTCTGGCCGTGTCGCGCCTGGCCCACGCGCTGATGATCGGCCTGCTGGCGATGGTCGGCGTCTCGGCACACCTGGGCGTGATTTACTCCATCGCCGTGGCGCTGGTGGCGGTCCTCATCGCCTACGAGCAGTCGCTGGTCAGGCCGGACGACCTCTCCAAGTTGGACGTGGCGTTCTTCACCCTGAACGGCTACGTCAGCGTCGGCCTGTTCCTGCTGACACTGCTGGACGTGCTGACGCGGGGGTAGTGGGCAACTTTCCTGACGCACCCGTGTCTCATCGGAGGACGCATGAGGGAGGGACAGCGATGCGGCGCGCGTTTCACATCGTTCCGGGGTCGGCGGCGGGGCGAGGGTTTCTGATTGGGCTGAGCGCGTTCTTGCTGGCCGTGTCCGCGGTTGAGGCTTACCTGGGGTTTACGTTGCCTCCCTCGGGTCAGGCGGGCCGGGTGTCCCTGCTCCTGGGCGCGCTGGTCGTTTTTTGCGTCGCCGGCCTGGTGCTGTATACCGCTGGGTCCATGCGCAACGTGCAGTTCCTCGTGTCAGCCGACGCCCTGCGCGTTGTGGGAGACCTGTTCGGCAGGACCATCCCCCGGTCCGTGCTGCGGGCGGGGGAGGGGCGCCTGGTGTCTTTGGAAGGGGCTTACCGCCCGGTGTGGAAGACGTGCGGGACGGGGTCGCCCGGCTACCTGGCGGGCTGGTTTCGGCTCGCAAACCGGGAGAAGGCCCTGCTGTTCGTGACGGACGCCACACGAATTGTTTACCTGCCGACCACGCAGGGCTACTCCGTGCTGCTGAGCGTGGCCGAGCCGGAGGAGTTTTTACGGGCACTCAGGGGATGAGCGGCATGAAACCGATTACGGTCTATCTTGACGGCGAATGTCCCCTGTGCGTCGCGGGGGCGGTGCGGTTTGCGAAATATGACACAGCGAACTCCGTGCGGTTTGTCAACCTGCACGAGCCGCAGTGGGCGGCGCGGGCGGCGGCGCGGTTCTCGCCGGATGACATGCACGAGGCCATGCGGGCGCGGATGCCGGACGGGACCTGGCGGACGGGGTGGTTCGCCTGGGCGGCCATCCTGTCGGCGATTCCCGCGTGGCACTGGCTGGGGCGGATGATGCGCCTGCCGGTCTTCTACGGCGTCGGCCCGGCGTTCTATCGCTGGGTGGCGGGGCATCGGCAGGAGATCTCCAGGGCGTTGCGCCTGCCGCCGCCGTGCGACGAGAACGGGGTCTGCCGGATCGCCTCGCGTCACCCGATCCTTGCGGAGAAGGACACGTCATGAGCATTGTCATCGGCAGCGTGCCGTACCTGAACGAGAAGCCGCTGACGCGGTGGTTCTACCATACCGAGGAGGGGCGGGCGTCGGGCATCGAGGTGGTGTACGCCGTGCCGTCGGCGCTGGCGCGGATGCTGGCGGCGGGGGAGATCGCGGCGGCGTTGGTGTCGTCGTTTGAGTATTTTCGGACGCCCGGCTATGCCATCGTCCCCGGCGTGTCCATTTCGGGGCAGGACCACATCGAGTCGGTGCGGGCCTTCTCGCGGCTGTCCTGGCGCAAGACGGAGTCGGTCGCGCTCGACACGTCCTCCCTGACCTCGGCGGCCCTGCTGAAGATCATCCTGGCCGAGCAGCAGGACTCGCATCCCGCGTACCTGCACCACGCGCCCGACCTGGAGGCGATGCTCAGGGCCGCCGACGCGGCGCTCCTGATCGGCGACAAGGGGTGGCTCGCCGACGATGCGGGACTGAACACCCTGGACCTGGGCCACGCCTGGCGGCGGCTGACCGGACTGCCGTTCGTCTACGCCGTCTGGCTGGGCCGCGCCGAACGCCTGACGCCGCACATCGTCGAGTCGCTGAGCCGGGCCAAAGAGTGGGGGCGGACCCAGATTGACGCCATCGCCGAGGAGGAGGCGTCCCGCCTGAACTGCCCCGCCCAATGGTGCCGTCATTACCTGTCCGAAGTCATGGATTACGAACTGGGCGAGGAGCACTGGCGGGCGCTGGAGACGTTCGGCGCGAAGGCGCGGGCGAACGGCCTGCTGCCGCACGCTCCTGAGGCAGCAGGAGTTCGCGTTCTTGGGGTATCATAGCCGCAGACTTTCCACTCAGGAGGTACACGCGATGCCACGCGACGACGAGTACGACGACACTCAGGACGACGCGCAGGGCGATTACGCCGCCGGCAGCGATTACTCGGACGGGCAGGACGGCGCGGACGCGCACCAGGCGATGGCGAACGCCGCGCCGGAGGAGGTGGACGCGCACCGGGGCCTGATCGACGAGGCCCTGGGGATGCTTCAGGGGCAGGGCGTCAATCCGCAGGCGCTGGCGAACCAGGCCGGCGTCGGCACCACCGACGCGGACCAGATGTCGCACGGCGACCTGATCAGCATGGCGCGCACATTGGCGCAGCAGCACCCGGAGGTGCTGCAGATGGTCGCCAGCCGCTTCCCGCAGGCGCAGGGCCTGCTCGGCTCGGTGCTGGGCGGTGGTGGAGGCCAGGCCCAGGACGGCGGCGGGCAGGGCGGCGGCATGTTCGGCGGGCTGCTGGGCAAGATATTCGGCGGCTAACGGGGGGGCGCTGGGCGCATTTTTGGGTACAGTGTCGCGCTCAACACCCACTCAAAGGAAATCATCACACAGATGCAGACGCTGATCGTGACCGGCGGCGCGGGGTTTATCGGCTCCAACTTTGTCCGGTACATGCTGAACAAGTACCCCGATTATCGGATCGTCGTGCTGGACGCGCTGACCTACGCGGGCAACCTGGACAACCTCGCCGATGTCTGGAAGAACCCGAACTTCTCGTTCTTCAAGGGCGACATCAACGACGCCGCCCTAGTGGACAACCTGGCGCAGAACGCCGACGCCATCGTCAACTTCGCCGCCGAGAGCCACAACGACCGCGCCATCCTGAACCCGCAGGCGGCGGTACAATCCAACTTCAACGGGGTCTGGACGCTTTTGGAGGCCGCGCGCAAGTTCAAACACGAGCGGTTCCACCATATTTCCACGGACGAGGTCTACGGGACCACGGACGGCATCTTCCGGGAGGGGGATCCGCTGGAGCCGAACCAGCCGTACTCGGCGGCGAAGGCCGGGGGCGAGCTGATGGTGCGGGCGTATCATCAGACGTTCGGCCTGCCGACGATCGTGACGCGCGGCTCCAACACGTTCGGTCCGTACCACTACCCGGAGAAGATCATCCCGCTGTTCATCACCAACCTGATTGACGACCAGCCCGTGCCGGTGTACGGCGACGGGATGCAGGTGCGGGACTGGATGTACGTGCTGGACCACTGCCGGGGCATTGACATCGCACTGCATCACGGCACGCCGGGCGAGGTCTACAACGTCGGCGGCGACAACGACCGGCCCAACATGGAGATCGTCACCCTGCTGCTCAAGTTCCTGAACAAGCCGGAGTCGCTGATCCGCCACGTCAAGGACCGCCCCGGCCACGACCGGCGCTACTCGCTGGACGTGTCCAAGATGGGGGGCCTGGGTTATCGGCCGGAGAAGGAGCGCTTTGAGGAGCGGCTGAAGGAGACCGTGGACTGGTACGTCGCCAATGAGGCGTGGTGGCGCAAGATCAAGGAGAAGCAGGCGGAGTACCAGGCGTTCATGAACCAGTGGTATGCCGAGCGCAAGTGACGCCCCCCCCGCCCCCAATGCTGGGGGAGCCGGAAAGGGGGAGCCGCGTGTGCTGTTCGTCGCCACGTCGGGGGGAGAGGGGGGCATCGAGCGGTATTCCGTCCGGTTGGCGGCGCTGCTGCGGGCGCGGGGCGTGCCGGTGACATACGCCGTGCGGCCCGGCGGCTTTCTGGAAGGGCTGTGCGCGGCGCACGGGATACCTACTCTCCCCTGGCGAGTGCGTAACAGCGGCGACGTGAGAGCGTCTTTCGCGCTGGCGCGGCTGCTCCGGGAACATGCGATTGACATTGTGCATGTCCATTCGCGGCGGGACTACGTGCCGGCGGTACTGGGCGCGGCGCTGCGGCGGCCCCGCCCGCGCCTGCTGCTGCACGCGCACCTGATCCGGCGGCTGGGGGAGCCGCCGCGCTTGGCGGGGCGTTTTTTTCAGTGGGGCGCTAGCGGGGTGATCGCCGTCTCCGAGGCGGTGCGGGCGCGTCTGCTGTCGGAGCACGGCTTCCCACCGGGGTTCGTGCATCTGCTGCCCAACGGCGTGGATGCGGCGGCGTTCGCGGCGGCGGATGGGGCGGCGCAGCGGCGGGCCTGGGGCGTCCCGGCGGACGCTCTCGTGATCGGCATGATGGGGCGACTGAACGCGAAGGGTCAGGCGCGGCTGCTGACCGTCGCGCCGGAGATATTGGCGGCCTTCCCGGACATCTGGCTCGTGCTGGCCGGGCCCGAGGGCGAGGCGGGCGACCGCCGGCGGCTGATGGACCAGGCGAAGGCATTGGACATCGGAGAGCGTGTTGTCTTGCCGGGCATGATTGAAGACGTTCCGGCCACGATGGCGGGGTTTGACCTGCTGGCGCACCTGCCGACCGACGAGTCGTTCGGACTGGCTTTGGCCGAGGCGATGGCGGCGGGTCTGCCGACGGTGGCGACGGACATCGGCGGCTGCCGCGAGGTGGTGCAGGACGGCGTCACCGGGACTCTGGTTCCCCCGGACGATGCACGGGCGCTGGCGTCGGCGCTGACCCGCCTGCTGAGTTGCCCGGAGGAGCGCGGGCGCATGGGCGCGGCGGGCCGCCGGCGGGTCCTGGACGAGTTCTCCCTGGACCGGCAGGTGGAGCGCCTGCACGATCTGTACCTGCGTATCTGAAGATGTCCCCCACCCTCACGAAAACCTCCCCGACGACTTGGACGCCGGTGCCGATCTTGATGTATCACGCGGTCGAGAGCGCGCCGCGCCCGCCCAAGTACAAGCACTTTTATGTGCTGGCGAAGGAGTTCGCCGGGCATATGCGGATGCTCAGGCGCACGGGCTACACGGCGATCACCTTCGCCGCGCTGGAGGCGGCCCGGAAAGGCGAGGGGCCGTTGCCGCCCAAGCCCGTCCTGCTGACCTTTGACGACGGGTATCAGAATCTGCGCTGCAACGTCCACCCATTGCTGCGCGAGTTGGGATTCCCGTACACGGTCTTTCTGGTCTCCGAGCGCGTCGGCAAGACGAATGACTGGGTGGCCGCCGAGGGCTACGAGCCGACGCCGCTGCTGACGTGGGAGGATATTTTGGAGATGCAGGAGGACGGCGGGGTGAATTTTCAGTCGCACACGGCGGCGCATCCCAAGATGGCGGAGTTGTCCGAGGCCGAGGCGCGACGGGAGATCATGTCGGCCAAAGACGCCCTGGAGCAGCGGCTAGGACGTCCCATGACGACGCTGTGCTACCCTTACGGCAGCCACAATGACATGATACGGCAATTGGCGCGCGAGGCGGGCCACACGATGGCGGTGACGACGGACTTCGGGCGCGCGCGGCGGGAGGATGACCCACTGCGGCTGCCGCGCATCAGCGTCTACCACGTGCCACCCGTGTCGCTGACCTACGGCATCGGCTCACTCAATTTTCGCTGGCGGCTGGAATCGCGCAAGGACACGCGGGAATGAGACCCTCTTCCAAACGGGTGCTGGTCGTGGCGGCCGCGCTTGCCGTGGCCCTTGTCGTCACCATCCTGCTGCGTCTGCCGGTGCCGTCGGACCAGGATCAGATTCTCGCCCAGCTCGAGTCGGCCCGGGCGGCCGGGGAGCGGCATGACGTGCGGGGCATCATGCAGGTGATCTCCGCCGATTACCACGGCAATACTTCCTTTGACAGCAACGTTGACGAACTGCATTACTTCCTGTCAAGGGTAGTCGGACGGGAGGGGCGTGTGATGGTGACGCTGTCGCCGCCAAGTGTGCAGGTGCATGGGGACACGGCGGACAGCGTCAGTCAGGTCACGGTGCGCCCCAGGGAGGGCGGCCCGGCGCTCTACGACAAGCCGGTGGCACTGCATTGGAAAAAGGAAGACGGGACGCGGTGGCTGGTGTTCCCCACCAAAGTCTGGCGGGTGGTGGGGGCGGACTATTCGGCGCCGGGCGGGGGCGACGAGGGCGGCGGCCTGCTGTAGAAGCCCTGTAGCGTCGGGGCGACCCATCGGGTCGCCCCGACGCTACAGGGTTCCGGCTTTATTCCTTATCGGCTTTGGGCTCGTCGAGGTCATCGGCGACCAAATCCAGTTCGCCCTCCTCCTCCAGTTCCTCCAGGACGACGGCCTCCAGATCAACCTCGGCGGCGTCGGCCAGTACGGCGCGCGGCTCGACCACCGGCTCGAAGCGGGCGGCGCGTGAGGGGCGTTTCGGGCAGTTGTTGCAGGCAAAGCTGACTTTGGCCGTGGCGAGCCAGGCGGGGACTCCCCGCACCGGCGCGCCACAGTCAGCACAACGGGCGACTTCAGACGGCATGATTGTTATCCTCGGAATAGGAAAATGTCACTCGCCGGGCTTGTCGGCGGAGGTGGCGATCACCTCGCGGCCGGCCGCCGGGCGGGCAGTGGAGATAGAAGCGGGGGCGTCCGGCCTAGCCGCGCCTTTTTTTTGGGGGGGGACCATCTCACCGGGCGCGGGGGCCGGAGTGACCAGTCCGTTGAGCACCATTAGCGCGCCGATGACCAGATAGTACCAGGCGGTGCGGTCATGGCCGTCGGCGGGAGGCGGCTGGCCCGGATCAAAGACCATTCCCGTACCGGCGTGCTGTAAAATCAGACCGGCCACGCCCAGGACCAGCAGCAGCAGGCCGATCAAGGTGAAGGTGCTCAACCAGCGAGACTTCATGGGATGTCGTTCTCTTTTCGGATGTGCATGGGGATGCCCTCTTATTATACACCACAGGCCCCTGTTTGCGTGGCCTTCACCCTTCTAACGCAGTCCATTCCGCGAAAGTTCCATCGCTGAGCCGGACGCGCGCGTGTCCGTCGGAGGTGAGGCCGGTCAAGGTCGCGGTTTCGACGCCGCGCCGGACAATCGCGCCGACGGCTAGGTAGGTCTGACAGGTGGACAGAACGGGGGCGAAGCCGCCCTGGCGGTAGAGGGCGTCCCAGCGCCCCAGCGCGGCGGCGACGGCCTGGATGATCTCCTCCACGGACTGCTCACGCCCCGTCACGAGGCGCAGGGAGGTCGGCGGGTAGGCATAGTCGGCGGCATGGAAACCCGGCTGGTTGACGTTGACGCCGATGCCGGCGATGGCGGCCATCTGCCCCCCGGCCCCCAATGCTGGGGGAGAGGATCGCCCCCCCGCCCCCAATTCTGGGGGAGTCAGAATGGTTTCCACGAGCACCCCGGCGACTTTGGCCCCGTGCAGGAGCACGTCGTTGGGCCACTTGAGCCGGGCGTCCAGGCCCATGCCGCGCAGAGCCTCTGCGGCAGCCAGGGCGGCGAGGAAGCCGATCTGCCAGGCGTCGGCGAGGGACAGATTCGGGCGCAGGACAAAGGACATCAGGGCGCTCTGGCCCGGAGCGGCGTCCCAGCCGCGCCCGCGCCGGCCGCGGCCCCGCGTCTGAAAGTCGGCGGTCACGAGCGCGCCGTGGGGGGCGGGATCGGACGCATCGGCGGCCCAGGCGCGGGCGAGATCGTTGGTGGAGGCGCACTCAGCGACGTGGCGGCGCGGGCAGCCGAACCCGGTCATGGCGTGAAGTCCAGGGAGATGTCGAGCGCGGGAGCGGAGTGGGTGAGCGCGCCGATGCTGAGGACCTGAACGCCGGTGGCGGCGACCTCCGCGACGCGGTCGAGCGCGAGGCCGCCGGAGGCCTCGGTGATGGCGCGGCCGCCGATCTGGGCGACGGCCCGGCGCATCATCTCCGTGTCCATGTTGTCGAGCAGGATGATGTCCGCCCCGGCCTCCAGCGCCTCCGCGACCTGGGCCAGCGTGTCCGTCTCCACCTCGACCTTCATCGTGTGGGGGATCTGGGCGCGGGCGGCGGCGATGGCATTCTGGATGCCCCCCGATGCCTGAATGTGATTGTCTTTGATGAGCACGCAGTCGTAGAGGCCCAGACGATGATTGAAGCCGCCGCCGACGCGCACGGCGTACTTTTCTAATGCGCGCAGGCCGGGCGTGGTCTTGCGGGTGTCGACAATACGTGCGCCGGTTCCGGCGACGGCGGCGACGTAGCGGGCGGTGACGGTCGCAATGCCGGACATTCTTTGCAGAAAGTTCAGGGCGACCCGCTCCGCCGTCAGCAGGGCGCGGGCGCTGCCGGTGATGGTCGCCAGCGGCGTCGGCGGGTCCGGGACGTGAAAGCCGTCAGCGACCAGGCCCGCCCAGCGCGTCTCCGGGTCAATCAGATGGAAGGCGAGCGCGCAGACCTCCAACCCCGCGATGACGCCCGCCGACTTCGCCAGCACGGTCGCCGTCGTCCGCGCCTCGGCGGGCACGCAGAGGGTGGTGGTGATGTCGCCGGGGCCGATGTCCTCGGCCAGCGCCGCCCGCACCAGCGGCTCGTACTGAATTCGGGGAATATCCATAGGTTGGCCCCCACCCCGGCGCATTCGCGCCAGCCCAAGTACTGACGCCCCGGAGGGTCCCCCATAGGAATGAGAGAGGGGCCAGTGACTTGGGGGGTTATGTCAGTTGAACGCGGTCAGGCCGGTGGCGCGGTCTTTGGTGTCCTGGCCCGTATTGGTGCCGGTACTCACCTCGTCCGTGCCGGGGTCAGCGGGCGAAGGGTCGTCCTCGGTGGCGTGGCTGCCGCTGGTGTTGACGATGCCCTCGGTGGCGACATCCTCCTGGGGTTCGGGGCGGGGCGTCATGATTCTCTCCCGGAAATGCTGTTTTGCTACGATTGTACCCGGAAAGGTTAGGGGCCAATGCAAAACGAGCACAACCGAGATCACTGATACGCGGCGGATTTTATGGTTAATTGGTATAATCAACGTAAGTAGTTTCTGTTCGGGCCCTCTTCTCAGCCTTGGCAGACTGTGAAAGGAAGGATCGGCATGACGGACCACTCCGGTAATGGTGACTGCAATCGTCGCAGTCTTCTGAACGCTCTTTCGGTTGCGATACTCGTGCTCGCCTCAATGGGCATGCTGACAGGCTGTGGAGGTGGGAGCGGAAGCAGTGGTGGGAGCGGAAGCAGCGGCGGGAGCAACACAGGGACGATTCAGATCGTGGGATTTCCAACCGCCTACCCAACCATCCAGGCCGCCATCAACGCAGCGAAACCGGGAGACACGGTCCTCGTCGGGGACGGGACGTTCACGGGCGACGGCAACCGTGATGTTGACTTCCTGGGCAAGAGCCTGACGCTGAGATCCCAGGACGGCGCCACCAGCACCATCATTGACTGCCAGGCCAGCGCGAGCGATCCGCACCGCGGCCTCTACATCCACGGCGTCGATGCCGCCACGGTTGATGGCTTTACAATCAAAAACGGCTTTGCCCCGACCGGCGCGACCGACGGCAGCAGCGATAACGCCGGAGGAGCCTATGTCGCGGCCTCTCAAGTCACTCTCAAGAACTGTGTCTTCACCGATAACCAGGCGTTTGGCCCCGTCGGCATGAACGGCAGCGGCGGCGGAGCCGAAATCATCAGTGCCGTCAGCTGCACCGTCGCGAATTGCACTTTCAATGGGAACGTGAGCACAGAGGCCGGGAGCGGGGTGTATGTGAGCGGCTCAGGGACCGCCACCATGACGGGGTGCCGATTCGCTGGAAATACGGTTGAGCGCCAGGGGCAACCGAGCGGTACCGGCGGTGGCGCTTACGTCGGTGCCGAAGGTGTATGCGCGGTGAGCACGTGTACATTCATCGGGAACACGGCCGCTGGGGGAGGCGGAGCACAGATCGTCGCCTCTCGGTGTGCGGTCACGGGCTGCACGTTCAGCGGCAACTCGGCCGGCAGTGACAGCGTCGGAGGCGCAGTCATCCTTGCCGGT
>JAFAZD010000178.1 GCA_019239955.1 Armatimonadota bacterium | reverse complement strand
GATGCCGGGCGCGGGGGACATCCAGACGCACGCGCACTTTGGAGATTGCCAGCTTCACCTGGAGTGGCGCGCGCCGGATTACGTGAAGGGCGACGGCCAGGGGCGCGGCAACAGCGGCGTCTTCCTGATGGGCCGGTACGAGATCCAGGTGCTCGACTGCTACCAGAACCCCACCTACCCCGACGGCACCACGGGCGCCATCTACGGCCAGTACCCGCCGCTGGTCAACGCCTGCCGCCGCCCCGGCGAGTGGCAGACCTACGACATCCTCTGGGAAGCCCCTCGCTTTGACGGCGACCGGCTCGCGCGCCCGGCCCGCGTCACCGTCCTGCTCAACGGCGTCGTCCTCCACCACGCCCAGGAACTGCAAGGGCCGACGCAGCACCGGCAGCAGGCCTCCTATCAGCCCCACCCGGCGCAAGGCCCGCTGCGCCTCCAGGACCACGGCGACCTCGTCCGCTACCGCAACATCTGGTACCGCCCCCTGACCGGGTACGACCACCAGTAAGATTTGGAGGAGGCCCTCGCCATGCCGACCATCCGCCGTGTTCTCGCACTCTTCCCGCTCACGGCCTGTTTTCTGGCTTTGGCCCCTGCGGCGTTGGCGGCCACATATTTCGTCGCGCGCCAGGACCCAACGGCTGCCGACTCCAACACGGGCACCGTGAGTCACCCCTGGAAGACCCTCAGCCGGGCCGCACAGGCACCGCTCAAGCCGGGGGACACGGTGCTGGTGAAGTCCGGCGCGTACCGCGAAACGGTGAACATTCGGGTGTCCGGCCGGCCGGGCAGGCCGATCACCTTCGCCGCCGCGCCGGGTGCCAAAGTCGTGGTCAAAGGCTCCGACGTCGTCACCGGCCACTGGGAGCAGTTCACCGGAGACCCATCGGTCAAAGAGCCGTATCCCAACGCCTTCACGTCCGTCTGGCGGATCAAGCTCCGGGACGACTATTTCGCGGGCATGCCGCCCGACGAGCGATACATCTCCTCGGTCTTCCAGGACGACACGCACGGCCTCCAGCAGATCGGGCCGGACCACATCTACCGGAACGACCAGTACCAGAAGATCACCAACATCGGCCGGGGACTGAGTGACATTTTCCCGGGGGCGTACTTCTTCGATCAGCCCACCCAGATGTTGTACGTGTGCATCTCCGGCGACCCCAACTGGTATCTCTGGGAGGTCGGGACGCGCGGCTTCGTGTTCGACATCGAGAACGCCCACGACGTGATCCTGCGCGGCTTCCAGGTGCGGCACAACCGGCAGCCCGGCGGCCAGTGGAGCATGGCGTCCGTGGGCGGGAGCGAGCGCGTTCTGGTCGAGGACTGCGACTTCTCGTACTCAGACTTCTGCGGCTTCGGCATGGGCCGGTGCCGGAACTGTGTCGTGCGCCGCTGCACCCTGACCCACAACGGCGACACCGGGGCGGCCCTGGGGTGGTGTACGGACTGCAAGATTCAGGGCTGCTCGGTGATGTTCAACAACACGCGCCATTTCGAAGAAGGGTGGGCCGCCGGCGGAATCAAAAACATCCCCGTCAACGTCCGCTGCTCAGTAGACGGCTGCGAGGTGGCGTACAACCAGGGCACCGGCGTCTGGTTTGACACGGGGAACGTGGCCTGCCGCATCACCAACAATGTGATTCACGACAACGACGCAAACGGGGTCCACTATGAGATCAACGAGGGAGGCGGCCTGATCGCAAACAACCTTATTTTCTCCAACGGCGGCCGGGGCATTTACATTTCGGGGTCGCAGCACGTGTGGATCGTGTATAATACGGTCGCGGAGAACAACCAGGGCATCGTCGTCATGCCCCGGGAGGCGCCGAACTCCGTCACGCATGACATGGTCCGCAACAACCTGCTTCTCTACAACGATGTCGAGGGAGAAGGCGGCCCCTTGGGCTGCGACCTGACCCTCTACATGGGGGACGACGCGAATGGCCCCCGGACGGCGATGACCAACCATTCCGACCACAACGGCTACCTTGCCGGCAACGGCACGCCGATGCTGCGGCAGCACTGGAATCCGAACAACACCTTGCCGGCCTGGCAGAAGCGCTATCGGGAGGACCTGCATTCGCGCGCCCTGCCGCTCGCTTACTCCATCCGTGCCAGCGCTTTCCGGTTGGACCCCAAGGCGGGCGCCAAGCTGGGCTTTGCCGACCCATTGCCCGTCCAGACCGATTGGCGACAGCCAGACCCGACTCAAGTAGGCGCAACGATACGAGCGTGGCCATCCCAAACCAAACTGATGGCCGATACAACCCGACCCCGGATCACCTCGGGCAGGCCACAGTAGCGCCGGGAGAAAGATAGCCGATGACTGAACTGCGGAAGGAGCCTTACACGATTCCGGCAGCCGACCTGGGCATGGAGAACCCGCTGCCGCGCTTCCGCGACCTGGAGGAAGACGGCTGGGTCCGCGTGGACCCGAGCGTGCCCGAGGAGGACCGCCGCTCCCTGGGCTGGCGGACCGGCTACCGGGTCCTGCCCCACCGCCTCCAGGACGGCTACAATCGGGAGCGGCGGCCCCGTGCCTTCGCATCGGTCGTGTTGGAGAACGAACACCTGTGCGCCACGTTCCTGCCGGAATTGGGGGGGCGCCTGGTCTCCCTGGTCCACACGCCGACGGGCCGCCAGCTGCTCTACCGCAATCCCGTCTTCCAGCCGGCCAACCTCGCCCTGCGCAACGCCTGGTTCAGCGGCGGGGTCGAGTGGAACACGCCCCACTTCGGCCACCACTACCTGACCTGCGCGCCCCTGTTCGCCGCACGGGTTCGGGGCCTGGGCGGCGAGCCGGCCCTGCGCCTCTACGAATGGGACCGGCTCAAGTGCTTCCCCTGGCAGATTGACTTCCACCTCCCGCCCGGATCACGCTTCCTGCTGACGCGCGTGCGCCTGCGCAACCCGCATGATCGGGAGATACCCATGTACTGGTGGACCAACATCGCGGTGCCGGAGGCACCGGACGCGCGGCTGTTGTGCCCCGCCGACTCCGCCTTTCACGGCACCGAAGACGGGCTGGCGCTGCTGGGACTGCCCGCGCCGGCGGGGACGGACGTGACCTATCCCACCAACCTGCGCGCCGCGTATGAGGTCTTCCTGCGGATTGCCGAGGGGCGGCGGCGCTGGGTGGCGGTCCTGGACGGTGCGGGACGTGGCCTTGTGCAGACCTCAACCGACCGGCTGCGGGGCCGCAAGATGTTCTGCTGGGGCGCCAGCCGGGGCGGGCGGCGCTGGCAGGAATTCCTGTCTCTGCCGGGTGAGGCCTACCTGGAGATCCAGGCCGGGCTGGCGCGGACGCAGATGGAGAGCCTGCCGATGCCGCCGGGGGCGGAGTGGACCTGGACGGAGGCGTTCGGGCTGCTGGAGGCGGACCCAGGCCGGGTCCACGGGCCTGACTGGGGAACGGCCTGGGAGGCGGCGGACACGGCCCTGGAGGCCGCCCTGCCGCGCGCCCGTCTGGAGGCGTGGGACCGGGAGCTTATGGCCGTGACGACGCGCGCCCCTGAGGAGATGTTGGCTCATGGCGCCGGCTGGGGCGCGCTGGAACGACGGCGCGTGGCGCGCCAGGGCCGCCCGGATCCCGTGCCGCCGGAGTGGGTGTTCCCCGAAGCGACGCTGGGGGCGGACCAGGAGCTGTGGCGGGCGCTGCTGGAGGAGGGCGCGCTCCCGGAGCGGTCGCCGGGAGAGGACCCCGGGCAGGCGATGATTCAGGACGAGTGGCGGGAACTGGTCGAGGACGGACTGCGGGCGGGGCGCGGCGACCACTGGCTGTCCTGGCTGCACCTGGGGGTGGTGCGGCGCGAGGCGCTGGATCTCTCTGGGGCGCGCGAGGCGTGGGAGGAGTCGCTGGCCCGGCGTCCATCGGGTTGGGCGCTGCGCGCCCTGGCGACCCTGGAGGCGTCAGCGGGGCGTTGGGAGGAGGCGTGCGGGCTGTGGCGCCGGGCCTGGGAGGCTGGTCCGCAGATCGCGCCCCTGGCCGTCGAGTACGCCCAGGCGCTGTTCCAGACGGAGCGGTACGGCGCCCTGCAGGACTTTCTGGCGGCGTCGCCGGCCCCCGTGCGCGCTCACGAGCGCCTGCGGCTCCTGGGCGTGCGCGCCGCGCTGAAGACGGGCCGGCTGGAGGAGGCGGGCGGCCTCCTGGACCACGAGTTCGCCACCATCCGCGAGGGCGAGGTGACGCTGACGGACTTGTGGCAGGAGGGGCGTGTGGCCGCCGCGGACGGCGCGCCGATGGACGACGCCCTCCGCCGGCGGGTGCGCCGCGAGTTCCCGCCGCCCCGCCACCTCGATTTTCGCATGCACGCCGACACAGAGAACGGCGAAAAAGGGGAGAAACCATGAAGAAATTGCTTTACGTCACGCATTCGGCCGGCTACCGGCACGAAGTCCTGCCCCACTCGCAGGAAGTTCTCCGCCGCCTTGGGGAAGGGAGCGGGGCCTTTGCGGCCACGGCGACCAATAACGTCGCCGACGTGGACTGGGACGACCTGGCGCGCTACGACGCCGTCGCCTTCTGCACCACCGGCGAACTGCCGATGTCTGACGGGGACAAGGAGGCCCTGATTGAGTTCGTCCGCGGCGGCCGGGGCTTCATCGGCATCCACAACGCCACGGACACCCTCTACGGGTACGCCCCCTACGGCGAGATGATCGGGGGCTACTTCAACGGGCACCCGTGGCACCAGGAGGTGGGCATCATCGTGGAGGACCACGACCATCCCGCCACGCGGGACCTGCCGGACCATTTCCGAATCCATGACGAGATCTACACCCATCGTAACTGGTCGCGGGAGAAGACGCGCGTCCTGATGCGGCTGGACAACAGCACCGTGGACCTGAGCCGGGCCGCGGGCAACCGGGCGGACAACGACTTCGCCATGGCCTGGTGCCACCCGTTCGGGGCCGGGCGGGTCTTCTACACCGCGCTCGGCCACGACCGGCCCGCCTGGGACAGCGATCTGTTTCGGAAACACCTCCTGGGGGGCATCCGCTGGGCCATGGCCGACGCGGGTTGACCACGGACGCGGCAATCGGCCGTGTGGGCCTCGCCGCCCATTGACACGGGGAACGCGGGGTGCTATAATAAGGCTACCCTGTTCCCTGGAAAGTCGGGGCGGGGGAAGGACCAACTATCGAGGAAAGCCGGGAAAAGTCAGAGCCACTGCGGCCGCTTCGCTGACATCGTAGGGGCCACAAGCTCGAATCTTGTACTGCCCGCCCTCTTTCTCCCCTTTCTTCCCAGAAGAGGGCGTCCAAAAACAGCACTTCTGTTTCAGGCTCCGACAACTCGGACACGGGCGTGACCCTGTCCGAGTTTTTTCCGCGATACCAAGGGCCCGCCAAATCAATGGAGCATAGGATCACCGCGCCTAATCCCCGCCGCGTCGCCACACTCCGGGCGTTCGCGCGGATCGCCAGTGTCATCATTTGGCTGATCTCGTGCGCCGTGCTGATCGGCTGGCTCACCAATAACGAGACCCTGAAGCGAATCCACCCCCACCTAGTCGCTATGAACCCCCTGACCGCCACCAACTTCATCCTGGCCGGCGCGTCACTGTGGCTGCTGCGAGCGGAATTGGATGATGGGCGGCGCACAGTCGCCCATGTGCTGGGGGGAGTCATCGCCCTGACGGGCGCGCTGGCGCTGCCCAGCATCCTGCTGGGCCAGCCGGGCATTGACCAGTGGCTGTTCCATGACAGGCTGGGCATCGGCTCGCTGACCCCCAACCGGATGTCGCCGACAACGGCGACGAACTTTCTGCTGATGGGCCTGGCCCTGCTGATGGCGGACATCGAGACCGCCGACGGCACCCGCCCCGCGCAGTTCCTGTCGATGATAACTGCCTGGGTCGCGCTGCTGGCCCTCGTCGGTTATGTCTACGGCACGTCCTCCCTTTACCAGATCAAAGCCTTCATCCCCATGGCCCCGCACACGGCGACGACGTTCCTCGTGCTCGCGCTCGGCCTCCTGAGTGTGCGGCCGGATCGCGGCCTGATGGCCCGGCTAACCAGCGACAGCGCGGGAGGCGCTATGCTGCGCCGCCTGGGGATCATCATTATCGGCGTGCCGCTGGCGCTGGGCTGGCTGACGCTGATCGGGGAGAAGGCCAATCTTTTCGATACGGCGTTCCGATTCTCCGTGTTCGTCGTGCTCGTCATGATCATCTTCTCTCTCACCCTCTGGGCCAACGCCATCTCCCTGGACCGCAAGGAGGACGAGCTGGACATGCGGGTGCAGGAACGCACCGCCGACCTGGCGAAAGTGCTGGCGGAGATCGGCGAGGGGATCAACGTGCTCAGCGCCTCAACGGCCCAGATCCTGCATTCCTCGACGCAGCTGGCTTCCAGCGCGACGGACACGGCCACCGCCGTCGTTCAGACCACCACCACCGTCGAGGAGATCCGGCAGAGCGCCCAGGTCTCCAGTCAGAACGCCCAGCGGGTCGCCGAGAGCGCGCAGGGCGTGGCCCGCATCTCGCAGAGCGGCACGCAGTCCACTGAAGCCGTGGGCGCGGGGATGGCCCGCATCCGCGAGCAGATGGAGTCCATCGCCGAGAGCATGGTGCGCCTCTCCGAGCACGGGCAGGACATCGGCCAGATCATCGCCACCGTGGACGACCTGGCCCAGCAGTCCAACCTGCTGGCGGTCAACGCCGCCATCGAGGCGGCCCACGCGGGCGAGCAGGGCAAGGGCTTCGCCGTGGTGGCCCGGGAGGTCAAGAACCTGGCCGAGCAGTCCAGGCAGGCGACGACCCAAGTACGCACCATCCTCAGCGACATCCAGAATGCCACGGGGACGGCGGTGATGGCGACCGATCAGGGGGGCAAGGCGGTGGAGGCGGGGGTCGAGCAATCCGGTCAAGCCGGGGAGTCCATCCAGGCGCTGGCCGAGAGCATTGCCGAGGCCGCGCAGGCCTCCCTGCGGATCGCGGCCTCCAGCCGGCAGCAACTGGCGGGGATGGATCAGGTCGCCACCGCCATGGGGTACGTCAAGGATGCGAGTACGCGCAATGCAGACAGCGCGCGGCAGTTGGAGGAATCCGCGCGAACCCTGAACGCACTGGGTCTGCGGCTGAAACAGTTGATGGCGCAGTATGACTAGATCCGACCAGAGTTGGTCAGGCCCGGAGACGGCCAGGGAACAGAAAGGAACGCACACGTTGGAAGACACCGGGAGACAGCAGCCCGCTGAACAGCAGCACACCAAGAAGCCGTCCGGAGCGGGCGGGGTGGGCATGGAGGAGGTCATGCACACGGCCGAGATGCAGTCCATCCCGATTGACTTCGCCGGCCTGATTCGGGCGGGGGTCATCGAGAGGCGCGGCCCCTGGTATAAGGTCCACCGCTGGGAGGACCTGCCCGAACACGCCCGTGCCCAGATCAGCGACTGGAAGTCCGGCCAGGAGATGGTGGTGCGGTTCCACCGGCCGACCAAGAAACTCAAGGCATCGGCCAGTCCGTCGCAGAGCCAGGACGCGGAACAAGAGCCGACATAAGGATTGGCCGGAGCGGATGAAATAGGCGGCGCGCCGGAATCCTTCGGCGGCGCGCCGAGGATGAGGGCAAAAAAATGCCCCGGCCTCCGTGCCGGGGCGTGTTCACTGCCGGCCTCCGTGCCGGCGCGACAGACGATGACAGCAAGCCAAAACCTGCCGAGGCAGGAAGAAACCTGCAAGCCTATTATCGGCATAGTACCGCATTTCTACAGGGCAATTTTCCCGGTCCAGCGGTTGCCGGCCGGCAGGCTCACCCCAACTTCAGGCTCAGGGTGAGGCCGTCATCGAGCGACAGGTCAATCGTGTGCAGGTCGGGCGCGCCGTGGACGAATTCCAGGTAGTCCCGCATCTGGTCCGCCAGCGACGCGGTGTCGTCGCCGATCAGCAGCCCGCCGGGCCGGAGCTTGGGCAGGGCCAGGCGGGCATACGCCAGGTACTGCGGCTTGTCGGCGTCCAGGAATACCAGGTCGTAGGGGCCGTCGAGCACCGGGATGACCTGAAGGGCATCTCCGTGATGCAGGGCGATCAGGCCCCCCAATCCTGACTCCGCGACGTGGGCCTGCGCGTGGGCGTGTCGTCCGGCGTCGAACTCAATGCTGTCAACGTGGCCGCCCGTATGCCGGAGCGCCTCGGCGAACCACAGTGTCGAGTAGGCGTTGCTGGTGCCGACCTCCAGGACGCGGCGGGCGCCCAGGGTGCGCGCCAGGAAGTTCAGCATCTGCCCATTCTCGCGGCTGATGTTCCAGAAGTCGTCCGCCGTCCGCTCCAGTCGGCCCAGGAGCGATTGCAAGTCTCTGTCCATCGGTTGTGTCCCCCAAAATCCGATTCCAAGCTGCGGGCAAGATGCCCGCAAGTTATCGTACCCGACCCGACCGCGTCAAAGACACATCTCGCCGGATAACGAAAATGCCGAGAGGGTGTTATAATAGAGTAGTCAAGGGCGGGATGGCTCTGCCGGAGCCGGGCGCGACGTAATCCTGGCGCATCGCATGAACAAGTCCATCACACGGAAGCGGCGGACGCGCGAGCACGTCATCGCCGACCTGAGCGTCAACTTTGTCGAGCGGCAAGTGCTTCTTTGCGGCTACACGGTCGAGCACCCCCGGCATGACTACGGCTATGACCTCTCACTCACCACCTATGACGCCAACGGCGAACCAGAGGACGGTGAGGTGCGGATACAGGTCAAAGCCACCGATACGCTGCGGCTTCTCAAGGGCGGCACAACGTTTCCGTGGAAAGTGGCGCGGTCTGACCTGGCGCGATGGATATATGATCCTCTCCCGGTGATCCTGGTGGTATACGACGCACGGGCTGATAAGGCTTGCTGGTTCTACATTCAGCGGTACTTCCAGACCTTGCCAGGCTTCAACCTGTTCGCCGCCGGGAAGACCGTCACGGTTCACGTTCCAACAGCCAATGTGCTTGATGTAGGGGCAATTCAACAGTTCGCCCGATTCCGGGACGCCGTGGGCAACCAGAGACGAGGGATTCGACATGACCTCTAGGCTGATTTACTCAGAATATAACTACGCTCAGTTGGCACGGGCACTGGCGAAACTCGGCTTCTCCGAGAGCCGGGGCAAGACCGACCTGAACATCCCCTACCGAGCCTACGACAACCCGGAGCATGAGGCGTGGACGATGCTTCCCGACCTCGCCGACGACGAGCGGGTCGAGCACGTCTACCTGCGCCGGGTGGAGAGGGTCCTGGAAGAACATGGCATCGTCGACAGCGAGACGTTCCACCGGCTGATCCAGGAGGCGGCGCAGAAAGAGCCGCATGCGGCCTGACGCGGCGACGAAGAAGCGCCCCGGCTCCGCGCGGAGCCGGGGCGCTTCTTCGCTCAAATCTCTCGCCGGGTAACGAAAATGCCGAAAGGGGTGTTATAATACAGAAGCATAAGGATAGGCAAGTTCAAGTATGGCAAAGAAGTTAATCATTGTCGAGTCCCCGGCCAAGACCAAGACGCTCAAGGGATTTTTGGGGAGCGAATACCAGGTCGAGGCCAGCATGGGGCACGTGCGCGATCTGCCCGAAAAGAAGCTGGCGATTGACATCGAGCGCGATTTCAAGCCCACTTACGAGATCATCCCGGAGCGCAAGGAGGTCATCAGCCGGCTCAAGGCGGCGGCCAAGGGCGCAAGTGAAGTTTATCTGGCGTCCGACCCCGACCGTGAGGGTGAGGCAATCTCCTGGCATCTGAAGGAGGCGCTGGGGCTGAAGAATCCCAGACGCATTCAGTTCAACGAGATCACCAAGTCGGCGGTGCTGGCGGCCCTGCAGCACTCGCGCTCCATTGACATGGATCGGGTCAACGCCCAGCAGGCCCGGCGCGAGCTGGACCGGATCGTCGGGTACAAGATCAGCCCGCTGCTGTGGCGCAAGGTGAAGAAGGGGCTGTCGGCGGGGCGCGTGCAGTCGGTCGCGGTGCGGCTGGTTACCGAGCGCGAGCGCGAGATCGAGGCGTTCAAGCCCGTTGAGTATTGGTCCATCACCGCGACGCTGACGCCGGACACCCAGAGGCACAAGTTCGACGCGGCGCTGGCCCTGCGCGACGGCAAAAAGGTCGAGATTCCCGATCAGCAGACGGCGGACGGCATCCTGCGCGACCTGGACGGGGCGGGCTACGCGGTCAAGACGATCAAGCGCGGGGAGAAGCGGCGCAACGCGGCCCCGCCGTTCATCACCAGCACCTTGCAGCAGGAGGCCTCGCGCAAGCTGGGCTTCGGCGCGAGGAAGACCATGATGGTGGCCCAGCAGCTCTATGAGGGCGTGGACGTGCAGGGCGAGGGGCACGTGGGCCTGATCACGTACATGCGGACCGACTCGACCCGCATTGCCGACGAGGCGCAGCAGGCGGCGCGGCAATTCATCGCGCGGACCTACGGCGCGTCTTACGTGCCGGTCCAGCCCAAGCAGTACAAGAAGGGCGGCGCGGCCCAGGACGCCCATGAGGCGATTCGCCCCACCGGCGTGGAGCGGCTGCCGGAGACGGTGGCGCACCACCTGACGCACGACCAGGCGCGGCTCTATAAACTGATCTGGCAGCGGTTCGTCGCCTCGCAGATGGCCCCCGCCGTCTTCGACGTGGTGACGGTGGACATCGCCGCGAAGAACTACATCTTCCGCGCCACGGGGTCCACAGTCAAGTTCGACGGCTTCCTGCGCGTCTACCGCGAGGGCAAGGACGACCCCAACCAGATCGAGGACGAGGACCGTCAGCCCCTGCCCCCGCTGACGGAGGGGCAGATTCTCAAACTGCTCGCGCTGACCCCCAAGCAGCACTTCACCGAGCCGCCGCCCCGCTACACGGAGGCCACGCTGGTCAAGGCGCTGGAGGAAAAGGGCATCGGACGACCGAGCACCTATGCCGCCATCCTGTCCACCATCATTGACCGCAAGTACGTCGAGCTGGTCGAGAAGAAATTCCGGCCGACGGATCTGGGGGCGACCGTCAACGATCTGCTGGTCAAGCACTTCCCGAACGTCCTGGACGTGACGTTCACGGCGGGCATGGAGACCAAGCTGGACGACGTGGCCGAGGGCAAGCAGGACTGGGTGGCGATGATGCGCGCCTTCTACGGCCCCTTCTCCGAGAGCTTGGAGAAGGCGGGCGAGCAGATGGAGCGCGTCAAGATCGAGCCGAAACTCGCCGGGCGCGACTGCCCCAACTGCGGCAAGCCCATGGTGATCCGCTCCAGCCGTTTTGGCGAGTTCATCGGCTGCTCGGACTACCCGGAGTGCAAGACGATCCTGCGGCCCGAACCGGCCAAGGTGGACGTGCCCTGCCCCAAGTGCGGCGGCGAGATTCAGCAGAAGCGCTCCAAAAAGGGGGCTACGTTTTACGGCTGCGCCAACTACCCGAGGTGTGACTTCGTCTCCTGGGGCAAGCCGGTGGGCCGCCCCTGCCCGGAGTGCGGCTCGCCGCTGGTGGAGAACACGTTCCGGGGCCGCACGGTCGGCATCAAGTGCCTGAACGCCGACTGCGGGCACAAGGAGCCGCTGCCGCGCCGCCAGCCGGCGGCGCCGGAGAGCGAAGGCCCGCGCGAGTTCCGCGACGAAGACGCGCCGCCGGCGGAGCCGGAGCTGGCGGCGGCCTGACGGTGGCCCCCCAGCCCCCCATCCTGGAGAGCAGAAGGACGAAACGAGTCTCATGTTTGCACTGAATTTCTATACCGATCTCTACGGGGAGGCGCTCAAGAAGGGCCGCAAGTCCGTGACGATCCGTCTGGGGGATAAGCGCGACAAGTATCGGCGCGGCCAGATCGTCTGGGTCACGGTCGGGCAGCGGTACGCCCGGCGTAAGAAACTCTTCTGCGCCATCATTGACAACATTGAGGTCAAGCCGGCGGGCGAGCTGTCCCCGCGCGACGTTCAGCGCGAGAACCCGGAGTTTCGGACCAAGGAGGAGGCCATCGGCCTGCTGTCCAAAATCTACGGGCGGGACGTGGCCGAGGAAGACACCGTGACGGTGATTTATTTCTCCCCCGTGGACGAGTACGAGCTGTGACGCCATGAGCGCGGACATCACCATCATCGGGGGCGGGCTGGCGGGCAGCGAGGCGGCGTGGCAGGCGGCGAACGCCGGTGCGCGGGTGCGCCTGTTCGAAATGCGGCCCAATGTCAAGACGCCGGTGCATCAAACGGGCAATCTGGCCGAGTTGGTCTGCTCCAACTCGCTCAAGTCCAACCTGCTCACCAACGCCGCCGGCTTGCTGAAAGAGGAGATGCGGAGGCTGAATTCGCTGATCGTCATGGCCGGCGACGCGGCGAGCGTGCCGGCGGGCGAGGCGCTGGCGGTGGACCGGGACCTGTTCGCCGGCCATATCTCGCACAAGTTGGCCGGACATCCGAACGTGAAGATCATCCGCGAGGAAGTCGGCTGGTTTGACGAAAACGCCGTCCACATCATCGCCACCGGGCCGCTGACCTCGGACGCGCTGGCGCAACGGATCGGGCAGTTGACCGGCCAGTCGCAGCTGTTCTTCTATGACGCCGTCGCGCCGACCATTGACGCCTCCACCGTTGACCGGGACAAGGTCTTCACGGCCTCGCGCTACGACAAGGGCGACGCGGCCTATCTGAACTGCCCATTCACCCGCGACGAGTACGAGGCGTTTTACGACGCGCTGCTCCATGCGGAGCTCGCCCCGCTCCATGAGCACGAGGCCAAGACCCCCTACTTCGAGGGCTGCCTGCCGATTGAAGTCCTGGCGGCGCGCGGGCCGAAGACGCTGGCCTACGGCCCAATGAAACCCGTCGGGCTGACCGACCCGCGCACCGGGCGTCGCCCCTGGGCCGTTGTCCAGCTCCGGCAGGAGAACCGGGCGGCAACGCTGTATTCGATGGTGGGCTTCCAGACGCGCATGAAGTGGGGTGATCAGAAGCGCGTTTTTCGCCTGATTCCCGGATTGGAAAATGCCGAGTTCGTGCGCTACGGCGTCATCCACCGCAACACCTACATCCAGTCGCCGCAGGTGCTGGCGGACACGCTGCAGATGCGCGCCCATCCCAACGTCTTCTTCGCCGGCCAGATCACCGGCGTGGAGGGCTACGTGGAGTCGGCGGCGACGGGCATCCTCGCGGGCCGCAACGCCGCACGGCTGGTTCAGGGGAAGTCGCTGCTGACCCTCCCCGACACGACCATGCTGGGCGCGCTGGTCGCCTACGTCGCCCACTACGACGGCAAGGACTTCCAGCCGATGAACTCCAACTGGGGCATCGTGCCGCCGCTCCCGGAGCGTGTCCGTGACAAGAAGGAGAAGGCGCGTCTGCTCGCCGAGCGCGGTCTGGCGGATCTGGCGCGGGCGCTGGTGTAGGAAGCCCGCCGAGTCGCCCAGAAGAACCCCCTCCGGCTCGCCGAGGCTTTATTGGGGTGAGGCTCGCCACCTCCCCCGAAGCGGGAGAGGGAAGTCGTCACCTGCCTCTGCCGCTCCTCATGGGTTTGCCTACCGGCACGGGCAGGGCAGAATGTGGAGCGACGCAGATTTTCGTCACCCTTCCTCTCCCGCTTCGGGGGAGGTGGCGAGCCTCACCCCAATAAAGCCTCGGCGAGCCGGAGGGGGTTTCCTTGCTCGAATCGCAGATCGACGCCTTTTTGCAGGCGCAGACGGCACTCAAGGGCGCATCGCCGCACACGGTCAAGGCCTACGCCGAGGACCTGCGGCAGTTCGCCGGCTTCGCCGAGGCGCGGGGCGTGACTGAGGCCGCCGCCGTGGACACGCCGCTGCTGCGGGCGTATCTTCAGCACATGCAGCAGGCCGACCTCGCCCGCGCCTCCCGCGCGCGCAAGATGGCCAGCCTGCGCTCCTTTTTCTCCTTCCTCGCCCACCAATCCGTCATCCCACGCTCCCCCGCGATCGGCCTGCGCTCCGTCAAGCAGGACAAGCGGCTGCCCAAGTTCCTGCGCGCCGACGAGGTCGAGGCGCTGATGGCCGCGCCGGATCAAAAGCCGCTGGGGCTGCGCGACCGCGCCCTGCTGGAGACGCTCTATGCGTCGGGGATGCGCGCGGGCGAATTGGTCTCGCTGACGATGGCCGATGTGGACTTTGAGGCGGGCGTCATCCGCGTCGTCGGCAAGCGCAACAAGGAGCGGGTGACGCTGCTGGGGCGTCAGGCCGTCACCGCCTTGCAGACGTATCTGCGCGAGGGCCGGCCCACGCTCGTCGCCGCCCAGGGCGAGGACGGGGGCGCGCTGTTCGTCAACCGTTACGGCGGACACCTCTCCGACCGGGGCGTGCGCAAGCTGTTCACCCGCTACTGTGCCCAAGTGGCGACGCGCCTGAAGATCACCCCCCATGTCCTGCGTCACACGTTCGCCACGCACCTGCTGGCCGGTGGCGCCGATCTGCGGGTGGTGCAGGAACTGCTCGGCCACGCCAGCATCGGCACGACCCAGATTTACACGCACGTCACGACGGAGCGCCTGCAGGAGGTCCACCGTAAGGCGCACCCGCGCGCGAAAGCAGAGGTCCCACCCACCCCTGTCCCCCCCCCTACTCCCCCAGAATTGGGGGCCGGGGGGCGAGATTGACTTTCCCCGCGCCAGCGTTCATACTCTGCCCATGAAGATTTACACGCGGACGGGCGACGGCGGCGAGACGAGCCTGTACGGGGGGCAACGGGTCGGGAAGGACGCCCTGCGGGTGAAGACCCTCGGCACGGTGGACGAATGCAATGCGGCCCTCGGCGTCGCCCTGGCGCAGATTCCTGACCCGGAGGTGCGGGGCGTCTTGACGCGCATTCAGGGCGAGATGTTCGAGGTCGGGGCGGACCTGGCGACGCCGCTGGCGCGGGGGGAGACCGTGCCGCGCGTCCGGGCCGAGGAGACGGCGCAATTGGAAGCCGAGATTGACCGCTTTGAGGGAGAATTGGAGCCGCTGAGGCACTTCATCCTGCCGGGCGGGTCGCCGGGCGGGGCGGCGCTTCATCTCGCGCGCGCCATCTGCCGCCGCGCCGAGCGGCATCTGGTGACACTGGCGCAGGCGGAGCAGATCAATGCCGAGGCCGCGCGCTACTTGAACCGCCTCAGCGATCACCTCTTCGTGTCGGCCCGCCTGGTCAATCATCGGGCGGGAATGCCGGAAGTTATTTGGGAGCGTCCTGAGCACCCCTCGTCGTGAGGAGCAAGTCCATCAAGGAGAACACAAGGAGAACACATGGCCGAACTGAATGTCGGCGCGCCCGCGCCACCCTTCCGCGTCCCCTCCGTCACCCGGCAGGGCGAGACTGAAATGTCGCTGGACGACTTCCGGGGCAAGTCGTCCGTCGTCCTCTACTTTTATCCCAAGGACGACACCCCCGGCTGCACCACGCAGGCCTGCGGCTTCCGCGACCAGTACGCCGACTTCCAGGCGGCGGGCAGCGCCATCCTGGGCATCAGCCCGGACGACCAGGCCTCACACGTCCAATTCGCCGACAAGTACGCCCTGCCCTTCCCGCTGCTGGCCGACCCGGACCACGCCGTCGCCGAGGCGTACGGAGTCTGGAAGGAGAAGAACAACTACGGCAAGACGTACATGGGCATCGAGCGCACGACGTTCGTGATTGACCGGGACGGCAAGATCGCCAAAATCTACCCGCGTGTCAAGGTGGACCAGCACGCCGACGCGGTGCTGGAATTCGTCAAGACTCTGTAGTCCGATTCTTGTCAGGGGTGTGGCGGCGGCAGCAGGGCGTGGAGGATGACGACCGCCGCAAACAGGGCTACCACGAGCAGCGCAATTGCAAGATCGCCCAGGATGCAGCAGTCGCTCCCACGGCACGGCAGTCCGTCATCGCGCATGCTCCGGCGCGACAGGGTAGGCAGCGGAAGGGCCGTCCTGCGCCCACTGGCCCGACGCTTAAGATGATGCTGCCAAGCGCGCGGCGGGCGGCTCGGCTTGGCGAAATGGGGTATGGCCCCGTGGGGAAGCGGCCTCTTGGGCGACACGGCCCGCGTGGCGGGCGCGGCCTTGATGCCGTGCGTGAAATGATGTTGTCCCCTTCCTGACGCGCTGACTCGATGCATGAGTGATCCCCCCACCTCGGAAACAATACACAGATATTTTACCCGATTCAGGCGAGTATCGGGCAACGCCGAACAATTGTCTCCGCAATAGCGAGCGACGCGGTCGCCGCCGGGGACGGGGCATTGAGTACGTGCAGGCTCTGTCGGCCCTCGGCGAACAGGAAATCGTCCACCAGACGGCCATCGGGAGTGATCGCCTGGGCGCGTACCCCGGCGGGGGCCGGGATCAGCATCGCGGGGCGGACAGCTGGGATCAGGCGCTGGAGTGACCGCGAGAAGGCGCGCTTGGACACAGACCGGTACATCTCGAACACCCCCATTCGCCAATACCTCCGGGCGAGCCGCCGGAAGCCGGGATGTCTGAGGATGTCCCACACATCGCGTCCGCCTATCTCCGTCTTGCGATACCCCTCCCGTTTTCCTGCCAGCACCGCGTTCGGGCCGCACTCAACTCCGCCGCCCACCATGCGCGTAAAGTGGACGCCTAGGAACGGGAAGGCGGAATCAGGAACCGGGTAGATGAGGTGACGTACCAGCGATTCGAATTCCGGCCTCAGCGCAAAATATTCGCCACGGAACGGGATGATGGCGGCGTCCGGCGTCAGGCCGTCCATCCGGGCGATCCGGTCACTGTGCAGGCCGGCGCAATTGATCAAAAAGCGGGCTTCGTAGTCGCCGCCCGTCGTCAGCACACGCCTGCCCGACGGCTCCATGGAGACAATCCCCGTCACGGCGTGGCTGAGAAGGACCTGGCCGCCCCGTTCCTGAACCTGGGCCATCAGGCGTTGGGTGACGAGGCGGTAATCCACGATACCGGTCTGCGGGACGTGCAGCGCCGCCAGACCAGCGGCATGCGGCTCATAGTCGGGAATCTGCTCCGCCGCCAGGCGGCGGCATCCGACAAGGCCGTTCTGCCGGGAGCGTTCCAGAAGGCGGTCAATCTGGGGCAGCTCGGAGGGCCGTGTGGCGACGATGAGTTTGCCGCAGAGTTCGTAGGGAATGCCCTGCTGCTCACAGAAGTCGATCAGCCTCCGGCGGCCCGTGCGGCACAGGCGGGCTTTGTCGCTGCCGGGCGGGTAGTAGATGCCGGAATGAATGACCCCGCTGTTGCGCCCCGTCTGGTGCTGCGCCGGCGCGGCCTCTTTCTCCAGGACAAGCACCGTGCAGCCGGGGCGCTGGGTCAGCAGCTCGTGGGCGACGGCCATGCCGACGATGCCGCCCCCGATGATGAGAAAATCAGACACCATATCGCCCAAGCCGCGCCCACCCCTCTCCCGGACGGCGTTTTGTTCACCGGCAGAACAGGCTTCTCCTTTCTGCCCGATGCGGGCGGCAGGACGAAGCCCCGACGCCAGTGGGAGCCGGGGCTTGCTTGTACGGCCCTCCTCTGAACCTGCCTGCGGCCGAATGGAACAACCCACCGGCCTCTCTGGGGCAGGAAATGAAATGTCGGACGGTGAACCTGCCGCACTGAAGCCGCCGGGTGTCCGGGCGGCGGAAAAGGGAATGCCGGATGAAGATCAGGAAGCCCCTGCGCTGGGGCCTGGCCCTGCTGCTGCTCGGCGCATCTTGTGGCCGGGGCGCTTGGGCGGCGGATGTGCCGGTGGTCGCCGATGTGACGCCGTTGGTGTGGGAGGCGGGCAACGCGCTGCTGCGCGTCCGGGTGCATCAGGACGGCGGCTATTCGGTGCTGCGCGACGGGGACGAGTGGCTGACCAGCGCCCCCACCGCCCTGCACTGCGGCGGACAATGGTACAGCGCGCAGCCCGGTGCCGGGCAGATGCTGCTGAAGCCGACGGGGACGCAACGCGCGGGCGGGCATGATGCGCTCGGCGAGTTCATCTCGTACCAACAGGCGTGGGATGCGGGCGGGACGGAGTTTCAGACCAGCATCCGGGTGTATCGCGGCAGCCCCACCGTTGTCTTCGCGCAGGGTTTCCCGAAAGGGGCGCAAGGGACGGCGCTGACGGGTGGGGGCGACGCGGGGGTGTTGTCGGCGTTTCCCTGTTTTCAGGTCGCCGGGCGGCTGCAAACGCTGCGCTATTTCACCTATCGCGGGACCTTCGCCGGGGTGCAGCGTGGGACGGGGCTGGAGGGATTCGCCGGCGGGACGGACGGCGGCGTGCCGCTGGTGCTGCTGGACCCAGCGCTGCATACGGTCGTGCTGTCGCCGCTCAATCGGTTCAAGGCGGGGGCGCAGGCGCGCGTGTGGGACCTAGGCGGCGTGCTGGCCTGCGGGGTCCAGGGCCAGATCGAGCGCGTCCCGGCGGGGTTCACGCTGGAGACGATTTTCACGGCCGGCCAAGGCGTCACCGATACGCTCCACGGCTGGGGGTCGGACCTGCTGGCCTATCATGGCAAACGGCGCGGTGGGCCGGAGCGCGATGACACGGTCCGCTACCTCGGCTACTGGACGGACAACGGCGCGTACTACTACTATCACACCGAGCCGCGCAAGAATTATGAGGAGACGCTGCGGGACATGCGCGCGGATCATGTGCGCGCCGGAATCCCGTTTCACTACTACCAGCTTGACTCGTGGTGGTACTTCAAGGGGCCGGACGGCGGGGTCGCCCGCTGGGAGGCGCGGCCCGACGTGTTCCCGGACGGGGTCGCCGGGGTGCATCGGGTGCTGGGCCTGCCGCTGGTGATGCACAACCGCTGGTGGTCGCCGGGCACGGACTACGCGCGCCGTTTCCCGTTCGTGACCGACGGGCGCAGCGCCGTTCCGGTCCAGTTTCCCTTCTGGGAGTACCTGATGGCGAAGAACAAGCGGGAGGGAATGCGGGTCTACGAGCAGGACTGGCTGGTGGATCAGTTCCACAAGGCGGCCGTGCTGCGGCGCGACGCCCTGGCGGCGGGCGACTGGCTGGACAACATGGGCCGGGCGGCGTCGGAAAACGGCCTGACCATCCAGTACTGCATGCCGTTGCCGGCGGACGTTTTGCAGTCGTCGGAAATCCCCGCCGTCACCCAGACGCGCGTGAGCGGCGACTACCACCCCGGCAACGGCCAGTGGCGGATCGGCGCGACCTCGCTGCTGGCGTGGGCGCTGGGCCTTGCGCCCTTCAAGGACACCTTCTGGACCACCGCCGACGAGCCGGGCAGCCCCTACGGCCCGAAGGCCCGCGAGCCGAACGCCGAACTGGAGACGCTGGCCTCCGCCCTCAGCGCCGGGCCGGTCGGGCCGGGCGACGCCATCGGCCAAACCAACGTGTCGCTGCTGATGAAGGTCTGCCGGGCGGACGGGCTGCTGCTCAAGCCCGACAAGCCCGCGACGCCGATTGACCGCTGGTTCCTGGCCGACGGCCCCGACGGCGAGGTGTGGGACGCCGACACCGACTTCGGCCCGAACCGCTGGCATTACATGCTCGCCGCCGACCTGAAGGCCCCGTACACGCTGCGGCCCGATGACCTGCACACGCAGACGCCCTGCGTCGCCTTTGACCCGGACGCCCAATCGGTCATGGGCTTCGACGCCGCCCACCCGCTGACGCTCGCCGCCGACCGGGGCCCCGGCGCGGTGCCGTTCACCTACCTGGTGATCGCCCCCCGCTCGCCCGACGGCTGGGCCTTCCTCGGCGAGACCGGCAAGCTCGTCACCGTCTCACGCCAGCGCTTTGCGGACATCGCCGCCGACGGCTCCCGCGTCACCCTCCGGGGCGTGCCAGGCGAGGCCGTCACCCTGCAATGGAGCGCCCCCGCCCCGCCCGCGCGCCTCCAGGCCGATGGGGACAACGACCGAGTGATTCCCTGGACGTATGACCCCGCGCGACATCTGCTGACGGCCTCCGTCACGCTACCCCCACGCGGCGCGATGACGATCCAGGTCCGGCAGCCCTGACCCCGCTGATATGACTCGCCCGGCGGGGCCGGGCGCAGGGTCAGCAGGCTCTCGGCGATGCCGCTAGGATTTCACGGCCTGCAAGCGCCGCTGGAGCCGTGTGGCGGCGAGCCTGTCCAGCTTGTCCTTGCTGCTCAGGAACGGGGCGATGGCGCTGGAAATTTCCTTCCGCTGGGTGGCCGGCATTGGGTGAACGAGTCCCAGCATCGCCATGACGCGGGCATGGGCGAGGGGACTGGGCGACCGCTTCAGGAGTGCAAGCGACCAGTTCAGGTCGCTCGAGGAAATGGCGTGGGCGGCCCGGACGGAGCTCGTGATCTTCCGAAGCCGGATGTAGTCGCGCTGGGACATAACGCCCTCGCGCTGATAGTCCATGCCGATCGCCGCGATCTGCTTCGGGTCGTCCTGTTGCCTCGGAGCCTGCTGCGCCAGCCCCGCGCCAGTGAGGGCGGTGGCGCAAAGGATGGATGCGCCCATAGCCGTCAGTAAACGTTTGTTCATCGTCTTCCTCTTTCCGACAGGGTATGTACGCCACCGTCAATGAATGTAGACCCGGCAAGCAGCAAAAAGTTGCATCGCGGCAATAGCGCTCCTTAACTTCGCTGGTACGCCTCGCCCAATGCAGCGGGCGGGGAGGATTTGAGGCGGGAGCGGAACAGGAGGGCGAGCAGGGTCAGCAGGTACGGCAGGGCCTGGAGGAGTTGGTAGGGCAGGCGGCTAAGGAACCCCGCCCGGCCTCCCGCCGAGAGCAGTTGATAATGCAGGGCGTCGGCGAGGCCGAACAGCAGGGCGGCCAGGGCAATGCCGCCGGGGGTCCAGTGGCCCAGGATGACGACGGCCAGGGCGATGAAGCCGCGCCCGGCGCTCATGTTCTCCGCGAAGCCGTTGGTGTAGCCGATGCTCAGATACGCGCCCGCCAGCCCCGCCAGCCCCCCGCCCCACAGCACCGCCAGCACGCGGACGCGGGCGACCGGTACGCCCGCCCCGTCCGCCGCCGCCGGGTACTCGCCCACCGCCCGCAGCCGCAGGCCCGCGCGGGTGCGCCGGAGATAGAAGGCGCAGAGGGGGACCAAAGCCCAGGCGACATAGCCCAGGGCGTTCTGCTCGAAGAGCGCCGGGCCGACCAGCGGCAGCCGGTGCAGGCCAGCGAGGGGGAGCGGGACGAACGGCGCGGCGAGCGCGCCGGGGCCGCCGAACAGGGCGCGGAAGAAGACGCCCGTGAGGCCGAGCGACAGGATGTTGATCGCCGTGCCGACGACTACCTGGTCGGCACCGACCCCGACGCTCAGCGCCGCTAGCAGGGAGGCCAGGGCGACGCCCGCCAGCAGGGCGGCCAGCGCGCCGAGCCAGGGGCTGTGCGCGGCGTGGGAGGCGGTGAAGCCAGCCAACGCCCCGGCCAGCACCATGCCCTCGATGCCGACGTTGATTACGCCCGCCTTCTCAACGATCAGCTCCCCCAGCGCTGCCAGCAGCAGCGGCACGGCGAGGCTGACACCGATGACGAGCAGGCTGGTCAGGATGAGCAGCATACCAGCAATAGATTGGCGGCGTATTAGCCAGTATCAGCCGGCGAATGAATTCGCCGCTGAGGACGAGGACGCCGATCCTGAGAATGCTCAGTCCTGTCTCCGCGCGGGCGAGGACTCGGCGGCAGGCCAAGAGCGGCGAATTCATTCGCTGGCTCGGCTCATCCGCTGACCCAGCCTCGTCACTTGACAGGCTTTTGTTTCCGGGCGATCTCTTCCAGATGACGCGCCTCGGCGTCCGCCAGATCAGAGGAGCTTTTGCGCGGCGGGGCGTCCGCCGCAGCATCGCCTTTGTTCAGGTCCGCCGCAGCGACCAGAATGGTGTAGCGCAGGCTGAACTGTTTCTCGGCAGCGGAGAGGCGGTTGCGGGCCTCGTCGGAGAGGCCGTCCAGCCATCTCTGCCGCTGGGCCGCCGAGCCGGCCCGATGGCGGACGCGAATCTCGTCCGGCAGGCTGTCCGGGTCCACGGTCACGGCGGCGGTGCCGTCCGGGTAAATCTTTGTCAGCGTACCTGTCAGCCCGCGATAGTGCGGGTAGAACAGGCCGCTCTTAGCGTCCGCGCTGGCGGCGTCGCGGTCAGCGACACAGACGGGATCGCCGGGGGCAAGCGGCTGCTTCATCGGTGGCTCCCTTCGGGTTTCGCGCGTTCCTCGCGCCGGGTAAAAGGCAAAGGGAGAACGCGCATGGAACTCTTTTACCAGATTTGTGAGTGGGGCCTGATCGTGGCCCTCGTTTTGTTCGTGATCGTGATCATCTATCTTGTCGCCACGGCGCTGCACTTCAAGACCGCGGTGATCGGCCACGCGAAGCGCCTCTACGAGCGCCCCGTCAACTCCGTCAAAAGCCTGGCGGCGACCGGCAAGGCGGTCGCCCAGCAGGAAAAGGTGCGCGTCCAGCACATGGCCGGGACGTTTAAAGGCACGGCCGGCGACGTGAAGGAGACGGCGACGGAGGTGAAGAGCGCCGCGCAGTCCGTCCACCCGGCCGAACTCAAGGCGGCCCTGACCAACGTGCAGCACGCGTTCCGGTTCCTCTCGGCGGTGGCGCAGTTCGCCCGCGCCACGTCCAAGCAGGGGCCGTCCCGCATCAAGGCCTGACAGGTCATCTCGCCGTTTCCACCAGGATATAGGTGATCTGCTCCCGGGGGGTATTCCCTTCGCCGGGGTTGTCTGTCAGGTCCGCTAGAGGCTTCCCGTTCAGCGTGAAGCCCTGTTCGGTGACGGTGCGGGCGGCGGGCGACCGCTCCTCCGGGGGGACGTCCAGGTCCGCAATGACCAGGGAAACTTTGCCCCTGTGCGCCATGGCGAACTTCCGTGCGACGTCCAGCGTCTGCGTGAGCGCCGCCCAGTTGGCCTGAGTTGTAGCGTCGTACACCCAGCCGACCGTGATTTTGTACTTTGCGGCAGACGGGCTGCCGATGATCTCCTCCGAGGGGGGCGGCGTCGCCGGTGCGGGCGACGGAGCCGTCTGCGCTGACTGGGGGTGCTGCGGCTGCGCACTCGCCTG
>JAFAZD010000275.1 GCA_019239955.1 Armatimonadota bacterium | reverse complement strand
CGACCGAGCACGAGGTCCGGGAGTTTCCCGGAATCTGGTGGGAGGGCGGGCGCATCTCGCGCGGGTTCATCATCACGTCCAACAGCCATCCCGCCCCCGCACAGGCGCAGGCAGCGTAAAAAACTTGGGACTAAAACACTATGGCTTCTTACGAGACGTTTGAATCGGACGTGCTGGTGGTCGGCGCGGGCGGGGCCGGGCTGCGGGCGGTGATCGCGGCGCGCGAGGCGGGGTGCAGCGTGCGGCTGGTCTGCAAGTCGCTGCTGGGCAAGGCGCACACGGTCATGGCCGAGGGCGGCGTGGCGGCGGCGCTCGGAAACATGGGCGAGCCGGACAACTGGCAGGTCCACTTCATGGACACCATGAAGGGCGGCCAATTTCTGAATAACCCGCGCACCGTGGAGATCTTTGCGAAAGAGGCCCCGGAGCGCGTGCTGGAATTGGAGCAGTACGGCGCGGTCTTTGACCGGACGCCGCAGGGGCTCATCTCCCAGCGCCCGTTCGGCGGCCACACCTACCGCCGCCTCAACCACGTCGGCGACCGGACGGGGCTGGAACTCATTCGGACTCTGCAGGATAAGGCCGTCGGCGTCGGCATGGACGTTCACATGGAGGTGACGCTGACCCGGCTTCTGAAGGACGGGGAGCGGGTGGTCGGCGCGTTCGGCTACTCGCGCGAGTCGGGCCGCTTCGTCGTCTTCCGGGCGAAGGCGGTCGTGTTCGCCACCGGCGGCTGGGGGCGCATGTACAAGGTCACGTCCAACTCGTGGGAGTCCACCGGTGACGGCGTGATGATGGCCTACGAGGCGGGCGCGGAATTGATGGACATGGAGATGGTGCAGTTCCACCCGACCGGCATGGTCTGGCCGCCGGGCGTACGCGGCCTGCTCATCACCGAGGGCGTCCGGGGCGAGGGCGGCGTGCTCAAGAACAAGGACGGCGAGCGGTTCATGTTCAACGACGCCTACATGCCGGAGAACTACAAGGGCCAGTTCGCCGAGACGGAAGAAGAGGGCGCGCGCTGGCTGGACGACAAGAAGAACAACCGCCGCCCGCCGGAGCTGCTGCCGCGCGATGTGGTCGCCCGCGCCATCTATAAGGAGGTGCTGGCGGGCCGGGGCAGCGAGCACGGCGGGGTCTATCTCGATGTGACGCACCGGGGCGCGGACTACATCAAGCGCAAGCTGCCCTCCATGTACGAGCAGTTCCACGCGCTTGGCGACGTGGACATCACCCGGCAGCCGATGGAGGTCTACCCGACCATCCACTACACGATGGGCGGCATCCGCGCCGAGCCGGAGACGGGCGCGACCAGCATCCCCGGCCTGTACGCGGCGGGCGAGTCGGCGGCGGGCCTGCACGGGGCCAACCGCCTGGGCGGCAACTCCCTCTCCGATATATTAGTCTTCGGCAAGCGTTCCGGCGAGGCCGCCGCCGCCTACAGCCGGACGGTCCCGCTGGGAACGATTGACCCGGCCCAGATTGAAGAAGAGGCCGCGACCCTCCTCTCCCCCTTTGAGAGCGGCGGCAATGAGAACCCCTACACGCTCACGCAAGAATTGCAGGAGGCGATGCAGAAGGACGCGATGATCGCCCGCACCGAGGAGGGCCTGACCCGCTGCCTCAACACCATCCTGGGCCTTCAGCAACGCGCCAAAAACCTGTGCGTCCAGGGTTCCCGGATGTTCAACCCCGGCTGGCACGGCGCGCGCGACATCCGCTTCATGCTCAAAACCTCGGAGATCATCGTCCGCTGCGCCCTCGCCCGCAAGGAGAGCCGCGGCGCGCAGTGGCGCTTGGACTACCCGGACAAGGACCCGCAGTGGGGCGACAAAAACCTCATCGCCGTCAAGGACGGCGACGCCGTGAAGATCACGACCCGCCCCCTCCCCCCCATGCCGCCGGAATTGGCGCAGTTGTTTGAGGGAAAGGCGGCGTAATGAGCGCAGGCGGGATGGCCCCCGACAGGCTGCGGGTGCTTCTAATGGACGGTGAGAGTGTGTTCGCCCAGCCGGTGGCGCTTTGCCTGGGTGAGAGGCGTTCCGTGTCGCTCCACGTCCTCGCTGATCAGCCCTGGCCGATCATCCGCTTCTCGCGCTACTGTCGCTCATTCCGGGCGCACCGCGCCCCGGACGACTCGGCTCGGTTGGAGGCCGTTCGCGCCGTGGTTCAGCGGGCAAAGGCTGAGGTTCTCCTGCCCACCGACGCCCCCTGCATCCGATTTTGCTCGGCGCACCGGGAGGCCCTTGCGAGCTGGGTCGCCCTCCCACCGACGCCGGAGGTCGCGGACTTCGACCAGGTTTCGGACAAGGGGCGGCTGGCGTGTTTTCTGGAGGCGCGGGGACTGCCCCACCCCCCCACCCTGCCCGCAGCGGCGGTGGCGAGCGACCCAGCATTGCTGCGGCGGTTGCGATTCCCGGTGCTACTCAAGCCCCGCCGGGGAGTCAACGGCGAGGGTATCCGGCATTTCGGCGACGCGGCCTCCCTGCTCCAGCACATGCAGGGCCTCGGGGCCGGCACGGCGGAGTATCTGGTGCAGAGCTTCATCGCCGGGGAGGACATTGATTGCAGCGTCCTCTGCGACCGTGGGACGGTGCTGGCCTATACCATCCAGCGGCCCTTCCTTCCGGCGCTGCACGCCTACGGCCCCAGCCCCGGCGTCCGGTTCCTGGCGCACTCGGGAGTGCTGGAGACGGTGGAGCGGTTGGCCGCATCGTTGGAGTGGAGCGGCATCGCGCACATTGATTTGCGGGAGGATGGCGCTAGTGGTCAGCCTTACATCCTGGAAGTAAACCCCCGCTACTGGGGAAGCCTGCTCGGCTCGCTGTCGGTGGGCGTCAACTTCCCCTATCTGAGTTGTCTGGCGGCACTGCGGATCCCGTTCCCGCGACCCACCTATGCGACGGGGATCTACGTCTCAAAGCACCGCCTGATGAGTCCGTTGGCCCATGCGGGGCGCGGCCGGCTGGCCCCTCAGATGGTGGCTTACCGGGACACGATCTGGCGGTACACGCTGGCCGATCCGCTCCCGCCGACCAGCTTTCTGGTGAAGCGGAACTGGAATCACCTGCGGTGGCCCGGGTGCCGCCGGAGAAGGGAAACACCGTGCGAAACAGTCACCGCGAAAGGATGAGAGAGCTCCCCATGTTTTGGGGGCGGCGGCACCCGGGGCTGGCGGCTCTGCTCGGCCTCCTGGCCGCGGCCCCCGCCCATGTGGCCGAGACCAACTGCCTGGTCCGGGACCCATCCACCATCGTCAAGCGCGGGGACACGTACTGGATCTATGGGACCGGGTTCGGGACGCAGCAGTTCTCGTCCAAGGACCGGATTCACTGGACGCGGCGCGGACCGGCCCTGCCCAAGCCGCCGGACTGGCTGGCGGCGACCGTGCCGGCGAATCGGAACGATGTCTGGGCGCCGGACGTCCACCTGTATCACGGCAAGTATTACCTGTACTCGGCCTACTCGCAGTGGGGCACCACAAACTCCGGCATCGGCGTGGCGACCAGCACGACCCTGGCGCCGGACTCCTGGGTGGAGCAGGGGCTGGTCGTCCACTCCGACAAGGGCGCCAATGAGAACGACATTGACCCCTGCGTCTTTGAGGACGCGGCGGGGGCGATGTGGCTGTCCTACGGCTCCTTCAGTTCGGGGATCAAGCTCATCAAGCTTGACCCCGCGACGGGCAGGCAGGCCACGGACGACACCCACGTCTACAGCATCTCAAGCAACGGTGAGGCATCCTACGTTTACTACCGCGACGGCTACTATTACCTGTGGGTCAACTGGGACAGCTGCTGTTCGGGCAGCCGGAGCCGGTACAACATCCGCATGGGGCGCTCCCGGACCGTCACCGGGCCGTACCTGGACACCCACGGCAAGGACATGATGCAGGGCGGCGGCACGCTGTTCCTGGGGTCCGTGGTTGACGACGGCACGGGGCGCCCGCCGGATGACGAGGTCGGGCCGGGGCACGTCGGCATCCTGCACGACGCCGACGGATACTGGCTCAGTACGCATTACGAATGGGCGCGGGACCGCCAGGGCGCGACCACGGTGAACGTGCAGCGGCTCGCCTGGGATTCCGACGGCTGGCCCCGCGCCGTGCTGGACCCCGGCCCGTACAAGCTCACGTCGTTTTTGTCTACGCACGAGGTTTTGACGGGCGTGAAAGGCCCGTCGCTACTACAGACGTGGCCGGACAAAAACGCAAATGATCAGAGCTGGACGCTTGGGTATGAGGGCGACGGGTACTACAGCCTTTTAGAGAACGGCAGCACGACCGGTGCGATGACAGCGCGTGACGCCCCCGCCAAGCCGGGAACAAAAGCGGGCGTCGCCCCGTTCGCCAGGCGCGACACACAGATGTGGTACTTGCAGCAGAACGATGACGGCACGTACACAGTGCTCGCCAAAAGCGGGGGCAAGACGCTGGCCCTGGACATCGGGGACTGCTCGCTGGTGGATGGCTCCGGGGTCGGCCTGTGGACATCCCTGGGCAACAACTGTCAGAAGTGGCAGCTTCACCGGCGGTAACAGCAGGGTGAAGTGCTATACTGGTGAAGTGCTATACTGAAGTCGCGGAGGGATCGCTTGTGGACAAGATGCTGACACGGGAACCGACGGCCGCGGAGGCGGCGGAGATGGAAGCGACGCTGCAACAGTACGTGAATGAGATGCGGCGGCTGAACGAACTCATGCGACAGGACGATTTGGAGATCGCGCGGCTGCGGGCGGAGACGGAGGCCATCGCGGCGGAGTCGCGCGCCATTGGGGAAAGTATCAAGACCATCACGGAGGAAACGCGCATCATCGCGGCGGAGTCGCGCGCCATCGGGGAAGAAACGAAGGCCATTGCCAGGGAATCACGGGCCATCGGCCAGGAGTCGCGGGCCATCGGCGAGGAGTCGCGGGCTATCCATCAGGAAATCAGGGCACTTGCCGAACAGACCCGCGCGCTGATTGCCGGGATTGCGTAAACGATGTGGAAGCAGATCTCGGACGGCGCCAAGCAGATCGTCGCATTGGTTCAGGAGAGCCAAAAGAACAAGGTGGACATCAAGGCGCTTCAGGAAGAATTACGCGAGGCCCGGTAGGAGACACGAGAGGTCCGCCAGGAGGTACAGCAGGTCCGCCAGGAGGTACAGGAGGTTCGGGCGGAAATCAGGGCCATTCGTGAGGAGATCAGGGCGGCGCGCGAAGAGATCAAAGAGATTCGCCAGGAGGGCAAGGACGCCCGCGACGAGATCAGGACAATCAGCCGGGAAGTCAGGGAAGTGCGTCAGGATTTGGCGCTGGCCCTGCAGCGCCTTGCGTATGAGATCAGCCGCGTCCGCGATGACGCCGCGAGCGAGCGGGAGAAAACGGCACTGCGTCTGGAGAATCAGCTGCTGCGGTTCGAGCGGAGACTACCCGGCGGCAATCCCGGTGCAGAGCAGGAAACGGAATAAGATGATGGCCGAGAAAATCACACTGAACGTGTTTCGCGGGGACGCCGAGGGCGGCGGCGAGATGAAGGCGTATGAGGTGCCGACGTTTGACGGGATGGTGGTGCTGGACGCGGTCCATTACATCCAGGCCCATCAGGACAGCTCGCTGGCATGCCGGTGGAACTGCAAGGCGGCCAAGTGCGGCTCGTGCAGCGCGGAGGTGGACGGCAGGCCCAAGCTGATGTGCAAGACGCGCGTGGACCAGTACCCCAGCGGCAATATCACCGTCGGGCCGCTCAAGGCCTTTCCGCTCATCAAGGACCTGGTGACGGACGTGTCGTGGAACTACCGGCGGGCGCAGAAGATTCCGCCGCTGACGCTCGCGCCGGACGCGCCCAAGCCGTTCGTGATGCAGCAGATGGACGTGGACCGCATCCAGGAGTTCCGCAAGTGCATCGAGTGCTTCTTGTGCCAGGACGTCTGCCACGTCCTGCGCGAGCACGGGCGCACGGACGCCTTCTTCGGCCCGCGCCAGATGGTCCGCCTCGCGGCACTGGAGATGCACCCAATGGACACCGCCGACCGGCGGGCGCAGCTGCGTGGGGAGGCGGGGGTCGGCTTCTGCAACATCACTAAATGCTGCACGGAGGTCTGCCCGGAGCACATCCACATCACCGACAACGCCATCATTCCCCTGAAGGAGCGCGTGGTGGACGACTATTTTGACCCGGTTCGAAAGCTCATTCAGATCGTCACGGGCAAGAAATAGAAATAGCGGAGAGGAGACGGCCATGTCCGCGGAAACAGCCTGTCTACGGTGCGGCGGCGCACAATTGATCTCGGCGCACCTGGAACACCCCATCGCCTTCTGCATGGATCACGAGACCCACCACGGCGTCCAGCACCTGGGCATCAAGGCGGCGCTCTGCCAGGACTGCGGCCACGTCGAATTCTTCGTCCCCGACCCCTCGCAGATCGTGAAACGGCGGGAGTCAGAGGGGATCGTGGTGCTTCAGGAAGAGGACTTCTGACGCGGTCCCCCGTTCCCGCGGCCTCACGCACCGCCACTCACGTCACCCGGAAAGTCTTGTATGCCTGCAACCGCCGACAGGGACGCGCCGGCCGACCGCCCGCGTGTCAACGCCCACATCCACCTGCCGCCGAACTTCACGGCGTTTGAGACGACGCGGCAGGCCGTGGCGCTGGCCGCCGAGCAGGGGGTTCGGGTCCTCGGCGCGAGCAACTATTACGATTATGCCGTCTACGCCGACTTCGCCGCCGAGGCGGGCGCGCGCGGCGTCTTTCCGCTGTTCGGCCTGGAGATCATCTCCCTGATTGACGCTCTGGTGGCGCAGGGGGTCAAAATCAACGACCCCGGCAACCCCGGCAAGATGTACGTCTGCGGCAAGGGGATCACCCGCTTCGACCCCATGACCGACACGGCCCGGCAGCTGCTGCAGGTCATCCGGGGCAATGACTCGGCACGCATGCGGGAGGTGACGGACAGACTCCGGGCCGTCTTCGCGGGCGTGGGGCTGGAGATCGGGCTGGACGCCGAGGCGATCAAGGACCGCGTGGCGGCGCGTCACGCCTGCCCGCGCGGGCGCGTCTACCTGCAGGAGCGCCACGTCGCGCAGGCCTTCCAGGAAGTGTTCTTCGACATGGTACCGGAGGACGGACGCGCGGCGCTTCTGGAGCGCGTCTACGGCGTCCCGCCCAAGGCGCGGCCCGATGACGCCGTGGCCGTGCAGAATGAGATACGGTCCCAGCTCCTGAAGGCGGGCAAGCCGGCGTTCGTCCCCGACACCTTTGTGGACTTCGACCACGCCTACCGGCTGATCCTGGCCCTGGGCGGCATCCCCTGCTACCCAACGCTCGCCGACGGCGCGACGCCGATCTGCGGGTACGAGGAAGATGTCGAGCGGCTCATCGCCGACATCCAGGCGCGCGGCATCCCCGCCGCCGAGTTCATCCCGATCCGCAACACCCCGGGCGTGCTCACGCGCTACGTGCGGGCCATGCGCGACGCCGGCCTGTTCGTGACGGCGGGGACGGAGCACAACACCCTGGACCTGCTGCCCATCGCGCCGACCTGCCTGGACGGCGCGCCGATTCCGGAGGACATTCAGGAGATTTTCTGGGAGGGCGCCTGCGTCATCGCCGCCCACCAGTCCCTGACGATGCGGGGCGAACCCGGCTTCGTGGACGCCGAGGGCCGGCCGAGCCGCGTCTACTCCTCACCCAATGAACGGATTGAGGCGTTCCGAAAGGTCGGTGAGGCGGTCATCGCCGAGTATCAGCAGGGCTGTGCGGCGCGGGGCGTGTAGGCCATACGGTTGCTTCGGGCAGAAGATCGCCTACTTCCTGGGCAGAGAGCACAGCACCAAATTCTCCGTCCCGGCGGGAAAATTGCCGGCGACATTGAAGAAAAAGGAGGGAGGCAATCATGCGATTCGGGTTCTGCGCTCCTCTGGAGCATCTTCCCATACTGACGGCGGCGGGGTACGACTACGTAGAACCACCGCTGGCGGCGACGCTGCGGCCGGAGCAGGCCGAGGTTGAGGTCATGCCGGGCCTAAAGGAATCTCTGGCGGCGCCATCCATTACACCGGAGGCGTTCAACGTGTTCCTGCCGGGGGACCTGAAGGTCGTCGGCGAGGCCGTGGACGAGGCGCGGCAGGGGCGTTATCTGCAGGCCGCCTTCGCGCGCGCGGCCGCGCTCGGCGGGAGGGTCGTCGTCTTCGGCAGCGGCCGGTCGCGGCAGCGGCCGGACGGGTTCCCGGCGGCGGAGGCGCGGCGGCAGGTCACGGACTTTCTCCGCCGGTGCGGGCCGCTGGCCGCCGCGCAGGGGGTGACGGTCGCCATTGAGCCGCTCCACGCCAGCGAGTGCAACTTCATCAACGGCGTGTCCGAGGCGGCGGAGATCGCCCAGGCCGTCGGCCATCCCGCCATCAAGGTGTTGAGCGACCTCTACCATGTGAGCCAGGAGCGGCAGTCCTTTGAGGAGACGCGCGGGGCGGGGGCATTATTGCAGCACGTCCATGTGGCGGGCGCGGAGGGGCGGCGCGTGCCGACCGCCGAAGACGTGGACTATCTGGCGTCGTTCTTCCGCGTCCTGAAGGAGATGGGCTACGGCGGCCGCATCTCGGTGGAGGGCCACTCCACGGACCTGCCGCGCCAGGCCGCGGAGACGCTGGACACGCTGCGCCGGGCCTGGGAGGTCGCCTGAAAGGCGGCTACTCCTTGCCGCCGGAGAACTTGGCCCCTTCGACGATGTAGCGCTGCATGAGCAGGAACACGATCACCAGCGGCGCGACGCCCACGGCGGCGGCGGCAAACAGCTGGGCCAGGTTCTGCGTCTGGGCCGTCAGGAAGGTGGAGAGCACGACCTGAACGGTCCACGCGGACGGGTCCTGGCCGATGACCAGCGGCCACAGGAAGGCGTTCCAGCTGGCGATGAAGGTCAGCACGCCGAGGGCCATCAGGATGCTGGTGGAGTTGGGCAGCAGCAGGTGCCGGTAGACGCCGAAGTAGCTCAGGCCGTCCAGCCGGCCCGCCTCCTCGATCTCCGCCGGGAAGCGCAGGTAGAACTGCCGGAACAGGAAGATGGAGAAGGCGCTGAACACGCCGGGCGCGATGATGCCCCAGCGCGTGTTCACGCCGCCCAACCAGGCCACCACGGCGAAGGTTGGCACGAAGGTCACGGCGCCGGGGATCATCAGCGTCGAGAGGATCAGGAAGAAGACGACGTTGCGCCCGCGCGCCGGGATGCGCGCCAGGGCGTAGCCGGCCATGGACGAGAACAGCATTTGGAGGACGAGGGTGACGACCGCGATGAACGCCGAGTTCAGCAGCCCGATCAGCATCTGGGGCGACGCGGCGGGGTCATCCTTGGAGGGCTGGAAGAGCGCGGCGAAGTTCTCCCAGTGCGGCAGGTCGGGCAGCCAGGCCCAGGTCCGCGACGTGATCTGGGCGTCCGTCATCAGAGCGTTGCGCCCGATCAGGTAGAACGGGATCAGGAACAGCAGGGCGACGAGGATCAGCAGGCCGTATCGCAGAGTCGCAGACAGAGTGTTTCGCGTCTCTCTCATTTTTCGGACTCCCCGAAGCCGAACAGACGGCCCTGGATCAGCGTGACGGCGAAGATCAGCGCGGTCAGGATGAAGCCGCCCGCCGAGCCACGCCCAAAGTCCTGCTGGCTGAGGGCCACGGAGTAGAGGTACACGAGCGGCGGGCGGGCCAGGGCCGCGTTGCCCACAGACGACCCCGTGCCGCCGAGGATGTTGTAGAATTCGTCAAAGGCCTGGAAGGCCGCGATGAGATTGAGCAGCAGCACGGAGATGGAGGTGGCACGCAGCTGCGGCAGGGTGATGTAGCGCAGCATCGTCCAGCCTGGACTCGCCCCGTCCACGGCGGCGGCCTCATAGAGCGAGCGGGGGATCTCCTGCAAGCCGGCGATGAAGATGATCATGTAAAAGCCGACCTGGAGCCAGAGCCGCGCCGTCACCAGCACGAGCCAGTACCAGGGCGGGCTGGGGGTGCCGATCCAGACGATGGGCTGGTGGATGAGGCCGAGCGAGCCCAGGACGTGATTGGCGAAGCCGAACGGCGTACCATTAAACAGGCTCACGCGCCAGATCAGCGAGGCGACGACGTAGGAGACGGCGGACGGGATGAAGAACACGGTCCGAAAGAAGGCCGTCCCCCGCCCGGCCCGGTTCACCAGCAGCGCGAGCCCCAGCGAGACCGCGAAGGTGAGCGGGACGATGAAGAGGGCGAAGATCAGGATGGTCAGCAGCGACCGCAGGAACTCCTCGTCGGTCAAGAGGTCCGCGTAGTTGCGCAGGCCGATGAAGTGGCCGACGTGGATGGTGTTCTGGGCGTGCGACAGGCTCAGCAGGAAGCCCCAGACGATCGGCACGAGCGTGAACACGGTCAGCCCGATCAGAGCGGGCGAGACGAACGCCCAGAACGCGAGCGTCGCCGCCCGGTCGCCCGGCGGGCGGCGTCGGCGGCGGGCCTTAATGGTGGTTGTCACTGCCATAGGATGTCACTTTAGCACTTTAGAGGCCAGAGTCAAGGGCCAGAAGTAAGTCGCCCCGCGCGGAGCGCCCCCAGCGGCGAATTCACTCGCTGACTGACTCGCGCCGTTTTCCAACACCGCCTTCCGTGCGGGCATTATTCCGGTGCGGGCATCATTCCAGCGCGCGCCGCAGCTCCCGCTCGCACTTGCGCGCGGCGGCGGCCACCTCGGCGGCGGCGGGGCGGTCTTTCTGGAGGATGTTGGTCACGGCGTCGGTCAGCGCGGTGCCCATGGCGGCGTTCCACGTCGGGGGCGTGAAGTGGCCGTAGGTCTCCAGGTTCTTCACGGCCTCGGCGGGCACCGGGGCGCGCAGGGGCGCGGCGGTTTTGGCGACGCTGGATCGGGGCGGCACGTGGAAGCCGTAGGACAGGCAGAAGTCCTGCTGGTCTTGCTTGTTGTCAACCCAGAGCCACTTGACGTACCGCTTCGCCTCCTCCACGTGCGCGCCCTGCGCGTTGACCATCGCCGACCAGCCTCCCAGGAACGTGGCCGGCTGGCCGCCCTTGTCCAGCGCGGGCCAGGCCATGCCGCCCACATCAGGTCCCAGCGCCTTGCGGATGGCCGGGTAGGCCCACAGCCCCGTCCACTGCATGGCGGTCAGCCCCTGCGTGAAGGCCGAGGGGTCCCAGTAGTCCGTCGGCGCGCCGATCAGCAGCGCGCCCGAAGCGTTCAGCGCGCGCAGCGTCTCGTAGGCGGCCACGGTTCGGGGATTGTCAAACATGATCTGATTGTTCACCAGGAAG
>JAFAZD010000271.1 GCA_019239955.1 Armatimonadota bacterium | reverse complement strand
GAAGACGGAGCGGTCGGTGGGCGAGCTGCTGGGCGACCTGATGCACGAGACCACCACATTGGTGCGTCAGGAGATCACGCTCGCCAAGAACGAGATGATCCAGAAGGCGTCTCAGGCCGGCCGGCAGGTCGCGTCCCTGGCAATCGGCGGGGCCGTCGCCTACGCCGGACTGCTCGCGATCATCGCCGCCATCATCCTGTTGCTGATTCACGCCAACGTCACGCCCTGGGTGGCCGCCTTGCTGGTGGGCATTGTCGTCACCGCCATCGGCGGCGCGATGGTCATGAAGGGCGTGAACGCGCTCAAGCACGCCGACATGGCGCCCCGGCAGACCATTGAGACTCTGAAGGAGGACGCCCAATGGGCCAAGGACCAGACGAAGTAAACATGAACGACCCGAACGCAACGTATGTCATGCGTCCCGATGGCAGTGTGGAGGGCGATGTCAGCCCCGAAGACATTGACCAAACGCGGGCCGAGATGAGCGGGACGCTCGCGGCCCTTGGCGACAAGCTCAACCCGCACACGCTGGCCGAGGAGGTCAAGGATGTGGCGTCGGACACGACGCAGCACGCCAAGGCGGCGGCCCTGGAGGTGGTGGACCACGCCAAGGAGGCGCTGCCGGGCATCATCGCCGGTGCCACGGACCACGCCAAGGAGGCCGTCTCTGAGACAGTGGCGAACGCCACGGACCACGCCAAGGAGGCCGCCACGGAGGTCGTGCAGCACGCCAGGGACACGGTGACGGACATCGTGCAGCAGGTGCGGGAGGCCCTGCCTGAAGCCGCCGGGAACGCCGCCCGCCACGCCGTCAGCAGCGCCATTGATGAGGTGAAATCGGCCTTCAGCAAGGGCATGCAGACCTCCAAGAATGCGCTCGGCGGCGCGGCGAATGCCGCCAAGACCGCCGCCGGCGGGGCGGCCGACAGCCTGAAGACCGCGCTCGACGGGACAGCCCCCGCCGGCGCGGGAGTGACCGTACAAGGAATCACCATGACCATCACCGAACGCATCAAAGACAATCCCCCGGCGGCCGCACTGGCCGGCCTGGGTCTGTACCTGCTCTTCCGGGGCAGCGGCAAAACGACCGCGTCCGGCCCGGCCCGCGTCACAACCGGCTCTCCCGGCTACGCGCCGCCGAGCGCCTCGGTTGGGGCGCGCGTGAGCGGCGCGGTCAGCGACGCCGGCAGCAAGATCGGCGACGCCGCCGGCCACGTGCAAGACGCGGTCAGCAGTGCCGCCAGCCATGTGCAGGATGCGGCCAGCAGTGCCGCCGGCCAAGTACAGGACACGGTCAGCAATCTGGGGACGCAGGTGCAGGAGAAGGCGCACCAGGGCGGCGACGCCCTCCAGCGGCTGCTCTACGAAAACCCCCTGGCGGTCGGCGGCATCGCCCTGGGCCTCGGCGCATTGGTGGGCCTCTCCCTCCCCTCCACCGCGCCGGAGCAGCGCCTGATGGGGCCGACGCGCGACACCCTGGTCCAGAAGGCGCAGGATGTCGTGCAGGACAAGGTTCAGGACCTGGGCGATAAAGTCCATGACGCCGTCGGCGCCGCCAGCGATGCGGTGAAAGAAGCCGTCAACAAGTAGGCCTTAGCGTAGGCACGCTGCACAAGCGAGACGGGGCGGCACGGATCACCCGTGCCGCCCCGTCTGTCGTCCATGATGAGCCGCCGCTGGTTCGAGAACGCGGCAAACCAGCGAGGGCGCTCACGTTGGGACCGCGCCCGCTGAAACGCGCTGAGTCTCACAACGGCTCACTTCTCCCCGGCGATGTAGTCCACCACGACCTCGCAGGGGGCGCGCTGGAACAGGTCGCGGGCCAGGTCGGCGGGCAGGCCGCGGTTGCCGTCGGGGCGACCCCCCAGAACCAGCAGGTCGATCTTCTCCTGCGCGACCAGGCGCAGGATGCCCTCCGGCGCGCTGCGGGTGCGATGCACGAACGCCTCCACCTTGACCTTGAACGGGACCGCCGCCTGCTGGGCGTCCCGCAGGGCCTCGCTCGCCAGCATCTCGGCCTCCGGCAGCAGCGCCTCCAGCGCCTGCGCGCGCGGCACCTCCAGCACGTAGGCCAGCTGCACCGTCGCCCCCGTGTCCTGCGCCAGCCGGTACGCCACCTCCAGGCATCGCATGGAGTAGGGCCGGTCCACCGCCGGGACCAGCATCCGCTGCCACTGTCGCTGCCCCTGCGCCGCCTGCTGCATCTCACGTCTCAACACGTTTTCTCTCCTCCGCCGGGTATACTATTTCCAGGAACACCCATCATGCCTATACTCGCCACAGTCACTCCGCAGCAGGTGCTCGCCGCCCTCGGCACGGTCATTGATCCCGATCTGCACAAGGATTTAGTCACTCTGGGCATGATCAAGAACGTCCAGATTGATGGCCCGCGCGTATCCTTCACTGTGGAACTGACCACGCCCGCCTGCCCCTTGAAGGCCGAGATCGAGCGTATGTGCCGCGCGGCCGTCGCGGCCGTCCCCGGCGTGGAGGACATTCAGATCGAGATGACCGCCAACGTCCGTGCCAACACCGGGCGCGGCATCCCCCAGCAGCAGGCCCTGCCCGGCGTCAAGAACGTGGTCGCCGTCGCCTCCGGCAAGGGCGGCGTCGGCAAGAGCACGGTCAGCGCCAACATCGCCTGCGCCCTCGCCCAGATGGGCGCCAAGGTCGGCCTCTTGGACGCCGACATCTACGGCCCCTCCATCCCCATCATCATGGGCGTCGAGGACGCCCAGCCGACGGTGGACGAGAAGAAAGAAAAGTTGATGCCCGTCGAGCGTTACGGCGTGAAGATCATCTCGATGGGCTTTTTGCAGCCTTCCGGCTCCGCCGTGATCTGGCGCGGCCCGATGGTGGCCAAGGCCGTCCAGCAGTTCCTGCGTGACGTGGAGTGGGGCGAAATTGACTACCTGGTGGTGGACCTGCCGCCCGGCACGGGCGACGCGCAGCTCACGCTCGCCCAGGCCATCCCGCTCTCCGGCGCGGTGGTGGTGATGACCCCGCAGGACCTGGCCGCCGCCGTTGCCGTCAAGGCCGTCGCCATGTTCCAGCGGCTGGACGTGCCGATCCTGGGCATCGTGGAGAACATGTCCTACTTCCTGTGCCCGACCTGCAACTCCCGTCATCACATCTTCTCCCACGGCGGCGGCCAGCAGGCGGCGGAGGCGCTCAACGTCCCCTTCTTCGGCGCGATCCCCCTCGCCGCCGACATCGGCGCGGAGGCCGATGAGGGCACGCCCTCCGTCGTCATCAACCCGGACGGCCCCTACGCCGAGGCCTTCCGCGAGGTCGCCGAGCGCGTCGCCCAGGCAATCAGCATCGGCGCCCGCAAGTTCGTCCCCCTGGCGATGGCGAAATGAATTGGCCCGCAGGCCCCGGAACCGCCTCACCTTCCGGCCCGCCGGTCCCCCTCATCCCCCCGCCCCTTCTCCCTCGGAGGGGAGAAGGGGAGACAGAAGAGCCGTTGGCGACAGGAACCCTCTCCCCCGCGGGGGAGAGGGTCGGCGGCTTGCCGCCGGGGAGAGGGGGCGAGCCGGGTGAGGGGGAGTGGGGGTCTTCCCCATGACCCCCATCGAGTATCTGGTCCTGACGCTCGCCCTCGCCCTCGGCTTCGGCGGCACGGCCTGGCTCACCCGGCGCTACGACTGGCGGCGGCCCAACTTCCGCAAGGAGCGCATCCCCGCCGTCTACGGCCTCGCCTTCGTGCTGGCAGGCGAGTTCTTCTATGCCTTCGAGTGGCTGCGCCAAGGCGACCTGGACCCCGCCGTGTCCGCTGCCTACTTCCTCGTCACGCTCGGCTTCGGCGCGCTCGGCCTGGTGGACGACCTGTGGGGGAATCGGGACGTCGGCGGCTTTCGCGGACATCTGGGCGCGCTGCGGCGGGGGCGGCTGACCACGGGGGCGGGCAAGGCGCTGGGCGGCGGAGTCCTGAGCCTTTGTGCCGGGTATCTTCTCACGGCCGACCCCATCTTCTGGCACCACCCAGGCCTGTGGTGGCGCTGGCCGCTCGCCGCCCTCCTGATCGCCCTGTCCGCTAATACCCTGAACCTGCTGGACCTGCGCCCCGGACGCTGCCTGGCTGGCTTCTTCCTCGGCGCACTCATCCTCATCGGCACCCTGTTCTGGCAGCATCAAACGGGTGTTGGCTTCCTGTTCTACTTCGCCGTCGCCGTGGCCTTCATCCTCTACCCGCTTGATGCCGGGGGCCGCGTCATGCTCGGAGACACCGGCTCCAACGCCTTCGGGGCCGTCTGGGGAGTCGCCGCCGCCGTCTACTTCGCCCCCGTCTGGCAGGCCGTCGCTGTCGCCCTCATGCTCGCCTTCCAGTGGTGGTGCGAGACCCACTCCCTCTCCAAGACCATTGAGAAGTCGCCCCTGCTCCGACGCCTCGACCGCAAGATCGGCGTCCGTTAGCCGTTCCCCTCCCGGATCGGGAGGGGTGGCGAGCCTCAGCGAGCCGGGGTGGGTCAGGCCGCCTCGATGCCCAGGTCCGCCTCCGGCGACACCCGCACCGCGCCGGTGAACGTCTCCAAAAACCGGGGCGCGTCGCAAGGATGGATGCAGACGCCCTGGCCGCCCAGGGCGTGGATGAAGCGCCCGTCGCCAAGCGCCAGGCCGATGTGAGTCGGCTGCCGGTCCTCCCGGCGGCTGAAGACCAGCAGATCGCCCGCCTCCCACGCGCCCTCGTTCAGCCCACGCCCCGCGTCCACGCGCCGGAACCGCCGGTCGGCGAATTGCAGGTGCGCGTCGCGCAGGAGTTGCATCCCGCTCAGTTTGTAGGCCAGCTGCACGAAGCCGGAGCAGTCAATGCCGAACGGCGTGCAGCCGCCCCACAGGTAGGGCGTGCCGATGAAGCGCCGGGCCGTCCCCGCCGCCTGCCGGCCTACCGCCCGCAGCACCTGGCGCTTGAGCTCGCCCACATCCAGCGCGCGCCGAGTCTGCGGATCCACCAGATCGGGCCGCCCCGCCGCCCGCGAATGCGTCAGGTCCAGGCAGGCGTTATGAACATAGCCCACCTGATGGTCCGCCAGCACGACGGGCACGAACTCCTCGACCTCCGGCCGGTGCGCGATGCAGACCCGCGAGGAAACGGTCAGCTTGGTGACTATCTCCGACTGTGCATCCGGGGCCGAGTAGACGTCGGCGAACAGCGTGGCGATGCCGGTCTGTAGGTAGTCCGAGCGATCCCAGGCCGCCGTCAGGCGGCCCCCGGCGACCCAACCGCCGTAACGGTCTTCGCACTCCACCCGGCAAAACCCGTCCCGCGCCTCCACGGCCCGCACCGCCGCGCCCTGGATGGCCTGCGAGAGCACCTCGGAGGACGTGTCCGGCGCGGCGTAAAGGTTGACGACATTGCCCGCGACGAAGTGCGTCCCGGCTGCGCTCACTCGAAGACGATCTCCGTCATGTCGCCCAGGTTGATCCGGTCGCCGTGGTCCAGCCGGTATTCCTGATACGCTTCGACCTTCTCGCCGTTGAGCCGTGTGCCGTTGGTGCTCATCGTGTCGACCAGGTAGTACCCGCCGTCATGCCGGCGGATCTCCGCGTGGCGACGTGAGATGGCGTCGTCCAGTTCGATCTCGACGTCCGGGTAGGATTGGGTCGCGGTGTCGGGCCGCCCGATCACGGTCACATCTTTGGTGATCGGAAACGTCGCCGACAGCTTGCCGATGCGCAGCACCAGAGTGCCGCTGGTGGCGGAGGTCTCCTCGGCGGGCGGCACGTCCACGATGAACGGCGCGACGCGCGGGATACTCGACTCCGTCTCCGGCATCAACAGCCCCGGCGCGACCTCCTGACGCCGATCGGTGTCGGTCGGTACGGACACCGACTCAAAGGCCGGCGGGGGCGCGAACACCGGCCCTTCGCTGTGAAACTGCGTCTCTTGTACCGCTCCAGCCCCGTGCGTCGGCGTCTCCGCCGCCCCTGGCAGGTCGAAGGCGTGGCCGCCCGACTCCGACATCGGCTGGAAGAGCGGCTCCTCCTCGGCCAGGCCGTGGGACTCCGCCGTCAGGTCGGGGTCGGCGTGAAACGCCGCCGTGTCGAAGTCAAGCGGCGCGAATTGCGGCTCCTCGACCGCCGCATCGTGCGGCTCGGTCTCCGGCAGCGCGAATGAATGCCGCTGGATCGGCTCGTCCTCGAAAGACGGTGGGGCAATGCCCTCCGCCGGGACCGCGCCCGCGCCGGGCGGCGCGGCGGCTGTGGCCGCCGTGTCCTTTGCCTCCATCTCCTCCTTCGGCGTCTCCGCCTGGAGCTTGTCCTTCCGTAACTTCCAAGCCATGGGACTGGTTTCTCCTTCGCTTGTGCAGGACTGCCTGCTGTATGACGATTATACCCGATGCGCCGAACCGTCCGCTCTTGCTGTCTCGTCGTAAATAATGTCCGGTCGCTTCCAGAGCACCACGCCCTGGTGGCGGCGGGCGGCGGCCCGTGAGTCGAGGAGCAGCAGCGTGGTGATGCGGATGGGGTAATGCACCCGCCCGTCGTTCGCGCCGCCCCAGTGCCCGATGCTCTGCCCCTCCGGGGTGCCTGGCTGCAAGGGGAACGTCAGGTAATGCCAGCCGGACCAGGTCATCGCCGGGCCGTCCGCCTGAAACGTCTGCTCGGTGCTGTCGGTGAAACGGATGTTGACGTTGTTACCGCTGTCGTCCCCGTCCACCCAGACGCCGTAGGCGGCGGGATGTCCCGGCAGGGCCGGCGGCTGTGCCTCGCCCGCGCGCCAGAACGACCAGCCCGGCGCGAACTGATAAGACACGCGCTGCGCCGCTTTGTCCGGCAGAAGCTGAACGGCGGAGGGCACCTTCAGGTCGCCGTCCAGGACCACCTGTATCGGCGAGGCCGCGAGGGGGTAGGGGACGTAGCGCCGCGCCGGCAGCGCCGCGACCGGCCGGCCTTGCTCGTCGCGCAGCCGCCACGTCGTCTCCGCCCGGAGCGGCGTCGTCACCGACAGCGCCGTCTGCCCCGCCGCCAGATGGACCGGGACGACCGTGACGCCGCTCGGCCCCGCCGCGCCGAGCCGGCCCGTGAACTCCGTGCCGGCGGGGTTGGCGATCTGGACCTGGGCGCGGCCCGACTCCAGCGGCGTCACGGACAGGGTCAGGGGATCGGTCGGCGTAAACGACACGTCCTGCGGGTACGGTTGCCGCACGTCGTCCACCACCAGCCCGACGCGCGCCCGCACCGGCACGCGCATCGCCGCCGAGACCGCCCCCTGCGCCAGCATCTGATGCGGGCCGACGATGTCCTCGCCGCCGGGCACCGGCGTCCGCGCCCCGTCCGGCGTCGTCAGCAGGGTCAGGAAGCGCACCCGATGGGAGACGTCGTCGGGGTTGCGGTAAGTCAGCGCCAATCGGAGCGGCTGCCCCGCCGCATAAAATGGATTTTCCGGCCGCGCCGTCCAGGCGGCGGCCTCCCGCAGCGCCGCGTCGCGCCCCACGTCCAGGTAGACCGGGCTGCCCGTCAGCGTCAGCCGCAGCCGCCCCCCCTCCACCGTCGGCGTCAGCGGTCCCCCCGTCATGTCCGTCATGCGCGTCACGGAGGCAATCGGCAGCGGCAGAGCATGGTCTTCTTTGGTGGTCCACGCGGCCAGCCTGACGGCCCCGCCCCGTCCGAACAGCAGCAGGTAGTCGTCGGGCGACGCCAGCGGGATGCGCTTGACGAAACGGGAGCCGCCCAGCGTCTGCGTCAGCGCCCGCGCCGCCAGAAATGCCGGCTTGGGTGTGTAGTCGTTGCGAACCGTGCCGAAGTGGTGCTCCCCATTGCTCGGATCGGTGCCGTCGTCGTGCCAGTCGTACCAGATGCTCAGGCGGATGCCCTCGGCCAGATTGGACAGCCACTGACGCGCCAGATACTGCGCCTGCTGCTGCTCCGAGACATTGACGGTGGTGTAGCCCCACTCCGACGACACCAGGGGCACGTCCCGGCCCGGGGGCGCGTACCGCTGAATCAGCGCCCGCAGCGCCTGGTAGTCGCCCGCCGCCGTCTCCGGGCTGTTGCCCCGGTAGGGATGGAATGAGACCGCGTCGACCTCCTTGAGCAGCCCCATCTTGAACAAACTCTCCATGAAGTCGAGCGGGATGCCGGACGTTCCCGGCGCGATCACCGTCGCGTTCGGGTCGGCGGCGTGGACCGCCTTCACCGTCGCCATCGCCAGCGCGCCGTACTCCTGGACGTTGGCCTGCGGCTGCCAGAACCCGCCGTTCGGCTCGTTCCAGATCTCCCACAGGATGGTCTTGCCGCGATAGTGCCGCGCCGCCGCCGCCGCGAACCGCGCGAACGCCGCCCGCGCCTCCGGCGTGCGCGGCGACCCCTTTTGGTAAAGGTCGTTGCCGTAATCGAGGATGAACAGCGGCTTGATGTGGCGGGCCGTCAGTCCCGCCAGCAGCGAGTCATACGCCGAGAAGTCATACACGCCCTTCGTCTTCTCGATGGCGTCCCAGGCGAAGTCCATCCGTATCCAGCCGAACCCGCCCCGGGCGAGGCCATCCAAATCTCGTTTCGGCTGTCCCGTGAAGTGGATGTTGACCCCGACGCACTGCGGCACCACCGGCGGCGGCAGGGCACTGGGCTTGGCGGAAAGGTGCGTGGCCGCCAGCGACAGGGCGACAATCAGGAGCAGGAGTAGGCGACGGGTCATGGTCGGTAGGGGCGAACCTCGTGTTCGCCCGGCGGCGGGGGTAGGGGCGACCCGGCGGGTCGCCCCTACGAAACAGGGCCGATCACAGCAGCGACTTCACCGCCGCGACGATGGCGTCGGCGTCAATGCCGGCGGCGTGGAGCAGCTCGGCGGGCTTGCCGGAGCCGGGCATCTTGTGGACCGCCAGCTTCACCACCGTCGGGGGCGTCTCGCCGACGCCCGTGAAGGCGTCCAGCACGGCGTCGCCCAGGCCGCCCTCGAACCAGTGATCTTCCACGACGACCAGTTTGCCGCCGCAGTCCTGCGCCGCCCGGTGCAGCGTCTCGGCGTCAATCGGCTTCACGGAGTAGGCATCAATCACCCGGATCGTGATGCCGTCGGCCTTGAGCCGGTCATACGCCTTCACCGCCTCGTGCAGCGTGATGCCAGCGCCGATGACGGCCACCTGGTCGCCGTCGGAGTGCTTGACCAATTTGCTGCCGCCGACGGGGAACGTCTCGCCCGGCCCGTAAAGGATCGGCGTCTTCTCGCGGGTCGTGCGTAGATAGGTGATGTGCGGCAGGTCCGCCATCGCGTGGACCAGGCGCGCCGTCTGGTTGGCGTCGCTGGGGTACAGCACGGTGGAGTCACACACCGCGCGCATCATCGCCAGGTCCTCCAGAGCCATCTGCGAGGGGCCGTCCTCGCCGATAGAGACGCCCGCATGCGATCCCGAAAGCCGGATGTTGGCGTTGGAGATGCTCGCCATGCGGATCTGATCGTAAGCGCGGGAGAAGAACGCCGCGAAGGTGGAGGCGTAGGCGATCTTCTGCCGCACGCCCAGCCCGACCGCCGCCGAGACCAGCTGCTGCTCGGCGATGTACATCTCAAAGAACCGGTCGGGGAACGCCTTGTTGAACTCGTCGGCGTGGGTCGAGTTGGACACCTCACCGTCCAGCACGACCACCTCCGGGCGATTCGCGCCGACCGCCACCAGGGCGTCGCCGTAGGCCTTGCGCGTCGCCTCCTTGGAGCCGAGTTCATACGTCGGCAGCTTCAGCGCCTGCGCCTCCGCGGGCTGGGCCGGCTGCCTGTCCTCGGGCTTCAGGGTCGGGACGATGATGTGCCGCTCGCCGCCCAGTTCCTTGATTGCGTCCTTCGCCTGGTCTTCATTCAGCGCCTTGCCGTGCCAGCCCTCCTTGTTGGCGAGGAACGAGACTCCGTGGCCCTTCTCGGTCTTGGCGATGATCCAGGTCGGCCTGTCCGTCTGCGCGAGCGCCTCCTGATACGCCTGATCAATCTCCTGCAAGTCGTGCCCGTCGATCTCAATGGCGTGACAGCCGAAGGCGCGGGCGCGGGCCGCATAGGCGGCGCTGTTCCAGCCCAGGTCGGTCTCGCCGCGCTGGCCCAGCCGGTTCATGTCCAGCAGGGCGATCAGGTTGTTGAGCTTGTAGTGCGACGCCTTGTCGCACCCCTCCCAGATGCTGCCCTCGGCCACCTCGCTGTCGCCGAGCACCACCCAGACCTTGAAGGGCAGTTTGTCCAGGTACTTGCCGTCCAGCGCCATGCCGACGCCGATAGGGTAGCCCTGGCCGAGCGACCCGGTCGCCACGTCCACGAACGGCGTCACGTGCGGGTTCGGGTGCCCCTCCAGGCGCGAGCCGAACTTGCGCAGCGTCATCAATTCCTCATCGGTAATCGCCCCCGCTGCCTTGAACATGGAATACAAAAGGGGGCAGGCGTGCCCCTTGCTGAACACGAGATGGTCGTTGTTCGGGTGCTTGGGGTTGGACCAGTCGTACTTAAGGTACTTCGCCAGCAACACCGCCATCAGGTCGGCGGCGGACATGGACGACGTCGGGTGCCCCGACGCCGCCGCCGTCGTGCAGCGGATGCTGTCCACCCGCAGCTGCTGCGCCAGCTCGTGAATATCGTCCATGGACAGGCCCGTAGACTTCTGCCCCGTCACTTCTTTCTCTGCGACTGCCATGTGTCTCTCCTTGGTCGCCCGCAGGCGTTCTGCTGATAGAGTTGTTTCCCGTTCCCGTCCATTGTAAACGACGCCGCCAAATCACCGGCCTGTCCTATGCGCCTTGGCCCGCGCGCGCCCGTTGTATCTCCTTCTTCGCCACTGCCACCACGTTTTCGACGGTAAACCCGAACTTTTGGGTCAGTTCCTTGAGCGGGGCGCTGGCCCCAAAGGTCTTCATGCCAATGATCTGGTCGTTGTTCGTGACATAGCGTCCCCAGCCGAAGGTGGACGCCTGCTCGACGGCGACCCGGGCCGTGACCGACGGCGGGATCACCCGCGCCTTGTAGTCTTCATCCTGATGCTCAAACACTTCCCAGGACGGCATACTGACCACACGAGCCTTGACTCCCTCCGCAACGAGTTGTTCGTAGGCCGCGATGCATAGTGACACCTCCGAGCCGGTCGCCAGCAGCAGGACATCGGGATCGCCGTCCGGGCCGGCGGCGTCCGCCAGAACGTAGGCACCGAACTTCGTATTCTCCGCGCCGGCGTATTTGCTCCGGTCCAGCGTGGGCAGCGCCTGCCGGGTCAGGACCAGGACCGCCGGTTCGTGCTGGAGCTGCATGACATAGCGCCACGCCTCAGAGACCTCGTTGGCGTCCGCCGGACGCATCACCACCACACCGGGGATGGCGCGCAGCGACGGCAGGTGCTCGATGGGCTGGTGCGTCGGCCCGTCCTCGCCGACGCCGATCGAGTCATGGGTAAAGACGTGGATCGTGGGAACCTCCATGATGGCGCTCAGCCGGATCGCCGGGCGCGAGTAGTCGGAGAAGATCAGAAACCCCGAACCATACGCCCGGACCTTGGAGAGCGACAGGCCGTTCACGACCGCCGACATTGCATGCTCGCGGATACCGAAATGGAAGTTGCGCCCGGCGTAGTTGTCGGCCTCAAAATCGCCCGCGCCCTCAAGGGTCAGGCGCGTCTTCGTCGAGGGCGCCAGGTCCGCCGCGCCGCCAACGAGCCAGGGCACATTCTTGGCGATCGCATTCAGCACCTTGCCGGAGGCCTCGCGGCCGGCCAATCCTTTCGCATCCGGCGCGAAGGTGGGGATGTCCTTGTCCCAGCCGTCCGGCAGCAGGCGCTTCTGCATCCGCGTCAGTTGGTCTGCCAGCTCCGGGTAGGCTTTCCCGTACTCATCGAGTCGCGCGAACCAGTCCTGGCGGAGCTGACGGCCGCGCGCGCCGATGCCGTTGCGGAAGTGATCGCGCACGCCGTCCGGAACCAGGAACTTTTCGTCCTCCGGCCAGCCGTAGTTGCGCTTCGTCAGCCGGATCTCCTCCTCGCCCAAGGGTTCGCCGTGCGCCCCATGTGTCCCCTGCTTGGTGGGGGCGCCGTAGCCGATGTGGCTGTCCACGATGATCAGGGTGGGGCGTTCTTTCTCCTTCTGAGCGACCACAAAGGCGCGCTGGAGCATCGCCAGATCATTCGCATCGCCGACGCGGGTGACGTTCCAGCCGTTGCCGATGAACCGTGTCGCCACATCTTCGCTGAA
>JAFAZD010000227.1 GCA_019239955.1 Armatimonadota bacterium | reverse complement strand
CATCGAGAACGGGACGGCTTTTGACGAGTCGCTGTACGAACTGGCCCGGTGGGTCGCCGAGCAGACGCTGTGCGACCTGCGCGACGCGGTGCGGCTGATCGCCCCGGAGATCATGGCGTCCCAGATCAAGACCACGCTGCGGCTGGCCGAGGACTGGGAGGAGCGGCTGGCGGGGACGCGCTCGGCGGCGCAGAAGGATGTGGCGGCGGCGCTGGCCTCGCTGGGTGGCGAGGCCGACCCGGGAAAACTGGCGAAGGCGTTGGGGCAGGCGAAGGTCGGGCCGGCCCTGGCGGAGCTGCGCAGGAAAGGCGCCGTGACTGAGGAGCGAACGGTGCGCCTGCCGCCCGCGCGCCGCAAGGTCGTGCGCCTGCTGCGGCTCGCCGGGGAGCGCGAGGTCGCGGCGGCGGAGGCCGCGCGGCTGGAGCGGACGGGGGCGGGCCGGCAGGCGCGGCTGCTGCGTGCGCTGATCGCGGCGGATGCGCCGCACGGCGCGCTGCCCGGTGCCGGCCTCGCGGTCGGCCCGACCGCCGGGGCCGCCGCCCGCGCCCTCGCGGAGAAGGGGCTGGCGATGTATTTTGAGGTGCCGGCCCGGCGAGACCCATTCCAGTTCTTCGGATTCGTCCCCAATCGTCCCGTCGCGCTGACCGACGCGCAGGCGCGGGCGACGCAGGCCATCGGGGGGCATCTGGCGGCGCGGGACGGGCGGACGATCCTGCTGTATGGCGTCACCGGGTCCGGTAAGACCGAGGTGTACCTGGACGCGGTTGGGAGGGCGCTGGCCAGCGGGCGAGGAGCACTGGTGCTGCTGCCGGAGATCGGGCTGACGGCGCAGGTGCTGGACGTGTTCAAGAGCCGGTTCGGGGCCGACGACGTGGCCGTGCTGCACTCGGCCCTCTCACCGGGCGAGCGGCACGACGAGTGGCGGCGCATCCAGTCCGGCGAGGCCCGCATCGTGCTCGGCGCGCGCTCCGCCGCCTTCGCCCCCGTCCGGGACCTCGGCTTGATTATCTTGGACGAGGAGCACGACGGCTCCTACAAGCAGGACACCGCCCCCCGCTACCATGCCCGCGACGTCGCCCTGCGCCGCGCGGCGCAGACGGGGGCGCCTGTGGTGCTGGGCAGCGCCACGCCGTCCCTGGAGAGCTACTACCGAGCGCAGACGGGCGAATACGATCTGCTGACGCTGGCCGAGCGGGTGGACGACCGCCCGCTGCCGCCCGTGCGAGTGGTGGACTTGCGGGAGGAGATGAAACAGGCCCCCCCCGCCCCATTAGTCGCCCCCGGTCCTGGGAGAGAGGATCGCCCCCCGGCCCCCAATTCTGCGGGAGTAGGAACAGGCCAGGCCCCTCCGGCTCCCCCAGAATTGGGGGCGGGGGGGGCGAATGGGGCCGGGGGGCGATCTGTCCTCGGCTGCGCCCTGCAAGAAGCCATTGCGGATCGGCTGGCGCGGCGCGAGCAGGCGATTCTGTTCCTGAACCGGCGCGGCTTCGCCTCCTTCCTGCTCTGCCGCGACTGCGGCTTCACCTTCCGCTGCCCCCACTGCGACGTGTCCCTGACCTATCATCACGCCGCGCGGCTGCTGCAATGCCACCACTGCGACCACCGCCGCCGCGCGCCCGACCTGTGCCCCAAGTGCGGAGGGCTGCGCCTGCGCCCGTTCGGGCTGGGGACGGAGAAGGTGGAGCAGGCGGTCCGGGACCTGTTCCCACAGGCCCGGACGCTGCGAATGGACCGGGACACGATGACCAGGAAGGGGGCGCACGCCGAGACCCTGCGCGCCTTCCGCCGGGGCGAGGCGGACATCCTGATCGGGACGCAGATGGTGGCGAAGGGGCTGGACTTCCCGCGCGTCACCCTGGTCGGTGTGGTCAGCGCGGACACCGCCCTGAACCTGCCGGACTTTCGCGCGGGCGAGCGGGCGTTCCAACTGCTGACGCAGGTGGCGGGGCGGGCCGGGCGCGGCCAGACGCCGGGCGAGGTGATCGTGCAGACATTCTCGCCGGAGCACGAGAGCGTGCGGCGCGCGGCCCGGCACGACTACCTGGGCTTCTATGATGACGCCATCGCGCAGCGGCAGGAGCTGGCCTACCCGCCCTTCGCCCATCTCGCCAACGCCATCTTCGCCGACGAGGACGCGGAGCGGGCGCAGGGGGCCTGCCGCCGACTGGCCGGGATACTGCGGGCGCAGGTCGAAACACAGAAGACGGCGGCGCAGGTGCTGGGGCCGGTGGCCTGTCCTTTGGCCCGCCTGCGGAATCGGTACCGCTGGCACCTCGTCGTCCGGTGCGCCGATAAAGAGGGGCTGCTGCGCCTGCTGCGCGCCGCGCTGGCGGAGCTGACGGGGGCGGAGCGGGGGGGGCTGTCGCTTGATATTGACCCGCTCACGATGCTATAATGGACGGCAACGAACGAGGCGGAGAGCGACGGGAGAGATGAGCGAGATGCCGAGAGCCGCAGGCAAGCTGACCGACTTGATCCGCAAGGACGACCCGATTGTCAAGTACGAGGGCGAGGGGGCGGCAATCCTGAAACAAATCTCCAAGCCGGTGCTGAAGATCACCGAGGACGTGGCGGAGCTGGCGGAGCAGATGCAGATCATCATGCGCGCGGCCAACGGCGTCGGCCTGGCCGCACCGCAGCTGGGCATCCTGCAGCGCATCATCGTTTATGATGCCGGCGACGGGTTCCATGCCCTCATCAATCCCAAAATTTTGCAGCGCAAGGGGACTCAGGTAGGCGTGGAGGGCTGCCTGAGCATTCCGGGCCTGCAGGGGGACGTAGAGCGCGCCGCTGAGGTGGTGGTCAAGGCGCAGGATCAGTTCGGCAAGCCGGTCCGCATCCGGGGCGAGGGGCTGGCGGCGCGCGTCCTTCAGCACGAGATTGACCACCTGGATGGCATCCTGTTCATTGACCGCAACCCGCAGAACCTGCACTACGTCACGGCGGACGAGGCGGAGGCGGAAGAAAAATCCGGGATCGCCCCGCAGACGCGGGAGTAGCCGATGCGCGTCGTCTTCCTGGGTACGTCCCCTTTCGCCGTCCCCACCTTGCAGGCGCTGCATGACGCGCCGGGGCATGAGATCGTGGCCGTCGTCACCCAGCCGGACCGGCCCCACGGGCGCGGCGGCCGACAGGCCGCGTCGCCGGTCAAGGAAGCCGCGCTGCGCCTGTCCTTGCCGGTCTTGCAGCCGGAGAAAGTGCGCCGAAAAGAGTTTATCGGGACGATACAGGAGTTGTCGCCCGATGTGCTGGTCGTCGCCGCCTTCGGCCAGATCATCCCCCAGCGCCTGCTGGACCTGCCGCCCTACGGCGGCGTCAACGTCCACGGCTCATTGCTGCCGCGCTGGCGCGGCGCGGCTCCGATGCAGTACGCTCTGATGGCCGGCGACGCCGAGACGGGCGTGACGACCATGCAGATGGACGCCGGGCTGGACACCGGCGATATCCTGCTGCAAGCCGGGCTGCCGCTGACCGATGAGGACAACCTGGGCACGCTGGAAACCAAATTGGCCGAACTCGGCGCGCCGCTACTGCTGGAGACGCTGGCCCGGCTGGCGGCGGGCGACTGCCCGCGCGTCCCGCAAGATGAGAGTCTGGTCACGCACGCCCCCTCCCTGCCCCCGGACATCGGCGCGCTGGACTGGACGCGCCCGGCGCGCGACCTGCACAACCTGACCCGCGGCATCACCCCCCGCCCCGGCGCGCACACCTTCTGGCAGGGCCGGCGCCTCAAAGTCCTCAAGACGGCCATTGATGATGGGGCGGGCGAGCCTGGCACGGTTCAAAACGTCTTCCCCGGTGGTATAAGTGTGGCAACAGGCAAGGGGACGCTGTGGCTGATCGAAGTGCAGCCGGAGAGCAAAGGACGGATGGCCGCCGACGCCTGGGCACGCGGCGCGCGGGTCGCCGCCGGCCAGCGCTTTGATGCGCCGCACTCTGGGGAATCAGGCTAGAGAGATGGGAGAGATGGAGGAGCGGCTGGAGCGGGGAATCGCCTGCAAGATCGACGGGCGCTATGACGAGGCGACCGAGGAGATCAAGGCCGTCCTGGCGGATCATCCCGACCATGCGGAGGCGCACCATCAACTGGGCCTTGTCTACGGCTTCGTCGGCCTCTTCGATGAAAGCCTCGCGGAGCTGGAGGAGGCGGCCCGCATTGACCCCAACAACACCCTCGCCGGCAACGACCTGGCTTTGACCTACACCATGCTCGGCATGTACGACAAGGCCAAGGACGAGTTCGCCCGCGTCCTGGAGCGCGACCGCGAGAACGACGTCGCGTTGCGTAACCTGACTTACTTGCAGTGAGGCCCCGCCGCATTCCCATCGCCGACCTGCTCCCGTTCCTCGCTTTACTGCTTCTCCCTACCCTGCTCCTCTGGCGCGTCGTGTTCGCCGGGGACGTGTTCCTGCCCGCCGACCTTCTGCGCGATATCGCGCCCTGGCGAGACGAGAGCCACCTGGTCCCCTGGAACCCACTGATGTGGGACGGCATGGCCGAGTTTTACCCCTGGCGGCTGTTCGCCGCCCAGAGCCTACGCGCGGGCTGGCTGCCCCTCTGGAACCCGCACCAGCTCTGCGGCACACCGTTCGTCGCCAACTCGCAGTCCGCCGTCTTTTACCCACCCAACCTGCTGTTCTGCCTGCTGCCGGTCGCCCGTGCCTTCGGCGTCAGCGCCGGGCTGCATCTCGCGCTGACAGGGCTGTTCCTGTACGGCTTCCTGCGGTCGGGGGCATTCGGCCTGTCGCCGCCGGCGGCGCTGGTGGGGGCGGTCGCGTGGCAGATGAGCACATGGCAGGTGGCCTGGCTGGCCCTGCCGACGTTTTTGTGCGTCTCATGCTGGCTGCCGCTGGCGCTCTGGCTGACCTGGCGGGCGATTGCCCCCCCCGCCCCTGATTCCGGGGGAGAAGACCCCCCGGCCCCCGGCCCTCGGGGAGCCGGACGGTGGGCGTCTCTCGGCGTCAGCCTGGGGCTGATGCTGCTGGCGGGGCACTTGCAGATCGCCTTGTACTGCGTGGGCCTGACCTGTGCCTACGCCCTGTTCCTGCTCTCCGGCTCCCCCGGAATTGGGGGCGGGGGGGGCCGCCTGGCGGGCATTCTGCTGGCGCTGGGGCTGATGCTGGGATTGGCCGCGCCCCAACTTCTGCCCGCGATTGAGCTGGCGAAGGCATCGCACCGAGCGGGCGCGCCCGTCAACTGGCAGGGATATCAGAACTATACGGCGCTGGCCGTGCCCGCGCTCAGCCTGGTCACGCTCTGGCTGCCCGGCTTTTTCGGCAGCCCGACTGAGGGAACCTATTGGGGTCCAATGAGCAACGGTGGGCCGAGCGGGTACACGGAGAACGCCTGCTATATCGGGATACTCGCGCTGGGGCTGGCATTCCTCGGCGTGGCGGCGACATGGCGGCAGCGACGCCCAACGCGCTTTTTCACCCTGGCCGCCCTCATCTCCCTGCTGATGGCGCTGGGGACGCCACTGGACGCGCTGCCGTACTTCGGCCTGCCCGGCTTCGCGCAGTCCGGGTCGCCAGGCCGGGTGCTGGTGGTCTGGACGCTGTGCGCGGCGATTTTGGCTGGGGCGGGTGCGGAGCGGCTGGTGCGAGGCCCGGCGCATGGAGGCCGGACGGCGCTTGGCGCGGGCGGGGCGTTCGCGCTGGCCTTTCTGCTCGCGCTCGGCGGCACAATCGCCTGGATCACGCGGAACGGGTCGCCGAGCGTCCTGCAAATCAACATGGCCCGCGTCGGCGACCTGTGGCGCGTGCCGGTCGGCATCCTGCTCGGCGCGGCGGCCCTGCTCTGGCTGCGCCGGCGGGGGACGCTCTCCAGTCCGATGCTGGGCCTCTGCCTGGCGACCCTGGCCGCGACCGACCTGCTCGCGGTCAACGGGGGCTTCAGCCGCACGGCGGCCCCGGATCAGGTATATCCGGTCACGCCGGGGATCGCACTTTTGCAGCGGACGGCGGGGGCCGATCGGATTCTGGCGCTCAATCGCGGGTGGAGCATCGAGGGAGGCCGGCCGCCGCCGACCGTCTTTCCGCCGAACGCGGCGACGGTGTACGGCCTCAACGATGTCGCGGGCTACGACTCGCTGCTGACGCGCCGCTCATTCCAGTTTGTCGCCACGCTGGACGGCGGGCGCGGGCCTGCCCCGCCGGAGAACGGCAACCTGGTGTTCACCAGCGAGTACGACTCGCCCCAGGCGCACGCGGCGGCGGCGCGGTACGTCGTCTCGCGCCGCCGTCTGACAGACCCGGCGCTGCGGCTCGTGGCGCAGGACGCGGAGATGTTCGTCTACGAGAATCCACGCGCCCTGCCGCGCGCCCAGACGATGGGAGGCGCGCAGGCGGCGCTTCTTCAGGACCTCGCGCCGACGCGCTTGGCGATCACCGGGGGAGCCGGCGACTCCGTGGTCGTGGCCGATCAATGGTATCCGGGATGGCGCGCATGGTTGAATGGACGCCCGGCGGAGGTGGGGATAGAGGAGGGGATGTTCCGGCGGGTGGCGTTGCATCCTGGCGACGCCCCCGCCGGCAAGGACGCGCGGGTGGAGATGCGCTACCTGCCGGCGACATTTCGGACGGGCCTCTATGGCTTCTGCCTGGCGCTCGGCGTGGTATTCGGAGTCACAGCAGCGCGACTAGGCGGGCGCGGGGGCGGCTGAGGCGGACTCGCGACCGATGGCGGCGAGGGCCTCCTCCTCGGTCGCGTAGACCCCGAAGATCGTGTTCAGGCGAGTGATCTGCAGCATCCGCGTGATGGCGTCGTTGCAGCCGACGAGGTACAGTGCTCCATTGAGCGGGCGCAGGCGCTTGGTGGCCGACAGCAGGGTGCCGAAGCCGCTGCTGTCCATGTAGGCCATCTTCGACATGTTGATGATGATCGCAGATTTGCCTTCGTCAATCGCGGCGCTGACCGCCTCCTTGAACTGCGGCGTGGTGTAGATGTCGATCTCACCCGACACGTCCAGAATCGGCACATCGTCCCGGTGTCGCAAGCTGGTCTCGATGCGTATGTTCTCCATAGAAGCTTTCTTCCTCCGAACGCTGTCTTCGCGCTAAGTCCGTTTTTACCCAAAATGCCGCAAAGTAAACGACTTGCCCACCTCAGTCAGCAAAATCAGGTCCAGAGTCAGGGAGACGGCCCAGTGGGCCAGATAGCCATAGAGGAACGAGCGGGTGCGGACGGCGAGGAGACCGAGCAGGATGGCCGCGAGGAAGGAGCCGAGGACTTCCAGCGGGGGTTTGGAGGCTCCGGCCTGCCAGGACCAGTGCAGCAGGGCGAACGGGACGGCCTGGGTCAGCACGGCCCCTACCGCCCCCAGCCGTGTCCGCATCAGTCCGAACAGCAGGAAGCCCCGGAAGAAGAACTCCCAGCAGAACATATAAAAGCCCATGCCCATCTCGTAGTACAGCAGGGCGCGGAGGTTGACGTGTGCGCCGTCGAAGACCGGCCCGGTGAGGGCCAGCGGCTGGCGCAGCAGGCCGAACAGGTAATAGTCCCGCGCGGCGGCCTGGCGGGAGAAAACGATCAGCGGGATCAGCATCCCGATCCAGAACAGCAGCGCCCACTTCAGCCCCAGCCGCCGGTCCCCGCGCGTCAGGCCGAACTGGCTCGGCTCCTGCTTGAGCCCCAGCAGGATGACCACGAGCGGCAGCCACAGGCACAGCCCCGTGTTGACGAATTTGTAGGACTCGTAAGTCCGCCAGAGCGGGTTGGTCCAGAATAGGAAGGCGACGATCAGCCCGCCGACGAGGAACGTGACCGGGCCCGTGGAGCCTCCCCCACCCCGTTCCCCGTCTGTCGTCGGTTTCGGCCCTCGTGTCTTTGCCGCCATAGATACTCAGCCCGTTCGTCTTCTCAGATTTCGCGCGCGGATGATCGCATACGCCTTCTGGAGCTGCGGCATGATCGCGTTCGGCGTGACGTGATCCGGGCCGAACAGGAAGTGAGAGTGCGTGTAGTCCAGCCCCCAGAGGCGGTTCTTCACGATGATGTCTGCCAGGGCGAGCGGGTCCTGGGCCGCGCCGAGGAAGCCGGCGTTCTCGCCCCACATGGGCGCGTCCATCATCCCGTTCTCATCCAGGACGCGGCGCAGGTGCTCGACCTCGGCCCGGTTCTCCACACCCGTGTACTGGAGCGCGCATCCCATCCGCGCGGCGGTCGCCATCAGCCAGCGGGAGTCGGCCATGAGGCGGATGCTGGTGTCTCCGGCACCGGTGCGGACGGCCTCCGCCCATTCCGCGTCCCGGATGTCCGACCCCGGCACGTAGACCAGCACCTTCGCCCGTCCCCCCAGATAGCGCCGGACGTGCGCCTGGAAGTTCCGAATCTGCCAGATGACCAGCGCGCGCTTGCTGTCCCGG
>JAFAZD010000322.1 GCA_019239955.1 Armatimonadota bacterium | reverse complement strand
AGACCGAGGACGCCACCATCGCCGACATCGTCGTGGCGACCAACGCCGGCCAGATCAAGACAGGCGCGCCCGCCCGCACCGACCGGGTCGCCAAGTACAACCAGCTCCTGCGTATCGAGGAGTCCCTGGGCGACACGGCCACCTTCGAGGGCCTGAAGTCCTTCTACAACCTGCGGAAGTAAGGCCCCCACCCCAGTCGCAAGCGACCGACCCTCCCCCATCGGAATGGGAGAGGGTCCAGTCACAGGAAGGCTGTGCCTCTGGTCAAGAGACACCTGGACGGCAGTTACTGTTCCCTCTCCCGCTTGCGGGGGAGGGTCGGTCGCTTGCGACCGGGGTGGGGGCCTTCCGGCTGGGGGTCGCCACCTGCCTATGCTCAACCGTGCCAACATCGCCGCCTTCCTGCAAGGGCTGGTCGTCCTGCCCCTCTCGTCTATGCTCGGCCTGATGGTCGCTCTGCTGTTCCGCTCCTACTACCATTGGAGCGCGGCGCATGACCGGTGGTTCATCGGCTTCTGCGTGCTGTTTCCCCTGGCCGGGGCCGTCAAGACCCGCCAGGGGGCGCTGCTGGCGGGCCTGCTGGCGGGCCTCGCCGTCACCGTGCTTGCCTATTTCGCCTTGCGCCCCCGCCCATGAGAGCTTCACTCGCCCTGTTGCTGCTGCTTTTCGCCATCGCCCCCGCCCGGTCGGGGGCCTTGACCGGCTTCACGATCTGCCTCGACCCCGGCCACACGTCCGAGACCAGTGCCGGGACCGCCAGCCGCGATGGGAGTCTCACGGAGCGCCACGTCAACTGGGTCGTCGCACGGGATTTGAAGCCACTGCTGGAGGCGGAGGGGGCGCGGGTAGTAATGACGAAAATATCGGAGGACGAGGTCGTCACCAACCGCCGCCGCGCCGAGATCGCCAACGCCGCCCACGCCGACCTGTTCCTGCGCCTCCACTGTGACGCCGCCAGCCGGTCGGGCCTGGCGACGTTTTATCCCGACCGGCAGGGCCGCGCCCACGGCCATGTCGGCCCGTCGTCCGCGGTGATCGCCGCCAGCCGCCGCGCCGCGCGACTGTTCCACCCGGCCGTGATCGCCGCCCTCGATGGCGCGCTGACCGACCGGGGCATCAAGGGCGACTCCGCCACGGGCGTCGGCGGCAGGCAGGGGGCACTCACCGGCTCCATCTTCTCCCGCGTCCCGGCCCTGACGGTGGAGATGGTCGTGCTCACGGAGTCCCACGACTACCGATTCATCCGCGCCCCGGCGGGCCAGCGCAAAATGGCCCGCGCCCTGCTTGTCGGCGTGGAGGCCTATGCCCGTGCGAAAGGTTAAATCCCGCTGGGGCGGGGGTATAGTTGTTGGGTAAGAGAAAACCCGCCAAAGGGGAAACCGAGATGGCAACCAATAATGTGAACACCAACCCGGACGAAGTGCCGACTCTGGAGCAGCAGCACAAGCATCTGCATGAGGTGCATGAGCACCTGCGCCACGCCTCGACCGCCGACAGCGCCGAGGAAATCCGCGAGCGGATGCGCCGCGCCGAATTGGCCCTGCAGCGCCATGAGCAGCAGGCGCACGGCAACAAGTGACGGGCGGATCAAAGCCCCTCCGCATAGCGGAGGGGCTTTTCGCATGGGGGCTGGGAACTATCGCCCCTGACGCCTTGTTACGCAAGTGCCGGCGACAAAACGTGCCGCGCCCTCGTGATAATCCCGCCGCTTTTGGCGATCTGAAGGAGAAGGAATATGAGTGCTGCCCCGTCCGTGACCACGGCCGATTTCGACAAAGAGGTGTTGCAGTCCGACGTCCCCGTGCTGGTGGACTTCTGGGCCGCCTGGTGCGGCCCCTGCCGCGCCATCGCCCCGCATGTGGACGCCGTCGCGCAGGAGTATGCCGGCAAGGCCAAGATAGTCAAGCTGAACGTGGACGATGCCCCGGAGATCGCCGGCCGTTACGGTGTGCAGAGCATCCCGACCCTAATCATCTTCAAGAACGGCCAGAAGGTGGGCGAGATGGTCGGCGTCGGCCCCAACCCCCGTCAGACGATCAGCACCGCCCTCGGCCAGCACGTCTGAGCCAATTTGGTTGCTGGGTCGGACAAAAAGAAAGCGCCTGCGGCCAAGTTCGCCGCAGGCGTTGTCCTTTTTTGGACATATCACAATTCTCTCACATTCTTTATACCACACATTTGCCGGGATCGTTTCTATTTTCATGAAAATTTCAGTGTTTTTTTGCGCCATGCCGTTGCCTCTCAGCGCGGCCCCACCGGCGCCTGCCCGAAGCCCTGATTCTGCACGCCCCCGGCAGTGGTGTCGCTGGACGTGGACGGGTGAAGCACCTTGAACGGGTAGGCGCTTTCGCCGCGCTCAAATCCGCTCACGCCGTACACGGGGTATGGGGCGAAGGGGGTGTTGCGGATCGCCGTCGATTCCTGATAGGCCGCCGGATCGGATGGCTTGGGCGCGTTCTTGAGGCTGCGGACGTAGGCCGTCAGCGACCAGCGCTCGGACGTCGTCGTCCAGTGCCGGAAGCCGGGCATCTTGCCCTGGCCCTGCGTGATGTGCCAGAAGATCGTGCCGTCCGTCCGTTTCTGCACCAGCGGCGAGGCCAGGTCGGGCGGGTGAGGAACGAGATATTGACCCACCGTGCCGTAGCCGTACCCCTCGGCGTTGTGGCACTGTACGCACCGGTTCAGGAACAGGACGCGCCCGGCGCGGACCACGCGCGGGTCGCTCGGAAGCGGGTTCTTGAGCGCGTCCACCGAGGCCGGCGACGGCTCATAGCGGGCGTTGTCGGACAGGTTCGGCGGCGGCAGGTCCGGCTCCCTGCTGGGAAATGCCGCCATCGAGCTGGCCGATGCCTGTAGGGCCGCCGCCGTCCCATCGGCCCCGTAGGCCGCCGACACGACCGCCCGACCGTCCAGCGGCGCGCGGGCGGCGTTCACCGGCACCGAGTCCGCGGGCGGCGCGGCGCGCGGCGTGTCCAGCGGCGTGTAGTTCGGCTGCCGGAACATCTGGTTGCCGCAGCCGGTCGTGGCGAGGGCCAGCAGGACGGCCCCCCAGAATGGGGGGCGGGGACGTCTTTTCACTCGAAATCCCTCGCGTCGCGGCGCACGTCGACCGCCCCGGCCTCGCGGCAGAACAGCTCGGCCTGCCGCGCGGAGTCCTCGTCGGCGCAGTGGGTGGCGATGCCGATCAGGCCCTCGGAGATGCGCGGGTCGTAGACCTTCGCCCGCCACGACGGCAGGCGCATCTCGAACAGCGCGGCGAGAAAGGCCGACCCCAGCGCGAACAGCATCATCGCCTCATACGCGATGATGCCGATCGGCGGCCCCGACTCGACCGGCTTGCCGCCCGTCCGCAGGATGTATGCGTACGCTGTGCCGCCCGCCAGGGCGAAGCCTGCCAGGATGCCCACTAGCGCGAAGATCAGCGTGATCATCGGCAGCCGGATTCTCGACTTGTCAGCCTCCAGCACCCCCTCGGGGAACGGCACGGATGAGATCACCATCAGGTCTTGCGAGGTTCTTCTCCCCTCGTCCCGGAGCCGGTTCAGCGCCGCCGCCGCGTGCGGGATGTCCTCAAACAGCCCCAGAATCGTTGTGTCCGCCATTATGCAATCGCCTCCTCCCGCACCGTCACCGGCACCTCGCCGCCGCCGATGTGTTCAATCCCCTCGGAGTGCTCCCCTTCTTTATACTCCCACATCGAAATGAGAGGGACGAACTTGGAGAGCAGCGTGTACAGAAATCCGAACAGGCCGACCGCGCCGATGCTCATGGACAGGTCGGGCCAGCCGGGCGTGTAATTGCCGAAGGTCAGCCAGTTGTGCGCCGGCGGCGGGACCACGACCGTGACGCGCTCGGAGAACATGGCGATGTTGACCGAGACGCCGACCGCGAACATCACCCAGGGCATACGGCGCAGCTTCTTGAAGCCCAGCACCGTGAGCGGCACGACCACGCCGAAGAAGATGATGCAGAACAGCACCCACTTGTAGCCATGGAACATGTAGTCCAGCCAGTAGATGTGGTTCGGGTCGCGCGTGAACCAGTCCGACCAGGCATCGCCGCCGAAGAAATAGAACCAGAGCAGGGCGATGGAGAACTGAATCTTGCCGATGTTGTCGAAGTGCTGCGGCAGAATGTACCTGTCCCAGGTGAAGGCCCAGCGCACCAGGCACATGATGATCAGCACCGCGCCGCAGCCCGAATACAGCGCGCCGCAGACGAAGTACGGGGCGAAGATCGTCTCGTGCCAGCCGGGGACGATGCTCATGCCGAAGTCCCAGCCGACGATGGTGTGCAGGGAGACGAAGACCGGGATGATCAGCACCGTCAGGATGGCGAACAGGATTTTCAGCCGCCGCCACTCCCGGTCCGTCCCGCGCCAGCCCAGGCAAAGGGCCGTGTAGAGGACGCGCCGCCAGCCCAGCGTCCGATCCCGAAGCGTGGCGAAGTCCGGCAGCAGGCCGCCGAACCAGAACAGGAAGCTGGTGATGAGGTAGACCGAGATGGCCGAGGCATCCCAGATCAGCGGGCTGCGGTAGTTGGGCCACAGCTGCCGCTCGTTCGGGTAGGGCAGCATGTAAAAGAAGATCCAGTTGCGCCCAATGTGCAGCAGCGGGAAGATGCCCGCGACGGCCAGCGCGCACAGCGTCAGTGTCTCCGTCATGCGCGTCAGCGACCGCCGCCACCCCGCGTGCAGCAGGCGCAGGATGGCCGAGATCATCGTCCCCGACAGCGCGACCCCGGCCCAGAACACGAAGTTGGCGATGTCCAGCGCCCAGTAGATGGGCCGGTTCATGCCCCAGATGCCGATGCCCTGCCAGAGCTGGTACACGAAGCACAGGGCGCCCCAGCCGAACACGGTCGCAAAGAAGCCCAGGACAGCCCACCACCGCCAGTTGGTGGACAGCACGTTGGAGAGCAGGTCGGAGTTGATCCGCGACGCCGTCAGTTCCTCGCGGTGCGACACCGCCAGCGCCGAGTCGTCCGCACGGACCAGCGGCTCCGTCGTCTCCGCCCGCCCCATGTTTTCTTCAATCACATCGCGCTCTTCAAGTGCCATGTTCTGTTGTCCTAAGATCGCCCCCTAGCCCCCAATTCTGGGGGAACCGGAGGGAGGCTTTGCTTTCACACGGGCAGACGCCGCTTTACGGATGGCGTCCAGCACGGCAGGAAGGCTGTGCATGATCTCCTCGTTACGAAAGCGGATGACATGGCAGCCATAGGCTTCCAGATGCTTTGTTCGCACGGCGTCTTCCTCTTGCCGCAGGTCATGTATGTCGCCGTCCACCTCAATAACGAGTTTGGCGGCGGGGCAATAGAAGTCCAGGGCGAACTGCCCGACCGGGTGCTGCGGACGGAAGCGCAGACCCACCAACTGTTTGCCGTGCAATGCCTCCCAGAGAACGCGCTCCGCTGGCGTCATCTCCCGGCGCATTTCTCGCGCGATCTGTTGCAGCTCGCGCGACGCCCCGCGTACACGCGGCCTTGTCTTGCCCTCCATAGCATCCCTCCTGCCTGTGCAACAATCTTACTCCGACTCCCCCAGAATTGGGGGCGGGGGGGCGATCCTCTCCCCCACAATCGTGGGCCTCCGTCCCCTACGTCTCCCACACGGGCGGGTCTTCCACCATCACCGTCACCGTCGCGTTGCCCATCTGCCGCTCCGCCGTGCGGGTGCGCTCCTTGCCCATGCCCCACCAGGACATGATCGGGAAATAGCGCGCCCCCAGCAGGTACGTCAGCACGAACATGGCCGCGATGCTGGCGAACACGAAGAGGCTCGCCGGGTCCGGCAGCAGCGGCTGCTTGCCGTACTTGGGCGCGAACGTCGGCACCGTGTCCAGATACCGCTGCGTCGCCAGGCCGATCAGCACGAAGACGCTGATCGTGCAGACGCCCCAGATGGAGCGGCGGATGCGCCCGATCATGTTGCCGAACACGGGCGCGACGAAGCAGCCGAAGCCCATCAGGACGGCCAGCCACGGGAACAGACTCGTGCGATAGTTCTGAAGCTGCCACTCCTCCGGCGTCCGCCCGTACCAGGCGGTCAGGTAGTCGCACCAGCGGAAGTAGAACCAGATCAGCCCCAGGCCGATCATCAGCTTGCCCAGATTGTCGTAGTGCATGACCTTCAGGAAGCCGCGCCCGCCCAGCATCCGGTTCACCTGCGTCATCACCAACGCCGTCAGCGCCGTCCCGCCGAGCAGCGAGCCGAGCGTGAACAGGGGCGCGAAGATGCTGGAGTCCCAGTTGCGCGCCGCCGCGAGCTGGAAGTCCCAGCCGAGCACAGTCTGAGAGGCAATGAAGGAGGCCAGGATGCCCAGGATCAGCACCCCCTCCGCCCGCCGCAGCACTCGCCACTGGTGCTCCGCCCCAGTCCACTGCACCGGCTGCACTGCAAATTTGGGCGTCCACCAGCGCACCACGTACAAAGCCCGCCAATTCGTGATCCGCCGGTAGAACCGCTGCTCCTTTGACCCCTCCGCCGCGCGATCACGTAGAATGGCGAAGTCGGGCAGCGAGGTCAGGTACAGCAGAAGCATACCGGCGATGTAGGCGACGCCGACGGTCAGCGCATCAAAGAGAATCGGGC
>JAFAZD010000305.1 GCA_019239955.1 Armatimonadota bacterium | reverse complement strand
CGCCAGCACCCAGACGCCCGGCCTGGCTCCGAACAGGGTGAAGGCCTCGCCGATCCAGCCGAAACTGACCACGCGCGGCGGGACGTAGCCGAGATCGGTCGTGTCGGGGTTGTCTGTGACGATGCTCATGGTAAGAACCCCCTCCGTCGCGGGCGAAGCCTTTCCGCAGGAACCAAACTGCGCCACCTCCCCCGAAGCGGGAGAGGAGACTTAGCGAAGGTTTTGTCTCTCCTCCCCTCTCCGCGGCGGGGGCCTCCGGCGCGCCAGAGCTCGGATGGCGAGGAACGAGCCGGGTGGGGTCCTTCCGGGCCGTCCTACTTGTCCTGCAAGGCCGCCACGCCCGGAAGCGTCTTGCCCTCCAGGAACTCCAGGGACGCGCCGCCGCCGGTGGAGATGTGCGTGATTCGGTCGGCGAAGCCCAGCTTCTCCACCGCCGCCGCCGAGTCGCCGCCGCCGACGATGGTGGTCGCCCCGCTGTCGGCCAGTGCCTGGGCGATGCCCTTGGTGCCCTCGGCGAAGCGGTCAATCTCGAAGATGCCGGCGGGGCCGTTCCAGATCACGGTCTTCGCGCCCTGGATGACGGCGGTGAACGCGCGGACGCTCATGGGGCCGATGTCCACGCCCTCCCGGCCGGCGGGAATCTTGTCCGCCGCGACGGTCTCCGCGTGCAGGGCGTCGGGGTCGCCGCCGAAGGGGTTGCCGTCCACGGCGACGACGTCCACCGGCAGCATCAGCTTCTCGCCGGCCTCGTCCATGACGCGCTTGGCGAAGTCCAGGCTGCCATCGTCCAGCAGGGACTTGCCGATCTCATAGCCCTTGGCCTTGAAGAAGGTGTAGGCCATGCCGCCGCAGATGATCAGCGTGTCCACCTTGGGCAGCAGGCTCTCGATGACGGGAATCTTGTCCTTGACCTTCGCGCCGCCCAGGATGGCGACGAAGGGGCGCTGCGGATCCTCGATGGTGTTGCCGAGGTAGTCCAGTTCCTTCTTGAGCAGGTAGCCGGCGGCGGCAGGAAGGTGGCGGGCGACGCCTTCCGTCGAGGCGTGGGCGCGGTGGGCCGTGCCGAAGGCGTCGTTGATGTACAGGTCAGCCAGCGCGGCCAGCTTCTCGGCGTAGGCGGGGTCGTTCTTCTCCTCTTCGGGGTAGAAGCGGACGTTTTCCAGCAGCAGCACATCGCCGTCGCTCAGGGCGTCCACCTGCGCCTTGACTTGGTCACCGACGCTGTCCGGGGCGAGCGGGACGGGGCGGCCCAGCAGTTCGGACAGGCGGGCGGCGACGGGTTGGAGGCTGTACTTAGGGTCGGGGCCGCCCTTGGGGCGTCCCAGGTGGGAGGCCAGGATGACGCGGGCCTTGTGGTCCATCAGGTACTGGATCGTGGGCAGGGCGGCGCGGATGCGGCGGTCATCGGTGATCCTGCCGGTCTCGTCCTGCGGGACGTTGAAGTCCACGCGCACCAGTACGCGCTTGCCGGCCACATCCACGTCTTCGATCGTCTTTTTGTTGAATGCCATGGGGAACCTCGGAGAATTCAGGTATTTGCCGAATTGCCCTCAGTATACCCCGCAAACAAAAAGAGGGCGCGGCGGATGCCGCGCCCTCCGATACTTCGGCCTCAGTTCTCGCCCACGATCGCGGTGGAGGTCAGGTCCACGGCGCTGGACGTGCTGCCCCAGACGCTGCGGTCGGAGAAGACGCTGCTGCCCCAGACGCACCGGCTGGCCGAGAGCAGATTGGCGCTGCTGCCCCAGACGCACCGGCTGCCCCAGACGCAGCGCAGGTCGGTCAGACTGGCGCTGCCCCAGACGCACCGGCTGGCCGAGAGGAGGCCCGCCGTGTTCAGGTACACGTTGCCGCTGCTGTCCTCGGAGAGCGTCGGACTCACGGCGTACTGGCCCGCCGGAACCGTCACCGTGGAGGCGAGGGCGGCGGGGATGTCCACGTAGCCCGCGCCGACGGTGCAGGGGTCGGCGTTGCCCTGTGCATCGGCCCACTTGTCCGCCGAGACCATCAGCCGCGCCTTCACCGTGTCCGGCGACAGCGACGGGTACTTTTGCAGCAGCAGGGCCGCCGCCCCGGCGACCACGGGGGCAGCCATCGAAGTGCCCGACAATTTGAAGTATGACAGGGAGTTGCCGGAGAGCGGGAAGGAGCAGTAATACTGCCACGGAATCTGGTTGGAACCGGCGTAAGCGAGATACAGCAGGCTTTGATAGGACTCCGTGGAGATGACCCGGTTACCGGGGGCGATGATGTCGGGCTTGAGCACCAGATCCAGGCGGGACGGCCCGCGCGAGGAGTAGGTGGCGATCCGGTCGTCGGCGCGGTTGCCGTCCTCGCTCTTGGTCGCCCCGACGGTGATGACGCAGGGGTCATTGGCCGGCGACTGGATGGAGCCGTAGGCCGTGCCCCAGCCCTCGTTGGCCGCCCCGTCCATCTGCACGGCGTTCAGCCGCCCGTCGTTGCCGGCGGCGCAGACGACGACGATGCCCGCCTTCCAGGCCGCCTCCACCGCCTGGCAGAGCGGGTCCGTCGTGTAGCTCTCGCCGACCGGATGACCCAGCGACAGGTTCATGACACGGATGTTGTAGGTCTTCCTGTTCTGAGTCACCCACTGGATGCCGGAGATCACCTGGCTGACGCTGCTCTGGCCGTTCTGGTCCAGGACACGCACGTCCACAAGGCCGGCCTTGCGGGCGATGCCGTAGAAGCTGTGGGAGAATATGCTGCCCGTGGAAGCAAGCCCGCTGCCGGCGATGATGCCGGCGACATGCGTGCCGTGCCCGCAGGGGTCACCCGCCGTGTTGGCACTGGGTGTGCCGCCGGTGGCCCCCGGCCCCGCCACGAAATCGGCGCTGGCGACGACGCGAGACTTCCTCAGGTTGGAGGTGTTGAGCAGGTCCGTGTGATAGGCCATGACGCCGCTGTCCACGACGGCGACGGTGACGCCGGTGCCGTCCAGTCCGTACTGCTGGTAGGCCGCGCCCGCACCGCTGGAGGCGACCGTGAACTCGTCGCACTTCTTGATCAGCCCGTCGGAGGACAGGTGAGTGATGAAGGGCAGGGCGGCCAGGCGGGCCAGGTTACGGGACGGGACGCGCAGGGCGACCGAGTGGATGATGGGCAGCCGGCGCTGAACGTCCGCCTGGAGGCCGTGCAGCTGCGCCTGCCGCGCCGGGGTCAGGTCGCCGCCCAGGCGGGCGATCACGCCGGTCCAGCCGTGCGCCGGTTCCAGCGTCAGGGACTGGGCGAGCGTGGCGTCGGTTTTACCGGGCAGGCTGCCCGGCAGCGATGCCGTGGGCGCCGCATGGGCGATCGCGGCGATGAGCGTTCCGGCGGACGTCAGGGCCGTCAGGGTGAGGCGCAGGAGCGTACCGTCGGCCCAGAGGCCGCGCGCTCCCGTCAGATTGTGTGTGGTGGCGGGACCGGTCCCGCGCTCGACATCCATGTACCAGTGTTTCATCTCTTCTCCTTCGGAATCGTCGCAGTTCGGTGGCCCGGCGGCCATGCCCTGAATGTCAGGGGGAAGGCCCGTGGCTTTGCGTCGCGTCCTTTCGGACGTTTTGCCCTGGTCGCTTGCGAAGGAAAGGGGCCGGCTAATCCCAGCCCCGGCGAATGCTCTGTGTCCCGGTCCCGACGAAGAAGAGTGGAAAGACTCTGTTCGCCCATTCGGCGGCCCGGCCGTCTCGGCCCGGTGAAGCGTGGTCACGGTTCAAGGTGCGGAGACCCGATGGCTTTGCGTCCCGGCCTTGCGGCCGGTTTGCCCTTCTCGGGGGCGGAGACATCTGGATTATTGGAGACAAGGCGAGGAGCCGTCACTGTGGGAAGTGCGGGAAATCTCTACAGATCAGACACATTCAGGCGGCACGCCCCAGAGAGATGACGTCGGGCAGCGAGCGCGAGCGGTCGGCCAGAGTGCCGAGTTTGCGCTCGGTCTTGTTGTCGTACATCCGGGCATCGGCGGCGGAGATCAGGGCGGCGACGTCCTGGCCGTCGTCGGGGAAACAGCCATGGCCGACGCTGACGCCGAGGTGCAGCGCGCCCAGCCGGGGGTGGATCAGTCCGGGGTCGTAGCCCTCGACGGCGGCTTGCAGGCGTGCGGCCATCGCCCGCGCCTCGGCAGGCCCGGCCCCCTCCAGGATGATCAGGAACTCGTCGCCGCCGTAGCGGGCCACCAGGTCGCGCTCGCGCACGAGCGAGAGGAACAGCTTCGCCAGGTCGCGCAGGACGCCGTCGCCCTTCTGGTGGCCGAAGTTGTCGTTGATCGGCTTGAAGCTATCCAGGTCCAGGCACAGCAGGGCGAATGTCCGCTGGGGAGCGTCCGCCTGCGCGCAGCGGTCTTCCACCCATTCCGTGAAGTACCGCAGGTTGTAGAGGCCGGTCAGGGGGTCGGTGAAGGCGTGGCTGCGGGTGCGCTCGAACAGCATGCCGTTGTGCAGGGCCATCGCGGAGCGCTCCGCGATGGTCTCCAGGAGCTGGCGGTCGTGCAGGCGGAAGGCGTCCGGCTGCGGGTGGTAGAGGTTGATGGTGCCGAGAACATTGCCCTGATGCACAATGGGCACGATCAGCGCGGACTGCAAGGGCGTCCAGGCGGCGACGGGGCTGGCGGTGAGCAGCAGGTCATCCGGGTCATAGCCGCCGGCGTGGGTGGCCTTTCCCCGGGCGACCTGGAGCGAGATGCTGGAGGCGCTGAGGGTGCGCGCCCCCTCGAAGAACTCGTGGTTCAGGCCGACGGCGGCGCGCACGACCAGGCCTTCCTCGTCGTGCATCAGGAACAGGCAGGCCGTGCCGGGCAGCAGCGCCCATAGCTTGCGGGCGAGGATGTCCAGCGTCTCGGAGAGGCCAAGGCTGGACGAGAGCGTCTGCGAGACCTCGTACAAGGCCCACAGCTCCGAGGAGGCCCGCTGGATGGCACGCGCGGCCTCATCGGCTTTGCTGGCCGGGGCATCGGCGGCCTCCCTTGGAGCGGCGGGCGCCTCCAGGCGCATCTGGTCCAGCACCCCGTCAATGATCTGGGCGAACGCCTCCACAACGGCCGGATCGAAGTGAATCCCGGCCTTCTCCCGGATCAGGGCCAGGGCGCGCTCGTGCGGCCAGGCATGGCGGTAGGAACGGTTGGAGGTTAGGGCGTCGTACACGTCGCCGACGGCCAGGATGCGGGCCGTGAGGGGGATATCCTCGCCCCGCAGCCCGTCGGGGTAGCCGGTGCCGTCCCACTTCTCATGGTGGTGCTTGACGATGGGCAGGACCGGCCAGGGGAACGAGACCGGGTCCAGGATCGCCGCACCGATCTCGGGGTGCTTCTTGATCTTATCGAATTCTTCGTCCGTCAGCCGGCCCGGCTTGAGCAGGACGTATTCGGGGACGCCGAGCTTGCCGATGTCGTGCAGCAGCGCCCCGGTCGCCAGGCCGTCCAGGTCATCCCCTGCCAGCCCCATCTGCCGGGCGGTGGCGACGGCGTAGCGCTGGACGCGGAGGATGTGCTGGTGGGTGTACTGGTCCTTGGCGTCGATCGCCAGCGCCAGGCTCTTGACGGTCGCCAGGTACAGGTCGGCCATCGTCTCGATGTGCTGCTGCTTCTCCTCCAGCCGCCGCTGCTTCTCCTCCACGCGGGAGGCGTAGAGCGAGTACGCCTGGTAAGTGATGTAGACCATCGGGGTCAGGAACACCAGGATCGCGCCGGTGTGGCGGCCCATCAGGAAGATGGCCAGGGTGCTGGCCCCGCCGCCGGCGAAGTAGGAGGGGCCGGTCCAGAGGAAGTTCTCCTTCCAGACGTCGGCGGGGCGATGGCGGGTGCAGAGCGCGATGATCAGGGCGATGCCGCCGGTGTTGACGGCGTAGGAGGTGAGGATGGACGCGGCGACCGCCAGCAGCGTGTCTTCCGAGCGATTCGGGGATCGCCCCCCGTTGAGCAGCAGGAAGACGACGGCCCCCGCCCAGGTCTCCAGCGCGGTCAGAGCCAGGTTGAAGAGAATCTGGTGTCCGGCCTGGCGCTTGGGGAACAGCACGGTGCCCAAAGTCCCGACCAGGGCCACCGGCACGGCGCCGGCGGGTCCGAAGCGCAGCATGGCGGCGAAGGAGATGGCGAATTCCAGCGACATCGTCCCTTCTTCGTCGTTGTTCAGTTGGTGGGTGCTTTTGTGCCGCGCCAGGTGAATCTTTTTGCCGCTGACCAGCGCGGCCAGGATCAGAAACAGGATCAATTCCCGCGCGTTCGCCATCATCCGCGCAAAGGGGCAGGCGAACGTGGCGACGAGCGCCGCGCCCCCGAGCGCGATGACAAGCAGTAGATAGATTCGCGCGTTCCGCGGCAATGCCTGCATGAGACCGAGTCTTCCCGTGCGACGAAAAGGGACGTCAGAAGTACCCGGCTTGTTATCGGGAAAAATGCCGGAGAAATGCAGGCGCAGACGAAAAAACGGGCGCGGCAGCTGCCGCGCCCGTTCATCCCGGTGGAAAAGAGTTCTACAGTTCCTTGTCGCCGAGGAACTTGACCAGGTCGGCGACGCGGCAGGAGTAACCCCACTCGTTGTCGTACCAGGAGACGACCTTGACGAAGCTGCCCAGGCCGATGGTGTCCAGCGCGCTGAAGATGGACGAGTGCGGGTTGCCCTTGAGGTCCGTGGAGACCAGCGGCTCGTCCGAGTACTCCAGGATACCCTTCATGGGGCCGTCGGCGTACTCCCGCATGGCGGCGTTGATGGCCTCCGGGGCGGCGTCCTGGTCCAGCAGGGCGGTGAAGTCCACCACGGAGACGGTCGGGGTCGGGACGCGGAAGGCCATGCCGGTGAACTTGCCCTTGAGTTCGGGAATGACCAGGCCGACGGCCTTGGCCGCCCCCGTGGAGGAGGGGACGATGTTCTGGGCGGCGGCGCGGGCGTCGCGCAGGTCCTTGGCCGCGGTGTCCACCGTGCGCTGCGAGTTGGTGTAGGCGTGGATGGTGGTCAGGAGGCCCTTCTGGACGCCGAACCGGTCGTTGAGCACCTTGGCGACGGGGGCGAGGCCGTTGGTAGTGCAGGAGGCGTTGGAGATGACGTTGTGCTTTTTCGGGTCGTACATGTCCTGGTTGACGCCCAGCACCACCGTCAGGTCCTCGTTCTTGGCCGGGGCGCTGATGATGACTTTTTTGACTCCGTGCTCGCGGTGGGCGACGGCCTTGGTGGCGTCGGTGAAGAAGCCGGTGCTCTCGATGACCACGTCCACGCCCTCGCCGTCCCAGCGGATGTCGGCGGGGTTCTTCTCGGCGAACACGATGATCTTTTTGCCGTTGACGATGATGTCCTTGTCCTCGGCGATCACCTCGGCGTCCTTGAAGGGGCCGTAGTTGCTGTCGTACTTGAGCAGGTGCGCGTTGGTCTTGGCGTCGGTGAGGTCGTTGAGGGCGACGACCTCGATCTCGCCGTTAGGGTAGCGCTCCTGGATGGCGCGGTAGGTGATGCGCCCGATGCGGCCGAAGCCGTTGATGCCGACTCGTACTGCCATTATGGAATCTCCTTTACCGCCCCCGGGGCCGGTGATTTTGCGGGAAAATCGCCCTGAGTATGACACGGCGGCCCTCCGAAAGTCAACCGGAGGGCCGGAAGAGCCAAAAATAGTGGGAAAAGCCCGGCAAGCGTACCGGGCGAATCGTTGAAGTTTTCGCCGCGACATGCCGACAATAAAGCCGCCGACATAGGCTCAGGAGTTTTCGTAAAAAAGATTGGAAGATTCCATGAGAGCATGGAACAGTAGGTGTACATGATGTCCCTTTACCCTCGCTGTGGCAGCCGCCGACATGGATTTACGCTGGTCGAGCTGCTGGTGGTCATCGCCATCATCTCGGTGCTGGCGGCGATCCTGTTCCCCGCGTTCGTCTCGGCCCGCGAGAAGGCGCGCCAGATCGCCTGCCTCTCCAACGAGAAGCAGATGGGCCTCGCCGTCATGCAGTACGCGCAGGACTACGACGAGAGCATCGTGCCCTATGCAGTGCCTGACCCCAGCGGCGCGGGCGATCCGAACACGGTCTACCAGCGCATCTGGTGCGGCCTGCTCCAGCCCTACATCAAGAACGGCCTCAACGCCAGCACCCCAACCAACGTGGTCAGCCCGGACGCCCAGGGCATCTTCAAGTGCCCGTCGTTCTCCTGGGCCAGCGTGACTCAGGCCGCCGACGCCGCCGACTGCGACGGCAACGGCGGCGCGGGGAGCGCCGGGTTGGGGCCGACGCAGGCCACCTTCGCGGACTACGGCATCAGCGCGCCGTGGGGCCCGAACAACGGCACGGTCAACCCGACCCCGGCCTACAACAACTTCCCCGGCAGCGGCCCCAACCCGCTGGGCCCCGACGCATCGGGCACGGTGCAGTTCATCAACCAGACCCTGGCCATCATCCAGCGCCCGTCGGAGACGGCGTTCATCGGGGACGGCTGGAGCGGCTTCCCGCAGGGCAGCAACCAGTTCGGCATCCTGTTCGGCTGCGAGGGGGCCAAGTCCCACCAGAAGATGGGCGGCAACTTCGTGTTCCTGGACGGCCACGCCAAGTTCATCAAGGGTAACATCTTCAACTACACGTCCACGGACGAGAACGACCAGCCGTACATGACCTATCTGAGCTACGACAAATAGCCGCCCCTCTTTTTCAAGAGCGAACGAACCCGCCTCCCGCAATGGGGGGCGGGTTCTTTTCCTGCGGCCCGGTGTATAATGACGGCATGGCTCGATTTGCCTTGCGGTGCAGGCTGGAGGCGTGTCTGCTCCTGATACTGATGGCGGCGGGGGCGTGGGCCGCGCCGGCCCCGAATGACCTGCTGGCGGGCGTGCCGCTCACGGGAGCGGGCGCGACTCCCCTGGGTACGCCGCACGGACCGGGGCTGCGGATCGTCGTGCCTAGGCCGACCGACCCGGACTACGACTTGCAGCTTTCGGCCCCTGTGCCCGCAGCCGTCCAGGATGGGCAGGTGCTGCGACTGCACTTCTGGGGCCGCTCGCCAACCCGAAATCCCATCCGGGCCGTCTACGAGAAGTACTCCGAGCCTTACACGAAGGCCCTGAACAAGACCGTGCTGCTGTCGCCGCAGTGGAAGGAGTACGCCTTCGCGTTCAAGACGCCCGCATACCCCGCGCTGGGCGCGGCGGTGCATTTCGTGGTCGGGCGGCAGGCGGGGACGGTGGAGCTGGCCGGCGTCGCGCTGGAGGACTACGGCGTGAACCCGCAGCCGACGCCGCCGGACATCAACCTCGATCTGTACGGCGGCGTTCCGCACGACGACACGTGGCGGGCGGCGGCGAACGCGCGCATCCGGCGCTACCGGATGGGCGGCCTGGCGGTCCGCGTGGTGGACGCCCATGGCCGGCCCGTCTCCGGCGCGCAGGTGCGGGTGCATCAGACCAAGCACGCCTTCCGCTTCGGCACGGCGCTGGCCTACGAGCCGCTGTTCGCGCAGACCCCTGACGGCGAGAAGTACCGGCAGACGGTGCTGCGGTTGTTCAACTACGTGGTGCTGGAGAACGCGCTCAAGTGGGACAGCTACGGCAGCTTCGAGCCGGCCGATAAGATGCTGACGTGGTGCCGGCAGCACCAACTGCCGGTGCGCGGCCATAACCTGTTCTGGCCCAGCTACATGTGGCTGCCCGCCAACGTCCGATCCCTCCGCGGCCAGGCCATGCGCCAGGCCGTCCATGACCACATCGTGGATTACGTCTCCCGGGCGCGCGGCCGGGTCGTGGTCTGGGACGTGGTGAACGAGGCGGTCACCAGCCACGAAGTGTATGATGAGGCCGGCAAGGACCTGATCGCCAAAGCCTTTGTCTGGGCGCACGAGACCGACCCAAACGTGGCGCTGGCCTACAATGACAACACCATCTTCGACATGGAGGGCAGCACGCGCGGCGTTAACGACGCCAAGGTGGACGCCATCCTGCATTACCTGATTGACGACCAGCACGCGCCCGTCACCGAACTGGGCATCCAGAGCCACATGGGCGGCGGCGCCCCGCTCGTCCCGGCCCCGTACCTGATCCATAATCTGGACCACTGGGCGACGTACCATCTGCCCATCGAGATCACCGAGTTCGACGCCAGCATCCGGGATGACGCGGCGCACGGCGCGTACCTGGATGAGTTCATGACCGCGATGTTCTCGCACCCGCAGGTCCGGTCGTTCGTGATGTGGGGCTTCTGGGCGGGGGCGCACTGGCTGGCCGACCAGGGCGGCGCGATGATCAACCGGGACTGGACGCCGCGTCCCGCCGAGCGCGTTTACGAGCGGCTGGTCTTCCACGACTGGTGGACGAATGCCCAGGGGAAGACGGATAAAGGCGGCATCTATCGGGTGCGCGTGTTTCTCGGCGATCATAACGTGACCGTGACCAGAGGCGGCGAGACGAAGACCGTGCCGGCCTCGGTGACGAAGAACGAGGACGGGCAGGCCGTCGTAATGGTGAGGCTGTGAAGAAAGCGGAGGGTTACGGAATCGTGCAAGTCACACACGAGGAGCGGACGGCGGGGGCGCTGGGCGAGGGCCGTTTCACTGAGGCGCTGCGGACCTTCCGCGACGCCGGACTGGTCGTGCTGGAAGGCGTCTATGATCCGGCCTGGGTCGCGGACCTGCGGCGGGCGTTTGACCGCGCGCTGAAGGAGCGCATGGCCGCCGTGGGCGGCCTCAAAGGCGTCCAGCAGACGGCCCACGAGAAGAACCACCTCAGCTTTTACCCGCCGCTGGTCCCGCCCTTCTCCGACCCGCAGATTGTCCTGAATCCGATTGCGACTCAGGTGATGGAAGGACTATTAGGTGGCGACCTGCGCTGCACGTACTACCACTCCAACACGTCCTACCCCGGCTCCGGCACCCAGGGCGTCCACCGGGACAGCGGACTTCTGTTCGGCCCGGAGGTGTCCGTGCCCCTGCCGGTGACGCACCTGGTGCTGAACGTCCCCCTGTGCGACTTCACCGAGGCGAACGGCAGCACCGAGGTCTGGCCGGGGACGCACCTCATTGTGGACCACGCCCTCGATGACCGAGGCAAACTGGCCGAGCGGGCGGCGGCGCTGGCCTCGATCCGCACCAACGTCCCGCTCGGCTCGCTGATCCTGCGCGACCTGCGGACGTGGCACCGGGGGATGCCCAACCGCACCCGGTCCGCCCGCACCATGCTGGCCCTGGTCTACCGGCGCGGCTGGACCGGCGACGGCACGCGGCTGGACATCCCGCAGGAGACCTGGGACGGCTGGCCGGAGCGGGCCCGCCGGATTTTCCGGGGCAACGCCGTCATCAAAGACATCGAGGAGCAGCCATGCGTCTCCGGTCAGTCATCGTGATGGCCGCGCTGGCCCTCGGCGCGCCGGGTCATGCGGCGACGATCATCGTGGACGGGAAGGCGGCAAACGCCTCGGATGCCAACCCCGGCACACGTGAACAGCCGCTGAAGACCGTCGGGGCGGCGGCGAAGAGGGTCCAGCCGGGGGACACGGTGCTGGTGCGGCCCGGCGTCTATCGAGAGGCCGTCACGCTGACCGTCTCCGGCAGAGAGGGCGCGCCGATCACGTTCCAGAGTGAAATGCCCGGCGCGGCGGTCATTGACGGCGCGGACGTGGTCACCGACTTCCGGCCCGAAGGCCCCGGCGTCTACTCGTTCGCCGCGCCCGACCTGGTCAAGAACCAGTACGCCAGCCTTGGCCCCAACGCCGAGTGGGTTTACATCAACGGCGAGCCGCTGCAACAGGTGACGGACCGCGCCAAGCTCACGCCCGCCGCGTTTTTCTCCGACTATGCGGCGAAGCGCATCTATCTCGCCCCGGCGGAGGGCCAGGACATCCGCCGGGCCACGGTGGAGTACGCGCACCGGGACGGGCTGATCTCGCCCGAACACCGGGACATCAACACGGTCGCCCCGCTCGACGACATCCACATCGTCGGCTTCACCGTCCAGCACAACGCCGATTGGTTCGAGGGGCGCGCGGCCATCAACTTCCGGGGGCGTCGCTGGGTGGTTCAGGGCAACCACGTCCGGTGGAGCAGTTGGCGCGGGATGCGCGCCCAGGCGGCCAGCCACTGCATCATTCGGGATAACACGGTCGAGTGGTGCGGCAACACGGGCATCTCGGTGGAAAGCAACGCCGACCTGCTGGAAGAGGGCAACAAAGTCTTCCACTGCAACTGGCAGCGCATTGATCCGGGCTTTGACGGCGGGTACGGCAAGCTCACGGGGACGATTGATTCGCGCATCCAGAACAACGAGTCGGCGTACAACTTCGGATTCGGGCCTTGGTTCGACATTCTGAACACCGGCAACGTCCTGCAAGGCAACGTCAGCCACGACAGCATCGGCGGCGCGGGCCTGATGAGCGAGATCTCGGGCGACAACACGTTCCTGGACAACGTAGTCTACAACTACCGCGACGCCGGCATCCTGATCGCCGAAAGCCCCGGCTGCGTCGCCGAGCGCAACATCGCGTTCAACGACATCATCGGCATCCACCTGCGCGGCAACTACACGCGCCAAAATGACCATGCCAGCGCCGAGTCCCGCCCCACCGGCGACTTCTCGCCCGGCGAGCAGAACATGCGCCAGGGCATCGAGAGCATCCCGGACATCAGCCCCACCCGGGTAGACGCCTACATGGCGAAGTACCTGCTCTACTGGCGCGCGCCGAAGGCGTTCATGAGCAACAACGACCTGCTCTGGGAGAACCTGCTGTTCGACAACGCCAACAACGTCTTTGAAGAACGTGACTACTCCAAGCCCTCGCCCAAAGACCCGTTCGTCAACCAGTTGTCGGACTACAACATCTATTACAGTGCCGACCCGAAGGCCAGCATCAGTTTCACTTACGGCGGCCCCGGCTACGACACTCTGGCCGCCTGGCAGAAGGCGTCGGGGCAGGACGAGCACTCGGTCTTCGCCGACCCGCGCGCCCCGGACACGAGGCTGCCGGCCTGGGCCGAGGCCAAGCGCGCCCTCTGGAGCCGGAAGTTTCGCGCTTGGAAGGACGTTGATACGCTGGGGCTGGGCCTGGTCAACAGCCCCTCAGCGGCGGAGGCGACGGCGCGGATCATGCGCTCCCCCGATGTCCGTCCCATCACGCTCTCCGACCGAGCCGTCAAGGCGTTCCTGTTCACCGTGGACGGGCAACGCACCCTGGGCCTCTGGACCACGCAAGTGGCCGCGCGCCGTCCCGTCCATCTGCGGTTGAACGTCCCCGCCGTCACCTATGAGAACCCTTACGACGTCCAGACACCGCGCCAGTTGGCGAACGGCCGAATCGCCCTGACCGCGACCTATCTGCCCATCTACCTGCGCGACGTCGGCCCCGTCGTCCAGGAGGAGAGGGCCCGCGATTGAAATCGCCACCTTGTGGCCTCCGAATGTATCCGCCCATGACTTTACCGTCCCGGCGACATGGCGGGTCAGGAGCATCCGCTTCCTAGCCGGCACGACGGTGAAGCCGACGGATGGCGGCAACCGCGACCGAATGACCATTGGCACGACTCCGGTTCTGCTGGACCAGAGGTGAAGGAAAACACCCATGCCTGACGGAAAGACCCCTCCCGCGCTGGTCTCGCCGGAGGTCCACTCGGACCGGCGGTGCGACAATAGGGTGGCTTACATTCACCCCTTACCCGCAATCGTTCTTGGGCGCGCATGGCACATTTTGCCCTGGGCCAATTGAGTTTCTGCGCCCCGTCTTGACAAACCGCCCCGGCAAAACGTACACTGCCGTATGACCGATTTGTTGACTCACCTGCGGGGCGGGCTGATTGTCTCCTGCCAGGCGCTGCCCCATGAGCCGCTGTTCGGCGGGGACATCATGGCGCGCCTGGCGCGGGCGGCGGAGGAGGGCGGGGCGGTCGGCATCCGGGCGAACAGCCCCGCCGACATCGCCGCCATCCGCGCCGCCACGCCGCTGCCGCTGATCGGCCTCTGGAAAGTGGACGTGCCCGGCTCGGACGTGTACATCACGCCGCGCGTCGCCGACGCCCTCGCGGTCGCGGAGGCGGGCGCGGACATCATCGCCGTGGACGCCACTGCCCGCCCCCGCCCTGAGGGCGGTGACGCGGCGGGCTTCCTGCAGGCCGTCCGCGAGGCGACGGGGCGGCCCGTGCTGGCGGACATCTCGACCGAGGAGGAGGCGCTGGCGGCGCAGGAAGCGGGGGCGGAATTCGTCTCCACCACGATGTCCGGCTACACGCCGTACAGTTCGCAGCAGCCCGGCCCGGACTTAGACCTGGTGCGCCGCCTCGCCCCGATCCTGCGGGTCCCGCTGATCGCCGAGGGCCGGATCGCCACCCCGGATGAGGCGCGGGCGGCGCTGGATGCCGGGGCCTTCGCCGTCGTGGTCGGGGGGGCCATCACGCGCCCCCAGCAGATCACGGCGCGCTTCGCGGAGGCCCTCCGGGATGTACCTGGGCATTGACATCGGCGGCACCAAGATCGCCGGGGCGGTGGTGACGGAGGCCGGCGTGGTCGTCCGGCGCGGGGCGCGGCCCACGCCCGCGCGCGAGGGCGGGGCGCGGGTGCTGGAGACGGCGCTGGGCCTGGCGCGGGAACTGGCGACGCCGGAGGTGGCGGGAATCGGCGTCGGCACCGGCGGACAGGTGGACTCGGCGCGCGGCGTGATCGCCTCGGCGACCGATCTGCTGCCGGGCTGGGCCGGTATGCCGGTCAAGGCAGCCTTTGAGGACGCGCTAGGCCTGCCCACCGCTGTGGACAACGACGTGAACGCGCTGGCAATGGGCGAGGCCCGCTTCGGCGCGGCGCGGGGGAAAAGCACCGTCGTCTTTCTGACCCTGGGAACGGGCGTCGGCGGCGCGTTGCTGCTCAATGGCAGTCTACACCACGGGGCACACTGGACAGGCGGTGAGTTCGGGCACATCCTGCTGACGATGGATGCCAACGCGCGGCGCGACGCGGGCGGCCACGTCGGGACACTGGAGGCCTACGCGA
>JAFAZD010000272.1 GCA_019239955.1 Armatimonadota bacterium | reverse complement strand
GCGATCCCGGCGAGTCGCAGGAGCAGTCCCCCCCCGCCCCCAATCACGGGGGAGCCGGATGCCGTGGGGGCTCCTCTTCCTCCCCCGGAATTGGGGGCCGGGGGGTGATCCGTGGTTCTCACTGTGGTACGCGCTCCAGCACATCGGCCACGGCGGCGTCGCTGAGAGCGTCGGGGTCGGCGTCGAACGTGATACGGCCGTGTTTCAGCCCGACGATGCGGGTGCAGTAGCGTCTGGCAAGCGGCAGGTCGTGCATGGAGAGGACAAGGGTGGTCCCCTTCTCCCGGACGATGCCCTGCAGCAGATCCATGATGTCGTCCTTGGTGAGCACGTCCAGGTTCGCCGTCGCCTCGTCGGCCAGGATGATCTGCGCGCCCTGCGCCAGCGCGCGGGCGATGGCGACCCGCTGCTTCTGCCCGCCGGACAGGTCGCGCACGCGCCGCGCCTCCAGCCCGGCGAGGCCGACCTGGGCCAGACAGTCCCGCGCGAGCGCCACGTCCGCCCTGCTGAAGCGGCCCAGGCAGGAGGCGAGGGCCGGCGCGTAGGCCAGCCGCCCGATCAGGACGTTCTTGAGCACCGAGAAGCGGTCCACCAGGTTGAACTCCTGGAAGATCATGCCGATGCGCCGCCGCAGCCGCCGCCGGTCGCGCTCGGAGAGCTGCGGCACGGGATTGCCCAGCACCTCGCACGTCCCGCCAGTCGGCGTGATGAGGCCGTTCAGGCAGCGCAGCAGCGTGCTCTTGCCCGCCCCCGACAGCCCGATCAGGCCGACGATCTCCCCCGGCGCGACCGTCAGGTCCACTCCCTGTAGGACGGGAACGCCCTTGCGGTAGGCGTGGGTGAGTTGGCGGACGGCGATGATGTTCTGCCCCTCGCGTTCCGGCATCGGCAGCCCAGATTCAGGGGACGTATTTGGGATGTTCGTTCGCACTCATCAACTCATCTGCCCCGCGTATGGGAGGAGGCCAGGATTGATCCGGCTGAGGAGGAACCAAGCCGACTTCTTCCGGTGTCGGGAAGGCGAGGCCATGCTCATCGTAGGCCGGTGGTCTCAGACCGTGCTCCTCGTGCCAGTGGTAATAGTCTCGCCACTCGCGCCTCCATCTTGCGATCCGGCGCTGCTCACTCCTTCCGATGAGAACATCTAGACGACACTCCACCTTTCGCCAAAGAGTGCCTAGCATGACTCTGAGCACAGCAAACCCGGCGAGGAGCGAAAGCAGGTAGATCGTACCAGCAAGACCTTGGGACATGGCCTTCGTTTTAATGTTTGGGCGCGTCCAGCGATTGCAGGTTCAGGTTCAAAATCTTGGCCTTGTCGCGGACGGAATCAAACAGGTGGTCGTCCGGGGGAACCACCTTGTTCCAGGGGATTTTGGCGAGGGCGGCCTGGCCGTCCGGGTCGCTGTTGACGCTGACGAGGGCCTGTTTCAGCGCGTCCAAGGTTTTCGGGTCCAGGTTGCCGCGAGCGACGATCATGCCGTTGGGGATCGGCTCGGTATAGGCAAGGACTTTGAGCTGCTTGGCCTGGGCCGTGTCCACCTTCTTGGTGGTCTCATTCGCCAACGCCCGGTCAATCACGCCCTCATAGCCGGCCCCGGCATCGGCCTGGTGGTTGAGGACGGCGAGGACGCCGCTGGTGCCGGAGATGTTCACGGGCCTGACGTCCTTGTTCGGGTCAACCCCCGCGTGCATCATCATGCCGGCGGGGTACAGATAACCGGACGTCGAGGTGCGGTCGTTGAAGGCGACGCTCTTGCCGCGCAGGTCCTTGAGCGAGTTGATGCCGGAGTCGGCCCGGACGTAGAGGATGCCCCGGTAGGTCAGGCTGTTGTGGAAGTACGGCATGGCGAGCGGGATCAGGTGCTCCGGCGTGTTGCGAAACTCCTCCACGGCGAGCACGTAGGAGAGCGGGTTGAGAAACGCGCAGTCGATCTGGTCCGAGCGCAGGGCGGTCAGGACGCCGGCATATTCGGGGGTCACGAAGACCTCGCCGTCACCCCGCCCGGTCTTCTTGCCCAGGTACGCGGCGAACCGGCCGTAGTCTTCCTTGACCACGTCCACCTTGTCATAGGGGATGACGCCGACCTTGAGGGCCTGTGGACCGGACGCCTCGTGTCTGCCGCAGCCGGCGGCCAGAAGGGCCAGCAACGCCGGCAGCAGCAACAGCAGTTTGCGCATGATGTGCGATGTCCTCAAGCGCAGGGGGCATGGCGCGCCATGCCCCTACAACGCTTCATTTGCCCCGCGATTCGCGGTAGCGGAACAGCTCCAGGGACAGGAAGACCGGGTCCAGGTTGACGGTGCTGCTGAGGCGCTCCAGGGCTTTAGACAGGGCGCGCTCTTTCTGATCGTCGGGCGGCTGGCCCGGGCCGGGCATCAGCAGGTCCATCGTATCGGACACGGACTTGACGGCCTCCAGGATGAAGCGGGCCTGGTTGTGCGGGTACTTGATGTTGGGCGTGGCCTTGTATCTCTGCTGCAGGCGCTCCCCCAGCTTCTCCCAGGTCGGCATGACCTCGCGGGCCGGCTCCGGCGCGGCGGGGCGCGGCGGCTCTGGAGTCGGGGCGGGCGGCTCGGGGGCGGGCGGCTCCGGCTCCAGCGAGGGCGTCAGGCCCTCCCGCTCCCGGACCGCCTCCCAGTCGGCCAGCGTCTCGCCTTCGATCAGGCGGAAGGCGAGGATGCGCCCCGCGAATTCGCGCAGGGCGTCCTCAATGGCGGTGACGGTCTCAAAGGTCTGGAGGTTGCTCGCCAGGTACTGCCGGTCGGCGGAGAGGCCGACGACGAAGAAGTTGCCGTCAATGGTGATCGGCTTGACGGACTGCATCGCCAGCCAGACCATCGGCGCGTTCACCATGCGCCGCACGCGATCGAAGACGCGGTCCCAGATTTGGGCGGGGGAGGGATTGGGGTTGTTCATAGTGTCGCGGCCTTCCCGGAGAGACGCGCCGGGTCGTGAAATCTCCTCATGAATGGCGCTATTATACCTGAAAGACGCGCCTGTGTAGGAATCCCCGCCCCCATGCTATAATAACGGTGAGATTTCCCGCGCCGCAGGAGAAACAAACCCGTGATGATCATTCCCGAAGTCGCCCCCATGCTGACCTGCACGGCGGTCAATGACGGCTTCCTGTACGAATTGCTGCTGCGCGCCGACGAGGGGCGGCCCGCCATCACCAAGATTCGCATCGGCCCCTTCTTTTTCAAGCCGGAGTATCAGCCGCGCCCGCTGGCGCTGGGCCTGACCCGGGGCGGCCCGGAGTCGGCGTTCTGGATGCACAAGCGCGCGCCGCGCGGCTGGTCGCGCCTGCGCTGGCAGGTGGCGGCGGATGAGGTGGGCAGCCCGGTTTACCTGGCGTCGGAGGGGACGCTCCGGCCCGGCGAACAGGGCATTTTCCAGTTCGTCTCCATGTTCCCGCCGGGCGGCCTGCGGACGGGCCTGGAACTCTTCCGGGGCAAGGAACACTGGGACTGCGGCGTCAGCGGCCCCAACTACGAGCACTTCCTGCAAGCCGAGCATACTTACTAAAGCGGCCCCCCCGGCACTGGGGGCGGGGGAGCAGGAAAAAGACCAGCGCGAGGGCGCAGAGGGCCACGAACCAGTCGCCCCAGCGGGCGTAGAGGGTCAGGTTCCGACGCGGCTGGACGGGGGCGAGGACCAGCTTCTGCGTGAACAGGCCGCCCTCGGCGATAACTCTTCCCGTTGGGGCGATGACCTGCGAGATGCCGGTGGCGGCGCATCGGACCAGATAGCGGTCGTCCTCGGCGGCGCGGACGGCGGCGCAGGCGGTGTGCTGACGGGCGGCGGCGGTGCGCCCGAACCAGGCGTCGTCGGTGGTCACCACCAGCAGCCCCGCGCCCCGCGCCACCTGCCGGCGCACGATCTCCCCGTCGGTCGAGTCGTAGCAGATGGCGGCCCCGATCTTGCCCACCGGCGGGCCGGCGTCCAGCACAGGCTGGCGCGCGCCCCCTGGCTCCATGTCGTAAATGGACAGGTGCAGCGCGTCCAGGAACGGCAGCCACCTCCGGTATGGGACGTACTCGCCGAACGGGACCAGCCGCTGCTTCTGATATTCCCCCCTGAGATTCCCCCCCGCGTCCAGCAGGAACAGGGTGTTCGCCGCCTTCCTGGAGGCGAAGTCATAGTCCACGCCGCCGATCAGCGTCGCCTGATTGTTGCGGGTAGCCATCGCCGCCGCCTCGGCGCGCAGTTCCGCGTCGGCGCGCAGGTAGCCGGGGAAGGCGGTCTCCGGCCAGACGACCAGCCGCGCCCCGCGCGCGGCGGCGGCCTGCGCCTGGGCGGCGTAGGCGTCCATGACGCGCCGCGTGTAGACGGGGTCGGCGGGCCGCGTCCCTTTCCACGGCACGTTCTCGTCTATGCCGATCTGGAGCGCGGCGGCGGCGAACGTCGGCCGCAGCCGCTCCGTCCGCAGGGTCACGGCCCCATACAGGAGCACGGCGAGGACGAGGCCGGCGACGCCCAGGGGGAAGCGGACCCCGAGATAATCCCCCGGCCCCCGTCGTGCCTTATCTGGGCGAAGCCTCTCCGAAGGAGCCTCCCCCAGAATTGGGGGCGGGGGGGGCGTGAGCGCCACGTTCACCAGCAGGATCACAAACGACAGGCCGAAGACGCCGCTGAGCTTGGTCATCTGCAGCGGCAGCAGGGCGGCGTGCTGCGTGTACGCCAGGTCGCCCCACCCCGTCCCCAGCGGCCCGAACTGACGCGCCCACTCGCCCACCGTCCAGAGCGCCGGGACGCCCAGACGCCACGCCCAGACGCCGGGACGCCGACTCAGCGCCTCGGCCCCCAGGGCGAAGACGCCCACCGTGACCGTCTGCGCGAGGGACGCGCCGACCCAGACGACCAGGCCGAGCAGCCTGCCGATGACGTGGCCGGCGAAGACCGCCATCCAGTACCAGAGGCCGCCGAAGAAGACCAGCCCCAGCACGGCCCCGCCCCACAGCGCGTCGCGCATCCGCCGGTGCGGGAAGGTACTCAGGAACGGGACCAGCGCGACCCAGGCCAGTCCCCCCCAGTCCAGGTGCGGGAACGCCCCGACCAGCAGCAGCCCGGAGAGGGCGGCCAGTGCCAGCGCGCGTCGCCTCGGGGGGGTGGACGGCGGGTCCGTCCGTGTCCTCGGCTGCGGTCGGGGGAGATTCAGGAGATGGCCCGTCACTTCGGTGCTCATTGCTGGGTTCACACAAGGCTCTCCGTCCGGCAGGAACGGAGGGCCGCAATTAGTATACCAGACTTGATACTGCTGGCGGACCCTACGCCGCCGCGGGCGCGGTCTTCGTGAGGCGCAGGAACTGTGACTGGCGGGTCCGGGCCAGCGGCGTCCCGGTCCGCCAGTCGTGGACCCGACATCAGCCAGTCGTGGACCCGACAGAAGTTGAGCGCGGCGGCCGTCGCCGGGTCCTGTAGGTGCGTCTTGGCCCCGCCGACGTAGCGGCACTGGCGCAGGCCCAAGGCGCGCACGCCCTGTGGGAGCGTGCCCTCGATCCCGGCGCGGGCGGCGTAGTGCGCCCGGAACTGGGCGGGCTGCTGGGGCAGTCGGGCCGCGTGCAGCGCCTCCTGCTCCTCCCGCGGGTGCAGGTACAGCGTGCGCCCCCGCCCCTTCGAGCGGGTGCAGGCGGCCCGGTCGGGGCAGGCCAGGCAGTCCGCCGCCTCGAACACGGCCAGCAGGAACGTGGCGCCGCGCGCGTTGCGCGTCGGCTGCCCTGGGCGGCTGGCCCTGCCGGCGGGGCAGGTGGCCCGCTGCCGCTCCCAGTCCAGGCCGAAGCCGGTGACGTCGAAGCCCTTGCCCTCCGTGGCCTGCCGGCTGCCGCCGCGGGCGGCCGGGCCGACGATCTCGACGCCGTGGCGGGAGCGGCTGCTCACCAGGGGAGACGCCTGCGTGTAGCCCTCGTCCACCAGGTGCTCGGACGGCAGGCGGACGGCAGGCGGCCCGCGCCAGTGCCTCCTGAACGCAAAGTCCTGTCCGCGGCGTGGCCTCCGAGTCCGCCGTCGTGCTGGGGGTGGTGAGTACCTGCGTGATCAGGTGCGGGGCGTCGGCGTCACAGGTCTCGGTCGGATGGACCTTTCTCGGTCAGATGGACCTTGTAGCCGGTCCACCGGGTCTGGCGCTTGACGGAGAAGCGCGCCTCCAGGCCGTGAAAGAAGGGGGCGTAGGGCGAGACGATCAGCAGCGCCCCCGGCGGCAGGTCCGCCTCGGCCCGCAAGGACACTCGCTCCCCCTAAGGACACTCGCTCCCCCTAAGGACACTCGCTCTAAGGACACTCGCTCCCCCTGTCGGTGGAACTGCCGGAGCCAGACCCGCCGCAGCGCCCCCACGGCGGGCAGGCCGCCCTGGAGGCGGGCGAGGCGTTCCAGCTTGATGAGGCGGGCGTCCTCATCCGTGCCGTCGTCCTCCCAGACCTGGGCCTCGAGGCGGGAGAGGCGGCGCATCTTCCAACTGGCCTCGGCCCAGAGCTCGAGGTACTGGCTCTCCATGAGGTTGCGGGGGCGCAATTGCTCGCGGAGTGCGGCGAGGAGTCTGTCGTAGGCGGCGGGGTCTTCGCCGAGGTGGGGGAGGACGGCCTGGCGGCAGAAGAGTCCGTGGGTGGTGGCGTTTCTGGCGGAGACGGCCTTGCCGGCGGGTGTGCGGGGGCCGGTGGCGTGGCTGATCGGCGCGTCGGTGTGCATGGGCGTCCTTTTCGGGAGCGGCTCGTTTTTGTCCTTATTCCCGAACGCATGTGCGGTTTGGCTGTGCGGAGTGCGGGGATTTGAAGGCACCTAGGGCTGGAACCTCCAGGCTAAACGGAAAGAACCCCCTTCGGGGCTAAAGAGGAAGAGAAGGGCTGAAGAGATACGTCCAGGGGCGGCAGCGGCACGTCAAGCACGTCCCGGTAGAGGAACAGGAGTGCGCTGCCGGCGACGTTCTGGGTGGAGGCGGCCACGGCGTCGGCGACGGCCAGGGGTGAGGTAGGCGCGGATGTGTTCGGCGGTCAGGGTGTTGGGGTAGCGCCGGCCGTGGAACTGGATGAACTGGCGGATGCGGGAGAGATAGACTTCTTCGGTCGTGCGGCTGAAGTGCTTGAGGCGGATGACGGCACGGACGTGTTCGAGGAACTGGGAGAGGCTTTCCGTGGGCATTGCGTTTCCTTCCATGGCATGATATAATGGGGCCATCGTCAGGCGGGCGTTCGACCCGCCAGCAGTAGAACTTTGTCTGAGGCGCAGTTATATCGCGCTTTTGCGGCAGAAGAACGTGCGGGGGCGGGAAATTGCCGCAGAATTGCGGCATTTCCACAGCCGCCCCGCCGACGGGTTTAAGAGAATGCCCTGCCGTACGTTACGCCGCATAAGTGCGGCTGATACAGTGGTTAGATCGCCGGACGAAAGGCTTTGAGGGGAGCGAAGGGAGAGCGGATGGACTTCAATCCGTTTATTCAGGAACACCAACACTCTGTCTTCGCTCTTGCCCTCAGTCGCCTCGGGCATGAGGAAGTAGCGGCAGACGTAACACAGGAGGCTTTCGTGTCGTTGTATAAAGCTTGGCATCTGTTCACGGATGGGCAAACCGCTGAGGATTATCTTTGGCAGGCGGCGAGCCGTCACTGCGAGTGGGAGTCGGTACGTGGAGTGTCACGATAGCCTGACCGTCTGCGGTCCAACACGGCGCTGCACCGGACAGCCAGGGCTTTCTTGGCATGGCTGTGCCTCCTCGACCCGGTGTGCGGGCCGCCGCGTACGCCGGCGAGCTTGGCGTTAGACCGCAGAATGCTGGCTTGTGCTGTGCCACAAAGAATGCTGGGTCTGCTTGGCAACGCAAGCAATATACACAGCATGGTTTCCAGTCATGCCTACGCTGACAACAAAGACGGATGTTCTAGCTCTACGAACACGGGCAGTGAATTCACTGGTTCTCGCAATTGAGATTTTCAACCGACCTCAGAATGAGGGTCGTGCCGAAGCGGTCCTTATATTTCTGCATCACAGCTTTGAGATGTTGTTGAAGGCACATATAGCGAAGAAAACTGGGACTGTGTTCTCAAAAGATCAACGTTACTCTTACGGTTTCGATACGTGTTTGGATATAGCACAGAACAAACTGAAAACGATCTCCGGTGATCAAAAATCCGTTTTGTCAATGTTAGATGCTCAACGCGATGCCTGTGTTCATTATTATCAGCTGATGTTACGTGGGCATCTTGATGATTGTCCGCCCCCTGGATTTCCATCTGGTAAACTGGTGCCATGGACAAGTCCCTGCTCGATCTGTACGCCGACTACTTGATCTCGTCGTTTGGCCCGACCACCGCCACGGGGCTG
>JAFAZD010000266.1 GCA_019239955.1 Armatimonadota bacterium | reverse complement strand
TGGACAAGGACCAGGCCATCCCCGTGGACACCCACATCCGCCGCATCGCCCTGCGCGACTACGTGGACACGCCCCTCAGCCGCAGCCTGACGCCCGCCGCCTACGCGCAGATCGGGGACATCCTGCGCGCCCGGTTCGGCCCCCGGGCCGGCTGGGCGCAGCAGTTCCTGTTCTTCCACGACCTCTACGGCAAGGGCGCCTGGGAGGCCTACGCGGCGCTGTACCGGACGGCCGCATGAGAAAAGCCTCCCCCGTTTCCAGGAGAGGCTTCCTGACGCTCGGCGTTACTTCATCAGGTGCTTGGGCAGGGGCTTCTGGCCGGTGACGATGGCCTGGAAGCTCTTGGAGGTCAGCATCCGGGCGGCGACCTTGATCCGCTTCTTGCCCGAGGGCGTCTGGATGGTGACGGTCTGCAAGTTGACCTCGAAGCGGCGCGCCTTCTGGGGCGCGCGGTGCGCCCAGGCCCCCGAGTGCGGGTGGCGCGTCCAGCGCCCGGCCTGCGCCTTGCGCCCGCTGATCTGACAGACTTTCGACATGGTGATGTTCGCTCCCCGCTGTGTTGGTTCTCTTTGATTTTCGGCTTGAAGATGACCCGACAGTATAGCACCCTTTGTCCCGGCCTGTCAAGGGAGGGGGTTGCCGGCGAGGTCGTAGCGCACGCCGGCGGCGTCCGTGGTCGGGGCGATTCGGCCCGTGACTCCCCCGGCGGCCGGCGCGTTTGACGCCTGCCAATGGGCATTCTCGGCGAGCTGCCCGCCCGCCTTGAGGGCGTCCAGGAAGCGGTGTGCCTCGGCGGCCATCACCCCCTGCGGGAAGCGCTGCAGGAGCTGGCTGTAGCAGGCGGCGGCCTGGACGCGGTCGCCGAAGAAGGTCTCCTGCAGCCGGCCCGCCCGGAACCAGGCGGCCTCGGCGTCGGCGGAGGTCGGGAACAGCTCGGCGACGCGCCGGTAGACGCGCACGGCGTCGGTCTGGGCGGAGGCGCTCTCCAGGCGCGACCCCAGGCGCAGGTAGTAAACGGATGGCATCTGCTGCGCCCCGGCCGGGGACAGCCGGAGCAGCAGGCCCGCCAGGGCGGCGGGGTCGGCCCGCTCCATCAGCATCCGGGCGTAGTGCTGGAGGGCGGGGAGGCAGCGCCCCTCGCCCCCGCCGGGGGTCAGCAGGGCCTTGTCGCAGAAGGCCAGCACCAGGCGCGGGTTGTCCGTCGGGCGCTGCATCAGGGCCTCCAGCTCCGGGAAGGACAGCAGCGACATATCCCGGACATCGGCGTGGACGGCCTGCGCGGCGGACACGCTGGCGTCGTCCCGGCGCGTCCGCATCAGCCAGACGCAGAGTAAACCCGCGCCCGCGCCGCCGAGGTGGGCCAGGTGCCCCACGCCGTCCAGCCCCTGATACTGGAGTTGATCCACCACGTTGAACAGGAGGTAGTACCCCACCACCCACCGCGCCTCCCACTCCGGCGGCGTGATGAGGCGCAGCAGCCAGACCCGCAGCACGCGGATGTGCGAGTACGGGAACACATACAGGTACGCGCCCGCCAGCCCGAAGATCGCCCCGGACGCGCCCAGATTGGCCCCGTCCGGGTCGGACGAGAACGTCGCCAGGTCGCTGAGCAGACCGCCCGCCATGCCGGCGATGAGGTAGACGATCAGGTACCGCAGATGCCCCAGCCGCCCCTCCAGCGCCGCGCCGAAGACCCAGAGGAACAGCATGTTGCCTAGGATGTGCAGCAGGTTCGCGTGCAGAAACATGGCCGTCAGCAGCCGCCACGGGCTGAGAGTGGCGTGCGACACGGCCAGGGCGTTCAGGGCGTCATCACGCACGCTGAGAAAGTCATGGGTGGTGAGGCCGTAAATGACAAAGTTGGCGGCGATCAGGCCAATGGTGACTCCGGGGAAGCGCTCCGGCGGGTTCTTGGCGCGAATGGGGATGACCGGCATGGCTACTGTCCTCCGTTCTGTCCGCCCGGCTGCGGGCCGCCGATGGGTGCGGCGCTCTGAATGACGTGCAGAAAGGCCGGCTGAAGGGTCGCCCAGTCCCGCTCCGGGCAGAGGCAGGTCACGAACGCCTCCTGCCCCGCCGGCCCCACCAGCGTCGCGCGGCACCCATGTAGGCGCGTCAGGCCCGCCGCGGCGGTCCACTCCGACAGGCGCGCCTCGCCCAGCCCGGTCATCAGCACCCGCGCCGGCTGGTCATGGACGGCGACATCTCCCAGGGCGTCCGTCAGGATGCCGAGGCCGCGCGCATGGGCGTCGTCCAGGCTCGGAGCCACCCCCGGCGTCTGCGCGTCCGTGGGGATGTAGTCAATCTGCAGGATAGCCTTGGTGTTGCGGTACTTGTAGACGATCTCGCCCTCGGTCCTGTGCCTCCTCCAGCCGTCCGGCGCGTCATAGGTGAAGCCGCCGAGCGAGACCGTGTGCTGGGTGTACGAGGTCGGCGCGGGGATGCGGGGCGGTGGAATGGCGGCGACGGCGTAGGTGAGCGCCATCAGAAGCAGGAACGCACCCAAAAGGCCGCCATAGGCGCGCAGCTTCTGGGCCGGGGTCTCCTGGACGATGCCCCGCGTGAGGATGGACTGCGGGCCGGCCGGCGTGCTCCAGGGCGCGGGAGCCGGCGCGGCAGGCGGCCCGGGGGCCTGGGCGCGCGGCGTATACGCGGGGGCCGGGCCGGGCGCAGGAACGGGCGGCGGGGCGGGACCGGGTTCTGGGAGCGGGTTTCCAGCCAGGTCGTAGCGAGCCATGGGTGCGGCCTTTCCAAGAGATCTTGACGAAATCAGCCGTTGCCGGCGGCGAGGCTGGCGATGACGTGCTGGAACGCCGGCTGGAGCACGGCCCAGTTGTCCTCCGGGCACTGGCAGATGACCGAGTAGCGGCGCTCGTTGCCCAGCAGGGTGACGCGGTAGCCGTGCAGCTTGCCGACCAGTGTGCCGCCGGAGCCGGTCCATTCGGAGATGCGGGCGTCGCCGACCGGGGAGGACAGCGGCTGCGCGGGCTGCTCATCGTAGTCATCGTACTTCTTGGCGAGCGCCTTGGCCTGCCCCTGGTGCAGCTTCTCGACCGGGGGCGTCTGCGGCGGCGCGGGCTGGCCCGTCATGGACGCAAGGTTGTCGGCCTGGTTGTTGTTGGAGGTGACGATGTCGCCCATCAGCGAGCCGGCCAGGTCGCCCTCCACCTCGATCCGGGCGGCTCCGCGCGTGAGCAGCACCCCGGCGGCGTTGCCGCCGTCGCCGCCGCCGGAGGCCCGGGCCCAGCCGGATGGCGCATCGCAAGTGAACGACTTGTCCAGCGCGACGTAGGGCACGTAGGCCGTCGGCGCGGGCACGGGGGCAGGCCGGAGCGCGTGCAGGATCACGAAGGCAATCAGGGCGATCACCACGGCGACCCCAACGCCGACCGCGGCATAGACGCGCCCCATGCCGACCTCCTCCGAAGGCGCGGCGGCGGAGCCGTAGGGGGAATGTGCGGCGGGCGCGGGAACGCCGAAGCCGAGGGGCGTGCCCGCGGGCGGCAGCCCGGACGGCGGCGGGGGCGGCGCGGCGGGCAAGGGATTGCCCGCCAAGTCGTAGCGGACGGGCTGTTCGCTGGGGTTCGCGCCGCCCTTCTCCGGGAGCGGGTTCCCGGCCAAATCGTATTGGGGCATGAGTTCCTCACATCCTCCGCCGCGCGGCGTCAAGGGAAGATAACGAAAACAGGGGAAAGGCGACATCGCTCAGGCAGGCGGTCGTTGTCCGTTTTTCATAAACATTATAACACGGGTTTTCCACGGTTTCCAGCAAGCAAAAGGACAAGTTTTTTCAGCCGCCCCCGGCAAGGTATACTAAGGAGGACTTCCCTCGGATGGAGAGCTTGTCTCGATGCCCACGCCCCGCGCGCCCTCGCCCGCCAAGGCCGACAAAAAGGCGCTCAGCCCGGAAGACCGGCGGATGCACATCCAGCTGGCGCTGCTGTCGCTGGCGGTGATGATCAACGTGCTGGGGTTCAGCCTGATCATCCCGCTGGTGCCCGAATACGTCCAGCGTGGCCTGCATACCGCCCCCACGGACCCGCGCATCGGCGAGTATGCCGGCTGGCTGACGGCGATCTACGCGCTGATGCAGTTCCTGTTCGCGCCGGTCTGGGGGGCGCTGTCGGACCGGGTGGGCCGCAAGCCCATTCTGATCGGGTCCCTGATCGGCGACGCGCTCTTTTACACGCTCTTCGGCCTGTCGGTCAACTCGCTGGCGGGCCAGTTCGCGGCGCGGACGCTGGCCGGCATCTTCTCGTCGGCGTCGCTGTCGGTCGCGCAGGCCTACGCCGCCGACATCACGCCGCCCAACCTGCGGGCGATGGGGATGGGGTATCTGGGTGCGGCCTTCGGCGTCGGCTTCGTGTTCGGCCCGGCGCTCGGCGGACTGATCGGACACTTCAATCTTGCCTGGCCGTTGTACGTCGCGGCCCTCTTCGCCCTGATGAACATGGCCTACATCGCCCGCGCCCTGCCGGAGCCGACGCGGGCGACGCCGGAGGGTCCCGGCCACCGCTCCGCCGCGGGGCTGGGCGGGCGCTTCGGCTCCATGGCGCAGGCCCTGACCGGCCCCCTCGGCTTCTTGTACCTGCTCACCTTCGCCGTCACATTTGCCTTTGCCAATTTGGAGGGCACCTTCACGGCCTATTTGAAGCAGCACTTCGCGGAGCGCCATCCCGTGGAGACCGCCGGCCTCGTCTTCGCATACGTCGGCATCCTGATCGTCGTCATTCAGGGCGGCGCGATACGGCCTTTAGTCAAGCGTTACGGCGAGGCGAACCTGGTCGTGACGGGAATTGGGCTGATGGCGCTGGGTTTTTTGCTGTTCCCGTTCGCCGCGCCGCTTTGGGTTCTTCTCATTGGCCCCATGATCCCGATCTCGCTGGGCAACGGGCTGAACGGGCCGTCGCTGCGGGCGCTGGTCTCGCGCAGGGCGACGGCGCAGGGGGCGGCGCTGGGCCTGTCGGCCTCCTTTGACAGCCTGGCCCGCGCCACCGGCCCCGCCGTCGGCGGCTGGCTCTACAAAAGCTTCGGCCAGGCCGCGCCCTACTGGTGCGCCGGCATCGTGATGGCCTTTTCGTTCCTGTTCGCCCTGCTGCGCCGGCGTGACATGGAGGTATCCTAAGAGTGCATCAGCAAGATCGCCCCCCAGCCCCCAATTCTGGGGGAGAAGAGAACCCCCTCCGGCTCGTTCCTCGCCTCCTCCCCCTTCGCGAAGGGGAGGTTAAGAGAGGAGGGCCAGCGACGACAGCCTCCTCTCCTGCCCCTCCCCCTGCTCTGAGGGGGAGACGGAGGGGGTGTTTTACGGGTGGGGGCCTCCTCCTGTGCCTCAGCGCGGCGAGTCAGGCCGCGCCGCCATCCGCCGTGCCGCCCGCGCAGTACGGGCCGTGGCGCTCGTGCCGGATCGGGGGCGGGGGGTACGTCCAGAATGTGGTGCCCTGTCCGTCAAACCCAAAGCGTTTTTACGCCTACGTGGACGTGGGCGGCACGGTCCGCAGCGATGACGGCGGGCGCACCTGGACGATGCTGCACGGTCACCTGCCGGCGCGTCTGTCCAATTATGAGGTGCGCGGGCTGACGGTGGACCCGCGCGACGCGAACAAGGTGTTGATCGCCACCGGCAGCCAGTGGAGCGCCCCAGAAGGGATTTATGCCAGCGACGACGCCGGCCGGACGTGGCGCAAGACGCTGACGGCACAGTTCGCCGGCAACGGCGAGGACCGCTGGACCGGCTTTTTGCTGACGCGCTCGTCCCGCAACCCGAATATCGTAGTGGTCGCCAGCGAGGGCACGGGCGTCTACAAGAGCGTTGACGACGGGAAGACGTGGCGGGCGCTGGGCATGACGGGGCTGCACCTGACGGACCTCCGCTTTGACCGGACGAATCCCCGCCGCCTGTGGCTGTGCGCCCGGCCTTTGCGGGGCTGGATGGGCGGGAAGATGACCACGCTCGTTGGCGGCTTCTATCGTTCCGAAGATGGCGGCGTGACGTGGAAGAAAGTCCTGGACAACTCGCCGTCGGAAATTTTGCAGGACCCGAAGGAGGCCAATCGCATCTACGGCATCGTGGAGAATCGTGTCCAGATCAGCGACGACGGGGGCGCATCATGGCGTGACGGCTCGGACGGCCTGCCGGCGCGGGCGGCGGGTGAGACCGGCAACAGCGAGAGCAGTTTTCAGGCGCTGGCGGCGGGGCCGGACTTCGTGCTGACCGCCTCCACCAAAGGGACATTTTACCGGATGCCGAGCGGCGGGACGCACTGGCAGCGCATTGAACGGCAGGGGCTGACGGAGCTTTACTACGGGCATCCCTGGTTCGGCGCGGGCACAGGGCGCTTCGGGCAGGCCCTGGGCAGCATCACGGTGGACCCGCACGACTCCGCCCGCTGGTTCTTCACCGATTGGTTCTCCATCTACCGCACCGAGGACGCTGGGCGGCACTGGAGCCTCTCCGACGACGGCCTGGAAACCACGGTGATTCACACCATCACCCAGGACCCCTCCGACCCCGGCCGGGTGCATCTGGGCATGGCCGACAACGGCTATTTCTTGTCCGAGAACGGCGGCGTCCGCTTCGCGTTGGGCCAGGGCATCTCCAACAACGTCAAGTGCATCAGCGTGTGCCCGTCCCTGCCGGCGCGCGTCTACGCCGTCGGCCCCCGGACCTGGGAGTGGGAGGCCAATCAGGTCTTCGTGAGCATTGACGCGGGCCGCACTTGGACGCGCTCCCCCATGACCGGCCTGCCGGACATGACCCAGCACCACTGCAACACCATTGCCGCCGATCCCCGTGATCCGTACACGGTCTACCTGGCCGTCTCCCAATCCGTCGGACCAACCAGCGGGGGCGTCTACAAGAGCACGGACGGCGGCAAGTCCTGGACGTGGATGGGCGACGGACTGCCGGCGGGACAGGCATTCTTCACGCATGACATCTGGGTGGTCGGCCGTGAGATTGCCGCCGCGCCGGACGGCGCATTGGTGGCGATCAGCCGGGATCATGGGCAGGTATTCCGCTGGGACGCGGCGAACAACCGCTGGGCCGCCGTCTCCCTCGCGCTGCACGGCGGGCCGAACGACCTGGCCGCGGGACGCACGGGCTTCTTTCTGGCCGTGGGCGGCGACGGCGTGTATCGCAGCGCCGACGGCGGACGGATATGGGCCAAGGTCTGGTCGGGCGATGCCTCCCACCTGGCCGTGGACGTGGCCCATCCTGACCGAGTGGCGGCCGGCACGTCCGATGGGGTGATTCTCAGCCGCGATGCGGGCCGCACCTGGACGCCGCTGAACCGGAGCCTGCCGTACCGGATCGGCAACACCGTCGCCTTCGCGGGTGATCGGCTGCTGGCCGGCAGCGGCGGCAGCGGAGCCTTCTGGATGCCACTCACGCCCACCGGAGCGAAGGTAGTCATAGCGAGGACAAGATAATGGCCAGCGATTGAAATCGCCGCTGCGGGCCTTCGGCCGAGTCTCCTCCTGCGCGGAGACAGGAAGGGCGCTCTTGTGTCCGCGCAGGCGGACACTCGGCGTCCGCACCCTGAGCGGCGAACTCATTCGCTGTCCTTCCGGCATGATAATCATCCATACCGAGGACATATGCAAACGACACGACAACTGATTGATACCGTCTGGCGCGTGCGCGAGGTCGCCGCTCCTGACACCCCCGAACACAACCACCTGCCCTGGCTGCCGGCGCAGGTTCCCGGCCACGTCCATTTAGACCTGGTGCGCGCGGGCGTCATCCCCGACCCGTTCGCCCGCCTGCACGAGCGCGACGTGGCCTGGGTCTCGGAGAGCGATTGGGAGTACGAGACGACATTCACCGTCCCCGACCCGCCGCCCGCCCACGCCTACCTGCTCTTCCACGGCCTGGACACGGTCGCCGAGGTCTCCCTGAACGGTGAGTTGCTAGGCAAGACGGACAACATGTACGTCCCGCAGGAGTTCCCGGTCGGCGGGAAACTGCGCGCGGGCGAGAACCACCTGAGCGTCACGTTCCGCTCGGCCCTGCGGGTGGGCCGGGAGCGGCTGTTGGCCTGGGACGACCCGGCGGTCACGACCGACCCCTTCCCCGGCAACTGGGACCGCTGGGCCTCCCGCTCGTTCGTCCGCAAGGCCCAGTACATGTTCGGCTGGGACTGGGGCCCGGTGCTCCCCTCCTGCGGCCTCTGGCGCCCCGTGGAGTTGGTCACGGTCCCGACGGCCCGCCTCGGCGACTGGAAGCATGACGTAGAATTCACCGACGACGGCAAGGCCATTGTGACGGTGGAGGCCGAGGTGGAACGCAACCCCAACACCGCCGACGTGCCGCTGACGCTGACGGCCTCCGTGGAGCAGATGCTGCGCTCGGAGCCGGCAGGCGGATACCGGACGCTGGGGCTGATTCCTTTGCTCCAATGTGTTCCAGTCCCCACCGGAGCCGAATCGCAGAAGGTCTCGCTGTCCATCACCATTGATG
>JAFAZD010000205.1 GCA_019239955.1 Armatimonadota bacterium | reverse complement strand
CCCGCTGGTCGCGGCGGCGACCGTGGGGCTGGTCCACCTGGCGCGGCTGCTGCCGGGCGCCTAGGCCGGAGTCCGTCTGCGGCAGGCCGCCCGCCGGCCCCGCCGCCGGGTGAACCGGGGAACGGCTCACTATTTCACGGAACATCTAAAAGGAAAACTCCTCCCTCGCGCCGCGTGTCATTAATTCCTCGACGGCGGCGATGGCGGACTTGCTGCCGTTCAGCACAGCGGCGATGGCGTCGAACACGGGGGTGGTGACGCCGTAGCGGCGGGACAGCACCTGGGCGGCCTGGGCGGTGGGTACGCCCTCGGCGGCCTGGTGCAGCTCGGATAAGATCTGCTCCACCGGCTTGCCCGCCGCCAGGCCCAGGCCGACCCGGTAGTTGCGTGACAGGCGGCTGGTCGCCGTCGCCAGCAGGTCGCCGACGCCGGATAATCCTAAAAATGTCAGCGCGTGGCCGCCCGCGGCGACGCCGAGCTGGGTCATTTCCATCAGCCCCCGCGTCAAGAGCGCCGCCTTGGTGTTGTCCCCGAAGCCCAGTCCGTCCGAGATGCCGCCGCCGATGGCGAGCACGTTTTTGAGCGCCCCGCCGAGTTCCACGCCCTTCACATCGGTGTGGGTGTAGACCCGGAAGGACCGCTCCGTCATCAGCAGGGACTGGGCCGCCCGCGCCACCGCCGGGTCGCCGCTCGCCACCACCGACGCGCTCGGCACGCCCCGCGCCAGCTCCGTCGCCAGGTTCGGCCCGGACAGCACCGCCAGTCCCCCGTAAGCCACATCCAACAGCAGGTTGGTGATGATTTCGGAGGTCGTCTGGCCCGTCTCCGCCTCCAGCCCCTTCGAGGCGCTCAGGATCGCCGTACCCGGCCCCAGGTGGCTCGTCGCCTCCGCCACCACGCCGCGCACCCCGTCCGAGGCCACCGCGACGATCGCCCAGGTCGCCGCGTCCAGCGCCTCCCCCATGGTCGGTCTGGCCGTGACCGTCCCGCCCAGCATCACGCCCGGTAGGTATTTCGGATTCACCCCAAGTTCTTGTATCTGTGCGACCAGCCCGTCGTCCCGGTCCCACAGCGTCACCGGGTACTCCTTGCCGCCCAGCAGGTGCGCCAGCGCGCTCCCCCAACTCCCCGCGCCGAGTATTGCCACTCTCTTGTCAGCCATGCCCTATTATAGCCAATCATAGGAAGGTTGGCAATAAAATCCGCTTTCGAGGAAATGTTGACAGGGCAGGAGTGCTGTGCTATAATGAACGGCGCGATGCCTGTCTCGCCTGAAAGAACGTCGTGTCCGGTCCATCTCCGCTCAAGCGCTCCGTGAGTCCGCCCGATCAAGAAGCGGGACACAGCCTGCGGCTCCGCGACAACGTTGCCGCCGGGAGCGGCGGGGCGTCTCGCGCGCTGTGGCTGCTCGGTCTGGCGGCGACGGCGATCCGCCTCGCCTATGTTCTCGCCACTCGGAACCACGCGCTGGCGTGGGGGGACGAATTCACCTACGACAGTCTGGCGACCCATCTGCTGCGGGACCACTGTTACGGCTTCCAGGCCGGCCATCCGACCGTGACGCGGGCGCCGCTCTATGCGATGCTCCTCGCAGGGATGTACGCCGTGTTCGGGCACCGCTTTCTGCCCGTCTTCATCGTTCAAGCCATCGCCGGCGGCCTCAGCGCGCCGCTGCTGGCCCGAATCGGTGTGCGCGTCTCCGGGTCGGCCCGTGTCGGGCTGCTCGCCGGCTGGCTGCTCGCGCTCAATCCGCTCTTCATCTTCACCGTCAATCTCCTGTACACGGAAACGTTCTACCTGCTGTTGCTCCTGTGCCTGGTCGCCCTCTGGCAGAAGATGCTGGCGGTATCAGACAGCGCTCGGCCGGCCCCGACCGGCCTGGCGGTTGGGAGCGGCCTGCTGCTGGGACTGAGCGACCTGATGAAGCCCAACATGCTGCTCTTCCCGCTCTTCCTGCTGCTGTGGGCGGTGCTGGCGTCGCGCGACCGGCGGCGTTCCGCCCTGGCGGCGGCCTGCGTGGCCGTCGCCATGTTGATACCCGTCCTGCCCTGGACGCTGCGTAATCACCGGGTCTCGGGGCAGTGGGTGCCCGTTTCCGCCAATTCGGGAATGAATCTGGCCCAGGGAAATAACTCGCGGGTCAGGGGCGGTACGGGACTCCAGATGGACAAACTGGATCCCTTTCCGGGGCTGTCGGAGGTCCAGCGGGACCAGGCCTACTGGCGGCAAGGGCGGCAGTGGATCGTCACACACCCGCTCGGCTTTCTGCGGCTGGCCTGCCTCAAGGTCGGCGCGTTCTTCTCGCCCCTGATGACCACCAGTCGGGGCCATCTGGCGTCGCGCCTGGAGCCGCTTCTGGTCGTGGCTTGCCTGTCCTACTACGGGCTGGCCCTCATCGGCTGGATCGTGACGCGACGTTGCTGGCGTGACTGGCTCCTGATCGCCCTGCTCGTTCTCTACCCCGCCCTGCTAACCGTAATCTTCTACGGGGGGACGCGCTACGGGATGCCGGCACAGCCTTTCATCATGCTTTATTGCGCGCAGGGGATGATTTGGCTTACGGCCAGGGCAAACCTTTTGCCGCCACCGGGGGCCGCCGACCCTGAATCGGCGAAGGTGGCGGAAGGTCGGTAGCCGTGTCGCGGCCACATTGCGGCTGCGCCAAAACCCTCACGTCAGACGGGGAACTCTTTGCGTCAAAGTTGCGTTTACAAAGTTGCACAGCGTTCGCACAAAGGGTGGACGCTTTCCCCCTTACGGGCAGGCCGCACCATGCCCTGGCCGTGTCTGACATCTCTCCGCAAAAATCCGTGAACTTTTGCCCAAACCCCTTGACAACCCTCGCCCTGTCATGGTAAACTAGTCGTTCGTGTTTCGGCACAGGAGGCCCTGTCTTGAAAGAGATTCAGCACACCACGAAGCAGACCGCGCACGTGGTGGACGTCCCCAACCTCGTTGAACTCCAACTCGATTCCTACCGCTGGTTCCTCGAAGAAGGACTGAACGAACTTTTCGAAAGCTTCTCGCCTATCACCGATTTTACCGGGAATCATTCTATCGAACTCGTTGATTTCACCCTCGGCGAGCCGAAGTATGACCTCATGGAGTGTCGCGCCCGCGACGTCACCCTGGAGTCGCCGATCAAGGCGCGCGTGCGCCTCTCCTCCCATGCCAGCGAGGTGATTGAGAGTGAGGTCTATCTGGGCGACCTGCCCCTGATGACGGACAAGGGCACGTTCATCATCAACGGGGCCGAGCGCGTCGTCGTCTCCCAGCTCGCCCGCTCGCCCGGCGTCTACTTCAAGGATACGCTGGACTTCTCGGGCCGCCAGCTCTACTACGCCACCATCATCCCCAGCGAGGGGGCCTGGGTGGACGTGGAGACCGACGCCTCCGACGCCATCACCGTGCGCATCGGGCAGACCCGCAAGTTCCCGATCACGACCCTGCTGCGCGCCCTGAACCTGTTCCCGGTCGCCTCCCCGTCCGGCGTTCGCAGCGTCGGCTACAAGGAACTGCCCGGCAAGCTGCTCGCCGCTGATGTCGTGGACCGGGACACCGGGGAGGTGCTCCTGGAGCGCGGCACGACCGTCGGGACGCAGGACCTGCGGCGCATCGAGAAGGCCGCCCTGCCGGAGACGTATGAGGTCGAGATTCCGTCCACGCCCTGCGAAACCAACGCCGAGATCATCCGGCTCTTCGCCGAGCCGGAGATGGTCGTTCACCCCAGCCGCGAGACCATCTTCGACCGCACGCGCACCGAGTTCGAGATCATGGCGTTCAACGAGGACGGCACGCCGGTGCTGGACCCGAGCGGCGGCTTCCGCGAGACCCGCCCGCGCCGCCGCATCCCCTACGCCGCCGCCGACATCATCGGCGAGGGCGGGAAGACGATCGCCCGTGCCTACGACAAGCTCGACCGCGAGGCCGTCCGCAAGATCGAGGCC
>JAFAZD010000197.1 GCA_019239955.1 Armatimonadota bacterium | reverse complement strand
CCCGCTGGTCGCGGCGGCGACCGTGGGGCTGGTCCACCTGGCGCGGCTGCTGCCGGGCGCCTAGGCCGGAGTCCGTCTGCGGCAGGCCGCCCGCCGGCCCCGCCGCCGGGTGAACCGGGGAACGGCTCACTATTTCACGGAACATCTTATGAGAGGTTAAGCCCGTCGCCTCAGACACAGCTGAAACAACAGCGGCCACGTCCTGCCGCGCCCTGCTCCATCGTATCCTGATCCACCGTGTTGCCGTCCTGCTGGCTTGTTTGGCCTGCCCACCATTGTACCTCAACCGCCCGCCTACTTCGCGCCCGGCGTTTGGAAACGCCCACCGTCGGATATAGAAAAGCACGCCAATCTGACTCAAGGAGCGTGAGGTTTTTGCAGAAACGAACTCAACGGGTGGGGTGGGTGTCCGCCGCCCTGTTGCTGGGCGCGGTGGGGAGCGCGGGGGCGGCCCCGGCCATCACGGTGACGGTGAACGGGACGCCCGTGGCGTTCACGGGGACGCCGCCGACCGAGATCAAGGGCGCGGTGCTGGTGCCCCTGCGCGGCGTCTTCCAGGCGCTCAACGCCACCGTCAACTACAACCCCGTCACCAAAGTCATCAACGCGCAGAAGGGATCGGCCAGCGTCGTGCTGCCGCTGGGGGCGCAGACGGCGACCGTGAACGGAAGGCCGGAAGCCCTGAGCCAGCCCGCGCAATCCATCGGCGGCACGACATTGGTTCCCCTGCGCTTCGTCGCGCAGGCGCTGGGGGCCTACGTTCAGTGGCACGCGGCCACCAGCACCGTGGAGATCAAGACGGCGGAGCCGCACCTGGCGACCCTGCCGCCGCCGCCGGGGACCGGGCCGGTCGAGGGGCTGGTCACGGGCGTCTACACGGACACCGTGCCGCAGACCCTCACCGTGCGCGTCAACGGCCAGAACACGTCCCTCACCATCGCCACCTCCACCATCCTGCTGCGCTCGGAGATCGGCCAGCCGGCCATGGAGGTGCCGCTCGGCCAGATCATCCCCGGCGACGAGGTGCGGGTGCAGCGCGACACCCAGGGCAATGTGGTCAGCGTCACGGCGACCTTCGGCGAGGTGGCGGGCACGGTCAAGAGCATCGGCCGGCTGCCCAACGGTGACCCGGTGATCACGCTGAATGACGGCAAAACGATTGAGTTGACCCCAAATGCGCCGGTCACGTCGGGCGGACGCCGCATCGCCCTGTCGGACATCATGTCCAACGAGAAGGTCGTCATCCGCACCAACCCCTCCAACAGCCTGGGCACGGGCGTCGCCCTGGCAACCGGCGATAATCCGAACCCGACCCCGCCTGGCAATGCGCTCCCCGCCGCCAATCTCAACGCCCCGACCGTGACCTCGTTCACCCAGGACGCCAGACGGCCCCTGCACGCGGGCGATGTCCTGACGGCGACGCTGACCGGCACGTCCGGCGGCCAGGCCTCCTTCACCATCCCCGGCGTGGTCGAGAACGTGCCGATGAGGGAAGGGGCGAATGGGGTCTACACGGGATCGTTCACCGTGCCCAGGAACGTCTCCGTGGCCGGGGCCGCCGTGCTCGGTGAGGTCGTGGTCAATGGCGTCTCCTCGCCGCTGGTCCAGGCGAGCGGGACGGTGACGGTGGACAGCGTCCCGCCCAAAGTCACCGACTTCAGCCCCGCCGACGGCGCGACCGTGGAGAGCGACCTGCCCCTGGTCTACGCGACCGTCTCCGACGCCGGCGGCACGGGCGTGGACCCCAATGCGACGAGGCTCGCCGTGGACGGCGCGGACGTGACGGGGCAGGCGACCGTGACGCCCGCCTTCGTCAGCTACAAGCCCGCCCAGCCGCTCCCGACGGGGCGGCACACGGCCCGCCTGACCCTGGCCGACCGGGCCGGTAACACCGCGACGAGCGAGTGGGCCTTCACGGTCTCCACCAGCAAGATCATCCAGGCGTTCACCGGCGACGCTCCGAGTGGCAACGTCACGGCGGGGACGACGGTGCATTTCACGCTGACGGCCCAGCCAGGCGGCGAGGCCGCCGTCAGCATCGGCAGCCTCGCCAAAGACGTGCCGCTGTCCGAGACCCAAAGCGGCGTCTACACGGGAGCCTACACCGTCCAGCCCGGCGAGAACGCCCGGAACGCCCCCGTCACGGCCACGTTCGTCGCCAGAGATGGGACGAAGGTGACGTCCTCCCTGAGAACTGATCTGACGGTCGCGGGCGGCGCGCCCGCCGCCCCCGTCATCACCGACCCCGCCGACGGCGCGCAGGTGGGCGGCGATCCCCTGACCGTCTCCGGCACGGCGGCTCCTGGCGCGACCGTGCGCGTTAAGGTGGACTTCTCCGGCAAGGCACTCGGCGGCCTGCTGCCCATCAGCGGCTCGGTCGGCGGCAAAGACGTCACGGCGGACAGGAACGGCCGCTGGACGGCCCCGGACCTGCCGCTGCGGGCCGACACCCTGTTCGGCGGCAGCAGCGACACCACGTTTACGGTCACGGCGACGGCGGTAGACTCCAACGGCGACGAATCGCCTGCCGCCACCGTCCACGTCCGGCGCAAGTGAGACTTCTGTAGGGGCGACCCACCGGGTCGCCCCTACACCCAAAAGGCCACCATGATAGCATCCATCCTGACCCGGCTCCGGCGCATCTTCTGGATCAACTTCCTGTTCGTCGTCTTCGAGCGCTTCGGCCGGGACAACGGCGGCCTGCTGGCGGCGGGGCTGGCCTTCTTCTTGGTGCTGGCCTTCGTGCCGCTGCTTTTGGTCGGCCTGTGGTTCCTGGGCCACCTGTACGCCGGCAGGCCGGACGAGGCGCTGTACCAGATCAAGACCAACATCCTGCCCCAGATCATCCCTAACGGCGGGGCCAGCAAGGAGATGACACGCCTGATGATGCAGGCTGGCATTGCTGCCGCCGACGGTCAGCATGCCGGCCCGGCCCTGCTGCGCATCCTGCGCGGGGGCGGGTTGGCAGGAACTCTGTCCCTGCTCACCACGGTCTGGGCGGCCATCCAGATCTTCATCAACGGCTCGGCGGCCATGAACGCGGCCTGGGAGGCTCAGGAGAAGCGCAATTGGGTCGTGCTGCGCTTGGTCGCCCTAGGTCTGCTGGTGGCGACGGGCATACTGCTGGTCGCCTCGCTGTTCGCCACCGGCTTCTCCACCAAGTTCTCTGACAGCCGCTTCGCCCACCTCTTCCCACTGGAGGGGGCGCTGACCGCTGGATTGGTGGAAGCAGGGGCCATTGCCGTCAGTGCCCTGATGTATGCCATCACCTACAAGTTCCTGCCATCGGCGCATGTCTCCTGGAAGGCGGCCTTCGCCGGCGGCGCGTTCGCCGCCGTCACCTGGGAGATCGCCAAGAAACTGCTGGCCGTCTGGCTGCTCCGGCCTAACCACAGCCTGTACGGCGACCTGGGCAACCTGATCGTCTTCATCCTGTGGGTGCTGTACTCCATGACGATCCTGTTGCTGGGCGCAGAGGTCTCAGCGGTCTACGCCAACACCATCGAAGGCGGGCCGCGGGCGCGCCTCAAGCGGGCCGCGCAGGCGACGCCCGCCGCCGATGTCGCCGCGTCCTCCAGTTCCCCCCTGGCCCGCGCCAAGGAGCGCGACCGTGCCCGCCGCATCCGCAAGACGGGCCAGAAGGAAGGCCAGCAGGCCGGGCGGCAGTGAACCCATTCAGAGAGGGTGCTGAAAAAACTTCGCCAATCGTTGACAAAGGACTGGAACTGGGTTATACTGAATGGTGTTTTGCAACTAATAAACTGGTGATTATGGTTTGAATGGTTTGATCGGAAAAACCGGAGGATGTTGATGGACCCGCGCGCATCGCTGACCGGGCTGCTCGTCGGATTTCTGGTGGGGCTGACCGGCATGGGGGCCGGTTCGCTGATGGCCCCGCTGCTGATCGTGTTCCTGCACTACAAGGCCAAGTTCGCCATCGGCTCGGACCTGGCCTATGCGGCCGTCATGAAGCTGTTCGGCGCGTGGCAGCACCGCCGTCACGGCAACGTGGACACCGGCCTCTCCTGGAGGCTGGCGCTGGGGAGCGTGCCGGCGTCCCTTCTGGGCGTCTGGTGGTCGCACTCGCTGGAGGCGCGGCTGGGCAGTGGGGCGGAGCACGTCCTGCTCCGCATCCTGGGCGCGACGCTGATCCTGGTCTCGGCCCTGCTGGTCGTGCGGATGCTGCCGGGCGTGGAGCAGCGGTTACAGCGGCCGGATCGGCCCCGCCCGCCGCGCGGATTGGCCTGGAAGGTCGGCGTCGGCGCGGTCATCGGGTTCCTGGTCGGCCTCACGTCGGTCGGCGGCGGGACGCTGTTCGGGGTGGCGATGCTGGTGATCTTCGGGCTGGGCGCGCGCAAGATGGTGGGCACGGACATCTACCACGCGGCCATCCTGTCCTCCGCCGCCGCGCTGGGGCACGTCGCGGCGGGTAACGTCAACTACCCGCTGGTCGGCAGCCTGCTGCTGGGCGCGGTTCCAGGCATCCTGCTGGGCGGCCGCCTGTCCCTGCGAATGCCGGAGACCTTCCTGCGCCCAACGCTGGCGACCGTGCTACTGCTGTCCGGCCTGAAGATGATTTGAGGGGATTTTCTCTGGGAAAGGGCGCGGCTCCTGTGCAGGAGTCGCGCCTTTTTTGCGCCGCATCCCCCGCCGGGCAGGAAATGGCGGGGCGCTCCTGGAACGTCCCGCTCGTGACACCGGGAGGACAGCATGAACGTTCACGAACTGAATCACGTCGCGCTGCATGTGCGCGATCTGGACGCCTCGACTCATTTTTACGGCGACATTCTGGGGCTGCCGCGCCTGCCGCGTCCGGCCTTCCCCTTCCCGGGCGCGTGGTTCGCGCTGGGGTCGCAGGAGCTGCACCTGATCGCCGATGACGACCTGCCGGCGGGCGAGCGGCATCACCACCACCTGGCGCTGCGCGTGGAGGACATCTTCGCCGTCCGCCGCGAATTGGAGGGCCGGGGCCTCGCCGGGATGCGCGGCCCCGCCCCCCGGCCCGACGGCGCGCAGCAGGTGTTCCTGGCCGACCCGGACGGGTACAGCATCGAGCTGCTGGACAAGGGCACGATCGAGGAATAAGAGCGGGGCACCCCGGCGTGACAAGGAACGACCGGGCACAGGAGGGCGCTGTTGCGGCTGTTGACAACACTGCTGGTGGTGCTGGGCGGGATCGGGCTGGCGCTGCAGGCGGCGATGAACGCGCGGCTGCGGGAGGCGGCGGGGTCGCCGGTGGCGAGCGCACTGATCTCGTTCCTGGTCGGCGGAGCGGCGCTGGCCGTGCTGGCGGGGCTGGGCGTGCTGGGCCGGGGGCGCGTGCCGGGGCCGGGAGCGCTGCCGGCCTGGGCCTGGCTCGGCGGGCTGATGGGGGCGTTCTACGTCACGCTCGTCGTGGTCGCGGTTCCGCGCATTGGAACGGCGGTGGTGGTGGCGTCGTCGGTGCTGGGGCAGCTCGGCGCGGCGCTGGCACTGGACACGCTGGGCTGGCTGGACGTGCCGCGCCTGCCGCTCAGCCCGACGCGACTGCTGGGGGCGCTCTTCCTGCTCGTCGGCGTCATCCTGATAGTGCAGCGGAAATGAGACGGGGCAAGCCCGGCCTTCGAAAATCACCCATGCATGGAGCGTGAACAGTCCCCGCACTCATTCACCCTTCCTCCCGGAGGCGCCCAAAAAAGGCCCGCCAGCAATGGCGGGCCTTTCCTGGTTTGGATCATCCAGTCTTCAAGGCTCCGATCCGCAGCATGTACCGATGCACCAACTCGTTGGCGCGGTCCTGGCTCGCGGCCTCGGCGTAGACGCGGAAGTTCGGCTCGGAGGCGTCCGGCCGCAGTCGTTCACATTTTTGTCGCGCGCCCCATCAGGCGGTCCAGAAGCGAATGGATTTCCGCGAGCGCCGCCTCCCCAACGGCTCCAAGCCTTTCCCCAAGGTCGCGGCGGTCCAGGGCGCGCACCTGGAAGACAAGGGCAACGGACTCTTGCCGCAGGCCGTTCTCTGCCGTCGGCACCAAAAGAAGTGTCCCGGCAAAGCGTGAGGCGGCAGTGGCGCCCGTCAAAGGAACCACGATGACCAGCGGCAAAGCGCCCGCGTATGCATGGTCCTGAAGCACGATAGCTGGCCGGCGACCGACCTGTTCATGCCCACCCGCTGGCGACAACTCGACCCAATGAATGTCGCCGGGCCTCATGCCTGCCCCTCTTTTTCCCACTCATCAATCATTCTCCACGCTTTGTCGCCCGCGCGGTTCCAAGCGTCAAACTCGCTTTGAAGTTCGGGAGAAACGTGAGTAAAGGGAAAAACGATCTCGACATACGCTCCCTCCGGCAGCAGAATCTCCCCTTGCGGCACGACAACCCCGCCTTTGACAATTCCACTCACGACCACTTTTTCGGCTGCCATTTCCTGACCTCGGCTTGCTGTTCTTTGCGTTATTATACACGAAGAAGGCCCGCCGGTGATGGCGGGCCTTTCCTGGCTCGGATCATCCAGTCTTCAAGGCCCCGATCCGCAGCATGTACCGATGCACCAACTCGTTGGCGCGGTCCTGGCTGGCAGCCTCGGCGTAGACGCGGAAGTTCGGCTCGGAGGCGTCCGGCAGGATCAGCACCCAGGCACCGTCGTCGCGGTGCTTCGTGATCAGCCATCTTGATGCGAGAGGGTATGCCATCGCCGAGTGGGACTGATCGAGCTAAGACGGCGGAAAGGGAATCAGGGCGTTGCTGACACGCTCCAATCCTCAATCTTCACTCCCGGTATCTGCTCAAAGTCCTGCCGGTTGCGCGTCACGACAATCAGCCCATTGGTGATGGCGGACGCCGCAATCCGGCAGTCCCGCGTCCCGATCTTCTTGACCTTCGCCGGCCACGACTGGTACACGGCTTCCGCTGCCGCGCTATAAGGAAGTACTTGGAATTTCCGTAACTCGGCAAGGGTCGCCAAAAAATCAGCATAGGACTGAGCCACACGATCCGGCGATGCCCCATGAAGCTTCGCCACGACCGCCAGCCGTCCCCGAATCTGCTCTTCCGCCACGACTGCCGGAATCCATATCTGGGATGACGGCACTGACAATACTCTGCTGACGATTGGCTGTCGCCCACGCCAAAACTCGTTCAGCGAGTCGCTGTCAAGGGCATACACGGCGCTACTCGCTTACCGGGTGCGCCGCATCAATTTCACACCGAGCCTCTTCCATGGCCTGAATGAACTCATCCCAAAGCGGATCATCGGCGAAAACTCCGGCGGAACTGGCAAGCGGATGATCCTTCCCAGCAGAACCATTGCCGGACCCAGCAACTTCAGGGTGCGGCCTCTCTTGAATGGTTTCTTTTTTCATGCTCTGCGGGTCCATAGTGTCAACCCTCGTTTCTTGTGCCTACAGCCAAGACAGTGACACGATGATTATAGCACATCGCGCGACGGCGCTGTAGGACCACCGGGTATACTGCATTCATCTACCGCCGGGAGACGACCATGATTACGCAATCACGGATGACCGAGGAAGAATTCCTGTGCCTGCCGGACGACGGCCGTAAATGGGAACTCGTGAATGGAGAGGCCAAGGAAGTGCCGACGAGCTACGAACATGACATCATCGGAATCACCGTTGCCGCCCTGCTGCGGCCTTACGCCAAAGGCATCGGCTTATCGCGGGGGCACAGGCTGGCTTCCGCATGGTGAACGGCCACGTGCGTTCTCCCGATGTATCGTTCATGCAGAAATCCCGCCTGGCAGACGGCAAGCCGTCCAAAGGCTTTCAGGACGGCGCGCCCGACCTGTGCGTGGAGATCATCTCGCCGTCCGAAGAACCGGCCGAGATGCGCCGGAATCTCGCCGAATACTTTATAATGGCGTTGTTGCATAAATAGCGGATCGTAGCAGATGCGGCAGTCGGTGTTCTTGAG
>JAFAZD010000160.1 GCA_019239955.1 Armatimonadota bacterium | reverse complement strand
AACTACGGCTCCAATGCCGCCGGCAATGCCGGGGGCGACCCCAATGAGGCGGCCGCCTGGGTCAACTACGCCAACAACATCAAGCACTACGGCGTCAAGTATTGGGAGGTCGGCAATGAGGTCTACGGCAACGGCGAGTACGGGGCGGACTGGGAGGAGGACCTGCATTCCGACCACTCGCCCACGGCCTACGGCAGCAACGTCGTCACCTTCGCCGCCGCCATGAAGGCCCAGGACCCCACCGTCCAGGTCGGGGCGGTGCTGACCGCGCCGGGCAACTGGCCGGACGGCCAATCCCCCGACTGGAACAGCGGCGTGCTGGCCGCCTGCGGGGGCAAGATTGACTTCGTGGTCGTCCACTGGTACCCGCAGGGGCCGGGCAGCGAGAGCGACGCCGGACTGCTCGGCAGCACCGGCCAGATCGCCGGGATGGTGTCCCAGCTGCGCGCGCGGATCAACCAATACTGCGGCGCGAATGCCTCCCACATCCAGATCTTCGTCACGGAGACCAATTCCGTCTCATACAACCCCGGCAAGCAGACGGTCAGACTGGTCAACGGCCTTTTCGCCGCCGATGATGTGATTCAGTGGCTAGAGAACGGCGTCGCCAACGTGGACTGGTGGGACCTGCACAACGGCGTGTCCTACAACAACAACAGCGGCAGCCTGTACGGCACGGCCAACTACGGCGACTACGGCCTGCTCTCCACGGGCCAGTCGCCGGAGCCGGCCGCCGACACCCCGTTCCCACCCTACTACGGGCTCCAGATGCTGAGTCATCTCGGCGGGCCCGGCGACCGATTCGTGTCCGCCACTTCCAGCCAGCCGTTGCTGTCCGCCTATGCCGTCAAGCAGGCCGGCGGCAATCTGGCCCTGCTGCTGATCAACAAGGACCCGAACAACGCCTATGCCGCCGCCATCTCCGTCTCCGGCTACGCGCCCGCCGGCCAGGCGACGGCCTACTTCTACGGCGAGAACAGCGGCGCCATCACGTCGTCTTCGGTCCCGGCCGGCCCCAACTTCACCGTGACGGCCCCGCCGTACTCCCTGACGACCATCGTGATGGCCCCCAGCGGTGCTGCCCCGCCGCCGACTCCCACGCCCGCACCCCCGCCGCCCGCGCCGTCACCCACCTATCAGGTGACGTACACCGTCACCAACCAGTGGCCCGGCGGCTTCACTGCCAACGTCACGATCCAGAACAACGGCCCCGCGATCAACGGCTGGACGCTGACCTGGACCTTCCCCGGCGACCAGCGCATCACCAACCTCTGGAACGGAGTCTACACCCAGACCGGCCCCAACGTCAGCGTCAGCAACGCCAGTTACAACGCCGTGATCCCGACCGGCGGCTCGGTCTCCTTCGGCTTCCAGGGGACGTTCGGCAGCAGCAACGCGAACCCGACGGCGTTCACGCTCAACGGTGCCTCGAGCGGCAGCCCGGCTCCCCCGCCGACTCCGGCCCCGCCGCCCGCTTTCAGCGCGACGGCGACCGCCACGCCGTCCACGGTCACACCGGGCGGGACGTCCACCCTCCAGGTTCGCGTCACCGACACGGGCGGGCCGGCCAGTGGCGGGATCGTGGATATTGAGGTCTACAACAGCGTCGGGTCCAAAGTGAGCTAGCAGTATTACACTGGTCAGAATTTCGCGGCCGGCGGCTCCCAGAGCTATTCCTACGCCTGGACCGCGCCCGCCGCGCCTGGCGCGTACACCGTGAAGGTCGGCGTCTTCAACGCCGACTGGAGCAAAGACTACTATTGGAACAATGGGGCGGCGACCGTCGCCGTGAGCGCCCCACCCGCCGCCTCTGCCGACCCGGCCCAGTACAACTTCGAGGCCGGCACACAGGGCTGGGCCTCCTCCGGCGGCATGATCGCGGGCGTGAGCTCCTCCACCGCGCAGGCGTTCGCCGGGACGCACTCCCTGGCCGTCCAATTCGCCGGCTCCGGCGCGGACACACAGATAGTCTTCGTCAGCGCGCCCCCGACTCCGGCGGGCAAGACCGTGACGTTCCACGTCTGGATTCCGCCCGGCAGCGCCGTCACCGCCGTCCAGCCCTACGTCCAGCAGGGCGCGGCGGGCGGCTGGCTGTGGACGGGCGATTGGCAGCCCGCCTCCAGCCTGACGCCCGGCGCGTGGAACACGCTCACCGTGACGGTCCCCGCCAACGCCGCCACACCGCTCTACCAGCTGGGCGTCCAGTTCTTCACCAACGCCCCCTGGTCCGGCACCTGCTACGTCGACTCCGTCGGCTGGTAGCCCCTCCGAACCCCCTTCCGCCGCCGGCGCACCCCGCGCCAGCGGCCTTTTCTCCCATTGCGTGGTATAATCAAGGCGTCAAGCGGATTATTTGCGCTCCCACCGCAAAAATTATGTCTCGCTCACCAGAAGGTGCCTCATGCTCATCGAGTTCAGCGTCGAAAACTTCAAGTCCTTCCGTGACCGGACCACGTTCAGCATGATCGCGGCGAACATCAAATCCGCCGAGGAGCGGCTGGACACGGAAAACACTATCCCCATCTCGGATGACCTGAGCCTGCTCACCAGCGCGGCCATCTACGGCAAGAACGCCAGCGGCAAGAGCAACTTGGGGGCCGCGCTACGGTTCATGCGGGACATGGTCCTTTACTCTTCCTCGATACTGCGTCCTCTCAATCCTGAAACATTGGAAGATGAACTGCCGACCGAGCCATTCCTCCTCAACGCAAAGACGCGACAGCAGCCTTCGTTCTTTGAGATCGTCTTCTTGTTGGACGGGACCCAATACCGCTATGGCTTTGAGGCGGATGCGACGCACATTGTCTCTGAATGGCTGTTCTATGTCCCCAGCCGCCGCGAGTATGCGTTGTTTATACGTGAGGGGCAGGAAATCAGCGTCAAATCCAACTTCAAGGAAGGCAAAGGACTGGAAGAGAAGACACGAGATGTGGCCCTGTTTCTCTCAGTTGTGGCCCAGTTTAATGGGGCCACAGCCGGGAAGATCATCGGCTGGTTCGGGCGACTCACCATCACATCCGGTCTACAAGATGATGACTTTCGCACCTTCACCGTGCGATGCCTGCGGGAAGGCAGGCACAAGGACGAAATCGTGAGCTTCGTGCGAAGCCTGGATGTGGACATTGATGACCTGCTCGTCCGCCCCGCCGCGAGCTTGGACGACTTCCCGGAGACGCCACCGGGGGAGCGGAGAAGACGGCTGGCTGATCAGTGGAACAACGAGATCATCGCGCTGCATCCCATTTATGGCGAAGCAGGCGAGAGGATGGGGGTGGAGGGCTTCAGCGCCGACCTTCAGGAGTCACAGGGAACTCGCAAACTCATCGCCATGGCAGGCCCGCTGCACGAGGCGTTGAGACATGGCTATGTCTTGTTCATTGACGAGATGGACGCCCGGCTGCATACTCACATGACGGCGGCTATCGTCGGGCTGTTTAACTCCCGGCGCACCAACCCGCACGGGGCGCAGTTGATCTTTGTTACGCATGACACCAACCTGCTGGACAACACGCTGCTGCGGCGTGACCAGATCTGGTTCGCGGAGAAGGACCGGCAGGGCGGGACACGGCTGATCTCCCTCGTCGAATATCGAGAGCGCAACAACGCCGATTTCGAGCAGAGGTATCTGGCAGGGCGATACGGCGGCCTGCCGTCCGTCGGCGACCTGAGTGCCGTGACCGGGGCGGCGCATGGCTAAACACGGGCCGGGGACACGGCGTCGCTCCCAGAATCGGAACCAGGGTGCCGATCAAATCGCGGTGCGGGAGCGGTTCTTGATCGTCTGCGAGGGGACGGAGACGGAGCCTCGGTACTTCCAGAACTTTGACGCGCCGGGCCGGGTTCTGGAAGTCCGAGGCACCGGCATGAACACCCTCAGCTTGGTGAACGAGGCCATCCGCCTTCGGGCAGAACTGGAGACCGACCGGCCGCCAGGGCAGGAGCCGTTCGACCAGTGCTGGTGCGTCTTCGACCGTGACTCCTTCGGCACGTTCAACGAGGCCATAGACAAAGCTAGGGCCAATGGCTTTCGGGCGGCCTATACGAATGAAGCCTTTGAACTCTGGTATCTGCTGCATTTCGACTACCATGATGCCGCCCTGAGCCGTCAGCAGTACGGGGACAAACTTTCAGACTTGTTGAGACGCCGGTATGAGAAAGACGACCCAACCATGTACGCGGCCCTCCTGCCCCGGCAGGAAGCAGCCATACAGAACGCCGAGCGCCTGATGGCCCGCTACGACCCGCACAACCCCCAGCGCGACAACCCCTGCACCACCGTGCATGAACTGGTCAAGGAACTGCGCCGGAACTCCCGTCCGTAAGACGCCCCGGCGCTGAATAGCCGGGCTAAACCGACAACCCCCCTTCGGGGCTAGCTGACAGCCTTCCCCGAAGGCCGGTCTTCAGCCCCGAAGGGGGTTCATTCCGTTTAGCCTGGGGGTTCAGCCCCAGGGTCTCTCCAGGCCATGTCCGGCCGCGATGCCTCTCCGTGTACGGGCATGGGGTGCCATGCCCCTCCGGCTCCGCCAGAATTGGGGGCGGGGAGGCCGTCCTTTCGGCTAGCCCCGGTCGGGGCGGCGGTCCCCGTCGCCGCGGTCATTGCCGCCGTGGTCGTTCCGGGGAGCGCCCCCGGAGGCGGGCTGGCCCGGTCGGGCGGGGCGGCCGGCGCGCGGGGTGCGGGCGGGGCGCGACGACAGAGGCCGCCTGTCCAGCCCCGAACCCTCGGAATAGCGGTACGGCCGGGACGCGGGCCGCACCGCCGCGGGCCGAGTCGTCCCCACCGACTCGTTGCGCCGCCCACCAAACGGGCCGGGGCGCGCGCCCTCAAAAGTCCCGGGCTGCGCGGTCGTGCCTGTCGTGCCCCGGAAGGCCCGTGGCGGCCGCGGGCCGCCGGAACCGGCAGGGCCTCCCGTCGGCTGACCCAGACTCTGCCGGGCCGCCAGTGCGTCCTGCCGCGCCCGCTCGCGGGCGTCCAGCGGCCGCTGCGTCCCCGGGACGTTCCCCGTCGGGCCGCCGAACGCCGGCGTCACCGGCCCCCGGTCAGGCCGCGTCGTCAGACCGGGCCGGGGCGTCAGGGCCTGCGGGTGCGGGAGTGCCGGGGCGACACGCGCCACCCGCGCCGGCAGGGCCGCGCGGAACAGCGGGCGCTGCAGCACCGGGGCCGCCGGATGGACGGCGGGCAGGTAGGTGCGCGACGGGGTGAACGCCATCGCCGTGGGCCGCACGGCGATCGGGCCGGCGACCGGGGCCGCGCCGCCCGCTGGGGCGCCGATGGAGCGCCCACGGACGAAGTACCCCGCGGCGCGGGGCGCGGGCTGGTACTCGCCCCGGCCCCCGAATGCGGCCAGGCTCGCCGTGGTCACGCCGGCGGCGGCGCGGGCGTTCTGCGGAACGAAGTGGTAGTTCGTCACATAGACGTTGCGGTTCACCGTCGTGTTGTTGATGTTATAGATGTTCGTCACCTTGTTGACGTAGACCGTCCGGTTGACGACGACGTTGTTGAAGGCGCGCGGCGCGCAATAGTGGTCGCTGGCCGGGTAGTAGACGGCGGCGGCACCGATGGAGAAGAACAGCGACCAGTTCCCGCTGCGGAAGCCGATGCTCAGGACGGACGGGTAGCGCACCTCCGGCGGGGCCAGCGGCGCCCAGGCCACCGCGCCGTTGTACTCGCAGAAGTGGACCACGGCCGGGCACCAGTACTGTGTGACCGGGCCGGGAACCCACGCCCACCCGTATGGCTCATCCACCCACGTCCCGTAGTGGTAGGGCGCCCAGCCCCACGCCTCGGAGGACACCCAGGTCCAGCCGAAGGGCTCGACCCAGACCCAGCGGCCGTGCTGGTAAGGCCGCCAGCCGACGTCCACGACGCGCGGGCACCAGACCTCCCCGTACACGGGGTCGGCGTGCCACGCGCCGTAGTCGTCCAGGTCGCCCGCGACCAGAGCGATGTTGGGCGGCAGCCGCCCGCTGTCCTGGCCGGCGAGCAGCCGGTCGCGGTCGTCGTTCCAGCGGTCCCAACTGTCCGGGCCGGGAACGGAGCCGATGTCGTAGGGGGCGCTGGCGTCCACCAGTTCCATGTAGTCGCCCGACCGCAGGGTCTGCTTGCCCTGCCCGCCCTCCGCCACGGCGCTGCCTCCGCGCACGGCGATCTCGACGCTGGCGTCCACGCCGATGCGGACGTTGGAGGGACCGACCGACTTGACGGAGACGAGGGGGGTGTCCACCTGGAAGATGGACTGGGCGTGGCGCAGGCGCAGGGTACACAGCCCCTCGCTCATCTGCAATTCCGTGAACTCGCCGTCGGCGTCGCTGTAGAGGGTCTGCAGCGTCACGACGGCCCCGTTGCCGAGCCGCAGCAGGCTGCCGTCGTCGAACTGCACCTCGGCCCGCCCGCCGTTGGCGACCCAGACCTGCGCGCCCTGCCGCAGCGGCAGGTTGACGGTCGCGGGCGACCAGGCGGCGGTGTCGGAGGGCCGCCAGGTAACGTTGCCCCGGACGTAGGAGAAGCGGGCCAGCCGGATGGGGCCCTGCCCGGCCTCAGAGGGGGCTGTGTCGTCCGCCGGCAGCGCCGCGCCGCCGTCGGCAGTCGTGTCGGGGAGGGATTGTTCCCCGATCTGATACTCAAAAGACTGCGGCGTCCCGACCGTCAGGCCGGGTTCCCGCGCCGCCATCGCCGCCGTCGGCGACAGGGTCAGGGCCAGGAGCGCCCCGACGAGGAATCGGGGCCATCGCGTTTTCATTGTCTTGCTTCCTTTTTCTGGGGACGCGGGGAACGCCCCCGCGCCGGATGTTTACACAGACGCGGCCAGGCATTCAAAAGTTCTCTCGCGCCCGCCGTACCTCTCAGAGCGTTTGGAGCGTCCCCCGAAGTTCCTGGGGAGCGGCCCCACCCCGGTGGCCCCCACCCCCGGCTAAAGCCGACCCCTCCCCCATCGGAATGGGAGAGGGGCCAGTAAATATAGCCCAGTCGCCTCTTGTCCAGAGGCAGAGCCTTCAAGTTACTGGACCCTCTCCCGCTTGCAGGGGGTCGGGGCATGGCATGCCATGCCCCTACGGGATGCCGGGGTGGGGGCGCCCCGGCAGTTCGTTTTGGCAAATTCTGTTCTCGCCGCCGGCACGCCCGCCCCTCCTGTTCCCGCCCGCCTGCCCCCGCGTGTCATTATCGGCAAACGGGGCGGGGGGAGTTCGTTTTGGCAATTTTGTGCTGCGCCGTCCCGCTCCCCGTCCCCTCCCGCCTGCCACCTCCTGCCCTGAGTGGGGCGCACGAACCCCGACCCGGCCACGGACTGAACTCGTGCAGGAATCATCGGCGGGCGTGGTGAACAGGCTGGCACGCAAACGTCGTCCTACTTGAGCACTCCCGTAGGAACCGCTGTTCATTGCAGACATCACAGAAGGGACTTTGCACCATGACCAACACCATGCCTCCGGCCGCGCCGGCCCCGCCCCGACGCCCCCCGCTCCGCGCCAGCGCGTTGCTGGCCGCCGCCCTGCTCCCCGCCGCCCTGTTGGCCGGCTGCGGCGGAGGCGGGGGCAGCTTCTCTAACGGCACCTCCTCCGGCGGTAACGGGGGGGGAGGCAACCCGGCGGGTGGCCCGTACACCTTCACCACCCTGAGCGGCCCGAACGGCGCGACCATCGTTTACGCCTTTGGCATCAACGCCGCCGGCAACGTGGTGGGCCAGTACGCCGTCGGCAGCGGCAACAACCACGGCTACCTCTACAACGGCAGTTCCTACGCCACGCTGGACGACCCGAACGGCGCCCGGGGCACCGCCGCCTATGGGATCAACGCCGCCGGGGACGTGGTCGGCTATTACACCGACGCCAACCTCCTCAGGCATGGCTACCTCTACAACGGCAGTTCCTACGCCACGCTGGACGACCCCAGCGGCGTGGGCGCCACCGCCGCCTATGGGATCAACGCCGCCGGGGACGTGGTCGGCATCTACACTGACTCCAGCAACCACAACCACGGCTACGTCTACGACGGCCATACGTACACCACCCTCGACGACCCCAGCGGCGTGGGCAGCACCTTTGCCACGGGCATCAACGCCGCCGGGGACGTGGTCGGCTATTATTACGACGCCGGCGGCAACTCCCACGGCTTCCTCGACCACGCGGGCGCCTTCACCACCCTCGACGACCCCAATGGCGTCGGCAGCACCATCGCCTACGGCATCAATGACGCCGGGGACGTGGTCGGCACATATGAGGACGCCGCCAGCAAGTCCCACGGCTTCCTCTATGACGGCCACACCTACACCACGCTGGATGACCCCAACGCCGGCCCGCACGGCACCAATGCCTGGGGCATCAACGCCGCCGGGGACGTGGTCGGCTATTATTACGACTCCAACGGCAACAGCCACCCCTTCGTGGCGACCCCGTAAGCGGCGAACGCCGCCGCGCGGGGCCGTCCCCGCTGATCCCCCCAATAAAGCCTCGGAATGGGAGAGGGGCCAGTCACGAGAAAGCGGTGCGGCTTGTCCAGAGGCAGATTGTCCAGAGGCAGAGCCTTCCCGTGATTGGCCCCTCTCCTGCTTGCGGGGGCAGGGGTGGCGAAGCCGGGGTGGGGGTTCCTGCATGGCTTTCGGCGGCACGGCTCTCCCCGTCGCTTTCCTGCCGGAGCGCGCGGCGGCGCAGGGGTCAGAGCCGGAACGAGAGGCCGGCGGCGAGGGTGCGGACGGGGGCGATGCCGCCCAGCCCGACGTACAACTCGGCGTCCAATTGCACGTTCTTGTTGAGCAGGTACGTGACGCCCCCATCGGCGGAAGAGGCCGGCGGGCCGGTCTGGGGCACCACGTCGAAGGCGTCCACGTAGACGGAAAGCGCGGGGGTCAGGGTGTAGGAGACCGAGCCGGAGATAGTGGTGGTGGCGACGCGCGCGCCGCTGGGGGCGACGGAGTTGCGGACCAGGTTGGACGCCAGGCTCCAGCGGGCCCCGGAGGCCGTCTGCATTCCCAGCAGCAGCGCCGGGTCCGTGTGGCCGCTGCTGAACGACGTGCGGGTGGGCAGGGACAGGCTGGGCGCGAACGACGCCTTAGTATTGCCGTCGCGGCTCTGGTAGAACTTGTACTTGACCCCCACCGCCCCGTCGCCGAAGCCCCGGTCCCCGCCGTGGACATCGTAGTAGTCCGGCAGGCCGATGTCGGCCTCCAGGTTCGGCGTCACCCCCACGCGCAGGTTGGTCTCCGGCAGGTCCAGCGTCTCCTGACCACCCTGCGAGGCGGGCGCGCGGGCTAGGGCGACGCCGTTCTCGGCCAGCGCGTCGCCGGGGGCGACGGTGGCGCTGCCGTTGGTGAAGCCGGGCCGGTTAGGCGCGATGGGTCCCAACCCCTGCGGCGGCTGTGACGACGCACCACCGGCGGGCGCATGGCCGGGGCCTTCCTGCGCGGCGGCAGGTATGGCCGTGCACAGCGCCAGGGCCAGCGCCGGCAGCAGACAAAATCGGGGACGGGGAATGCAGGCAATCATGTCCCTATCATAGCATACCACTGCAAGGGGCTGCCAGGGGCTGTACGGGCGACCGGGCGGGTCGCCCCTACTCCGGCGGAGTGACGCCGGCCGCTTTCAGGGCGTCCTCAATGGTCGCCGTGTCGGTGTCGCCGGAGAACGCGCCGACGATGCTGCCGTCCCGGTTGATTACGAACGTCGCCGGCAGTGCGCTCACTCCGTAGCGCATGGAGGCGATGTCCTTGCCACGCGTAGCCGGGTCGCGCAGCTGCGTGATGCCGGTGATCTCCGGGTGCCGGGTGAGCCATGCGCGCCAGGCGTCCGCCGTGTCCCAGGTGTCCACCGCCAGCACGACGACGTCCCGGTCCGCGTACTTCCTCGCCAGGGCCGCCAGCTCGCGGATGTGGGCCGTCGGCTGTGTGCGGGGCGCCCACCAGGTCGCCCAGAAGTTTAGCACCACGACCTTGTCCCGGTACTCCGAGAGCCGCCAATCGTCGCCCCGCCGGTCCAGGGCTATGAAGTCCGGGGCTGGTGTCCCCATGGCAGGCGGCGGGGCTTGCGCCTCGGAGGGAGTCGGGGGTGTGAAGGTGAACGCCGAGGCAGACAGGGGCGCGCCAGCCCGGATGTCCTGCAGCTCGGCGATCTCGCTGCCGGGCCGGCCGTTCACCCGAAACTTGAGCACGTAGCGGTGGATCAGGTCATCCGGCCCGACATAGATGCGCTGCACGAACGGACTGGGCGCACCATTGGCGAGCGTGCCGTTCGTGCGGCGCTCCAATATCCGATAGCTCACTTCGTCCAGCCGCTCCGTCCCTGCATAGTGCAGGTCGCTCAGGTCGTTGTTCGCATGGGCGGACTGCTTGACCGCCGTGAATGCATTGAAGAAGGCCTGGATAACAAGGCTGTCGCCGACGCGGATGTTCTGGCCCCGGGGATCGGCGGGGACCTTCCAGTAGGAATCCGTCGGCGGATAGAACGTCCACAGTGTCGTCCCATCGGAGATGATTCGGCGGGAGGCGGGCGTGTCCGGGTCGTAGGCGATGGCCGCGTAATTGGGCTTCTTCAGAATGACGCTTCCCTCGTCCCGCAGGACACGGTCGGGGAAGGCGACGGTGTAGGTCCAGTCCGCCGTCAGCGTCCCCAGGGCCTTTGTCCGCGCCTCCACCCGGTTGAGGATCGCCAGCGCCCGCCGGTCCGCCCGCGCCGCCGTCACGGGCAGAGCGCTCGCCAGCAAGGCCGCCGCCATTCCAGCCGTCAACGTTCGCCGCATCCGCATCCCCCTTGCTCCCGCGCCCTGGGCGACATCATCCCTGCTTGGGCAGTTCCGCCGTCTTTGCGCGCCAGGCGGCGATCAGGCGGTCCTCGTAGTCGTCGGTGTCGCTGTCCTTGAGCCAGCCTTTTTCTTCCAGCCAGGCCGCCGTGCGGCGGGCGCCCTCGCGCCAGGGGATGGCCTGGCCGCGATAGTCCGTGTCCCGCTTGATCTTGCCGTTGTCGAAGATGGAGGGCCACTGGAATATCTCATGGGTGCCGCCGGCCCACTGCGGCGCGGCCTCGCGCAGCACGTCGGTCGGGATGTGGACGGGGTCGAACGTCCCGCCGACCACCTCGGCGACCTGCTGGTGGTACATGTTCCAGCTCAGGTACTCGTCGCCGGTGATGTTGTACGCCTGGCCCAGACATTTGGGGCTGCCCATCACGCCGATGAAGCCGCGCGCCACGTCGTCCACGTGGCACGACGCCCACAGGCCGTTGCCGTCGCCCAGCACGATCAGTGGCTTGCCCTTGCGGAGCCGGTCAACAAAGGTCTCGGACGGCCCGAACGGGCGAATCAGGTGCCCGCCCTCACCATAGGAGTGCGAGGGACGCATGATCGTCGCCGGGAACTTCTGCTCCTCAAAGGCTTGGAGCAGTAGTCGCTCGCAGGCGGCCTTGTCCTTGCCGTAGCCCCCGATGGAGTGATATGGCTCGGTCTCCGGCGTCGGGATCGTCGTCACCGGCCCGGAGTAGACGCACACCGTCGAGCAGTGGATGAACTGCCCGCACCGCCCGGCGAACGCCCGCACCGCCGACGCCGAGTCGTCCGGGTGGAACGCGACCATGTCCACCACCACGTCATAGGTTTTATCCGCGAACGTCCGCTCAAACTGGGCATAGTCCTTGCGGTCGCCGTTGATCTCCTGCGCCCCCGTCGGCAGCCGGTTCTCGGACTGGCCCCGGTTGAACAGCGTCACCTGATGCCCGGCCTCCAGCAGTTGCCGCGCGATGGCCGTCGAGATCAGCCCCGTCCCGCCGACAAACAAAACGTGCATGAGATTTCCCTCCCCGCCCGCCATGAAAATGGAAAAAGGCGCGGCAGCACTGCCGCGCCTTCCATTGTACCCGGAACAGCCCTGCGCCCGGTAAAATCACTCACCGTCATGCGTTTGCTTCCCCTGAAACTTTTACCGAGCCTGGTTATCAGACACCTTGACAAACCATATTTAGTGTGATACAATAGCGCACTGCACTAAATGTAGGCTACGCCCGATGCGATCATCATGAAATGCCCCTACTGCGGCCAGGACAATGACGCCGTGCTCGACTCGCGGCCCCTGCGCGAGGGCGAGGCGATTAAACGCCGCCGGGAGTGCAAGCACTGCGGTCGGCGCTTCACCACGTTCGAGACCATCGAGGAATTGCAGCTTACCGTCGTCAAGAAGCCCAACCGTGAGGGTATGCAGCGGCGCGAACCGTTCGACCGCAACAAGCTGCTGCGCTCCATGCGTGTCGCCAGCCAGAAGCGTCCCGTGTCCGAGGAGACCCTCCAGGACGCCGCCGATCACATCGAGCGCACCCTCACCAACCGCCTGGATAAAGAGGTTCCTTCGTCGGACATCGGGGAGATGGTCATGGAGCACCTGCGCAAGCTGGACCAGGTCGCCTACGTCCGCTTCGCCTCCGTCTATCGCCAGTTCGAGGACGCCACCCAGTTCCGCGACATCGTCAACCTGCTCAAGCGCCAGGGCGGTCGCGGCAAAAAGGAGTAGGAGGCCGCCGGATCCCCGGCCCGGACCTCCCCCGTTTCGGGGGAGGTGGCGAGCCAAAGCGAGCCGGAGGGATTCTTGACGACCAAACAACCCGCAGATGCGGGTACCGTGAAAAGGAAATGTCATGCCAGAGAGAAGCAGCAACGGGAAGAAAAGCAAAGCGCCGGCCACCCTCGACCTGATGGCGGACGCGCCGGCGGAGATGCCCCCGACCCGCACCCCCAAGGTCGCCCCCAAAGCTTCCGCCGCGCCTGCCCCGGCGGACGAACACGGGGCCTTGTTCGGCGGCGAGGATGTGGACCTGAGCGCCCGGCACCCCGCCGATGTCCCCGTGGGCCGCTTCCCCGCCCCTTCGCAGGTCGTTGAGCGCGACGACGCGCCCACGGACCCGTCGGAAGACCAGTCCGACCCATTCGCCGAGGAGGACCCCTTCGCGGACACGCCGATGGCCCGGATGCTGGCTGATGAGCCGCCGCCGCTCGCCGCCAACATGCGCGCCGCCCGCGAGCGGATGGCCTCCCCCGTTGGGGAACCGCCCGCCCCCGAAGCCGCCATGGAACAGCCTGAAGTCAATCCCGCCGAGCAGAAAGAGGAAGCCCCGATGGCCTCTGTCCCCGCCGCCCCCAAGCCCTCCGTCTCCGCGACGAAGTCCGCGCCCGGCCTGAACATCGCCCGCCGCTACACCCGGCCCGGCGAGAACGTCTGGGACACCTGCGAGTGGGAGCTGCGCACCGCCCAGATCGTCGGCAGCGACGGCTCCGTCGTCTTCGAGCAGCGCGGCGTCGAGATTCCCAAGGGCTGGTCCCAGCTCGCTACCAACGTGGTCGTCTCCAAATACTTCCGGGGCCACGTCGGCACGCTGGAGCGCGAGTACAGGGTCAAGCAGCTCATCGGCCGCGTCGCCGACCGCATTTGGGAGTGGGGACGGCAGGGCGGCTACTTCGCCTCCGACGAGGATGCCGAGGCGTTCCACGACGAGCTGCGCTACATCCTCCTGCACCAGATGGCCGCCTTCAACTCCCCCGTCTGGTTCAACCTCGGCTGGCCCGGAAGGAAGCAGGCGGTTTCAGCATGCTACATCAATGAAGTAGATGATACCATGGAGAGCATCCTCGACCTCTACAAGACCGAGGGAATGCTCTTCAAGGATGGCTCGGGCTGCACGTCCGGCGACGCACTGGTTTACGTGCGGGACGCGGGATTTCTGCCCATCCGCAATCTGTACAAGAAATTCTTCGCTGAGGGTCGCCCTGTCCAGGAGTTCGATGGCAAGGGGCGCTTCATCGAAGTCGGTGATGCCGGCATTTACACGCTCTCGGTCAACCCGGACACGGGGGAGTTCGGCCTGGATCAAGTCCTGCGCGTCTGGCAGTACGATCTGCCGCAGGAAGATAAACTGACCGTGCGTCTGGACACCGGCGCAAAGGCCATCGTCTCCCGCTGGCATCCGTTCCTGGTCTGGGACGGCGAGAAGATCACGCACCGCCGTGCCGATCAATTGCGCCGGGGGGATGCCGTGATCGGCCCGAACGCGACCGCGCAGGCCGCCGTCCCCACTCGGGGGATGACTTTCGAGTATGAAACCACCTACTTTGGCCGCAAGGAAAGTCAGACCATCGTGCTGGACGAGGATCTGGCTTGGCTCTGCGGCTACTTCATGGGCGACGGCAGCCTGGGCGCGAAACAGAGCCGCGTCAAGACGAGCAGCGGACGCCTCTGCACCTACGATAGCCTCCGCCTGCGCTTTTACGACGAGACCGAGGACACACTGCGGCGCGTTCAGCAAGTCATCGCGCGCATCTTCGGCGAGCATACGGAGATCATTCGGGGACAGGGCTGCCCCATGCTGGTCTACAACGGGCGGCGCGTCACGCGCTTCTTTGGACAGCTCTTCGGCGTCGGCAGTAAGACTTATTCGCTGTCCATACCTGCCTTTGTCTGGAATAGCCCCCGCGCCGTTCAGCTCGCCTTCCTGGCTGGCCTGATTGATTCCGACGGCTACATTGCCGAAGGCGGACGCGCAAATTACAGCAGCGCCTCGCGCGAGTTCGCCGGGCAGGTTGCGGCTCTCGCCTCGTTCCTCGGCCTGGGCGGCGGTACTGTGGAAGATCGTCATGTCACGACGGCCACCGTCCTGCACCACGTTGCCTCGACCGCGCAGCGGCGGGAGTTCGCCGCGCATCTCGCCCACCCGGAGCGCCGCCGCAAACTGCTGGAAACCTGCTCCGGTAAGCCGCAGC
>JAFAZD010000026.1 GCA_019239955.1 Armatimonadota bacterium | reverse complement strand
CGGGCGACGCCCAGCGCACCCTCCAACTGCCCGCCAACGGCTCCGCCCGCCTGGACTGGCGGGCCAAAATTGCTCCCCCATTATTGGGGGCGGGGGGGGCTTCTGTCCGCTTCCTGGTCGTCGCCGACGGCGGCCCCGGCGGGCAGGACGCGACTGAGCTGACCCTGCCCGTGCTGCCCGACGGCCTCAAGATGGTCACGGCCAGCGCCGACTCGCTCGCCGACGCGACCGCCCAGGACAAAATCAATCTCGCCGACCTGCCGCCGGGCGCGACGGTGACGCTGACCCTCGCGCCCTCCCTCGCCTCGGCGACGTTTGACGCCCTGAATTGGCTGACCGCCTACCCCTACGGCTGCGCCGAGCAGACCATGAGTGCGTTCCTGCCGGACATCGCCGTCGCCCGCGCCCTGCGCCGCCTGCACGTCAACCGCCCGGTCCGGTCCGATTTGGACCAATGGGTCAGCCTCGGCCTGCAAAAACTCTATCGCTATCAGCACCCGGACGGCGGCTGGAACTGGTGGGAGTTTGACCAGACCGACGGCGACATGACCGCCTATGTCCTTTATGGTCTCATTCAGGCCAAGGAAGCGGGCTATGTGGTAGATGACCAGCGCATCCTACGCGGCACAGAGGCTCTGAAGCGGCTGCTGAACAATGAACAGGGGCTGGGCCGTCGGGCTGACTGGCTGCTGACGCTGGCCCATGCCGCACCCGCCGACGCCGAAAAGCCGCTCACCGACCTGTTCGCCAAGCGCGAGCACCTGGACACCTACGGCCTGGCCTCCCTCGGCCTCGCCCTCGCCCAGCTTGGCGGCCCGAAGAATGCGGCGATGGCGCGCACCGTCGCCCAGGAACTCGCCGCCAAGGCGACCGTGCGGGGCCGCACCGCCTACTGGTCTGCCACCGAGGGCGGCTACTCCTGGCGCAACGATGATGTCAGCGTGACGGCCCACGCTCTGTGCGCCCTGCTGACGGTTCTGCCGAACAGTCCCGTCATCCCCAGTGTCGTCCGCCGGCTGATGGCGAGCCGCGACGGCCAGGCCTGGGGCAGCACCAAGGCCAGCGCCGAGGCCGTCTTCGCCCTGGCGCAGTTCATGGAGCAGACCGGCGAGCTGCAGCCCAGTTTCACAGCCCACGTCACGCTCGACGGCCAGAGCGTCAAGGACCTAACGGCCACGCCGCAGACCGTCTTTGACGCGCCGACGATAATCACGCTGACGCCGGACCAGCTCAAAGGCCACAGCGCCCTGACGGTGGACAAGCAGGGCGCCGGCGTCCTCTATGTCTCGCAGGCCAACTCCTTCCTCATCCCACCGGGGCAGGCGACTCCGCAGAGCCACGGCATCACCGTCCGCCGCCTCTTTCAAGTCTCCGCCGATGACCCCTCCCAGGCCGACACCATCGCCTCCGGCTCCGAGATGGACGTGACGGTGGAGATCACCGCCGACGCCGATTACCGCTATGCCATGCTGGAAGACCCCATCCCCGCCGGCTGCGAGGTCGCCCCCGGCGCGGGCGAGGACGGCAACTTCCCGCTGGACTTTAGCGAGGGAAACGTCGGCTACACCCGGCAGGAGACGCGCGACAACCGGGTGGTCTTCTTCTTCGACAACCTGCCCAAAGGCAAGACGCGCCTCACTTACCGCCTCCGCGCCGAGACGCCGGGGTCGTACCGCATCCTGCCCGGCGTCGCCTCGCTGACCTACTTCCCGGACGTGCGCGGCAACAGCGGCCTGGCGACATCTCAGATTGGAGAGCGCCCGTGAGTTTCCTCGCCCGCCCACACCGTCGGGGCATGGCGCGCCATGCCCCTGCGCTTGTCCTGTTCCTGCTGCTTGCCCTCCGCCCTGCCGCGATGTCTGCCGGCGAACTCGTCAACGGCCCGCCGGTCGGCAGCGCGGCCCCGGCATTCTCCCTGCCGGACATCAACGGGCGGCAGGTCAGCCTGGAAAACTACCGGGGCAAGGTCGTCGTCCTGAACTTCTGGGCCTTCTGGTGCGATACCTGGAAGGCCGAGATGCCGCACCTGCGGGAGCTGATGGATCGCCAGGACGAACTTGGCTTTCGCCTGGTCGCCGTCAGCGTGGACGGGACGCGCCTGGGCGAGTTCCAGCGCCGGACGGGCGGCGGCAGGGCCCCGTTCCCTGTGCTGATGGACGTGGGCGGGCAGGTCCGAACGCGATACGGCGTCGCTCACGTCCCCACCGTCGTCATCATTGACCGTGCGGGCCGGGTCCGCTACGCCGCCTACGGCTATCCCGGCAACTATGTCCTCCTGCGCGAGCTGCGCAAGCTGGCCTCACGGCCGGGGGAATGAACCAGGGCCGGAGGCGAGTGCCCCTGTTTCAGTCGTGGGGCGTTCCCCCATGACGAGCCGACCATTGGTGTCTCCGTAGACAAAAAAAAGATTTTCACAGGAATATTATATTTTCCAAAGGCTATTGACAGGCGGGCAGGAACCGCTTATAATGATGACAATACCACTGTCCCCGGTCAAATGGAGGTCAAAGCAATGCACGGTGATCCTACCTCAAAGCCCTCGAAAGGCTTTACGCTGATCGAGCTGCTCGTCGTCATCGCCATTATCGCGATTCTCGCCGCGATTCTCTTCCCCGTCTTCGCCCAGGCCCGCGAGAAGGCCCGCGCCATCTCCTGCCTGAACAACGAGAAACAACTGGGTCTGGGCCTGCTGCAATACACGCAGGACAACGATGAGCAGCTTCCCCTCGGCGGCGGCAACATCGGGCGCGGGTGGGCCAGCCGCATCTACCCCTACGTCAAGGCCGTGGGCGTCTACAAGTGCCCGGATGATCCGACTCCGACCGCGACCAACAACGTCGGCAACAATGAGACGGACGTCCCGATTTCGTACATGATGAACATTGACCTGTGCAACGTGCGGAACGGCAAGCCCAACACGCTGGCGGCGATGAATGCGCCCGCCGCCACCGTGATGTTCCTGGAGTCGCAGGGGTCGCAGGCGGATGTCACCAACCCCGCCAACGACGATCCCAACCTGCCGGGGTACCCTAACAACTTGTCCGGCTATAACATCTGGGGCTCGCCGGTGGCCAACGGCGGCGACTGCAACAACTGCGGGGGCTGGATGGACTGGAGCAAGGGCATCCACAGCTGCAGCGGTACCAATGGCGCCCTTTACGTCTCCGGTGACACCCAAGCGAATGGGACGCACTTCATGGGCAATCCGCCGCGTCAGGGCGGCTGCTGGCTCCTCCCGGCGATTCACTCGGCCGCCTCGAACGTCGCGCTGGCGGACGGCCACGTCAAATACATCCGGGGTTCCAAGATCTCGCCAGGAAACAACGCGAACAATCCGACGGACCCGCAGGATTGTAATGGCAGCTGCAACGGCAATGCCTCCGGAACCGGCGGCTTGAGTGGTTCAAGCATGGTCGCTACCTTCAGTGAGAACTAGCGGTGGCGGCGCGCGAAGCCGGAGGCGACGCCTCCGGCTTCTTTTTTTGCCCGCGCTGACGGAGAGACGCCTTTCGTGCTGACAAAGCGGACTCGCATTCTCCTCCTTCTGATCGTGGCCGCCATAATGGCTGGAGCGGCCGGGTGGCCGTCCTTCCAGCAAAGTCTGGCAGGATTACAGCAGCGTCTCCGCCACCGGCAGCCCCCGCCGGCGGGCGATCAGGGCGACGGCTCCGTGCGCTTCGTGGACGTGGCGGACAAAGCGGGGCTGCGCTACCGCTGGGCGATCCCCGGCCCGCGGCCCATTGACATCCTGCAGGGCATCGGCAACGGCTGCGCCTTCCTCGACTACGACAACTCCGGGAACCTCTCTATCCTGCTGGTCGGGCCCAAACTGGCGTTATACAAAGGCGACGGGCGCGGACACTTCACCGATGTGACGCATCAGACGGGCCTGGATAGGTTTCACGGCCATTTCCTCGGCTGCGCGGTCGGCGACTATGACAACGACGGCTACGACGACCTCTACATCAGCGGCTACCGGGCGGGCCTCTTGCTGCACAACGACGGGGGGAAATCCTTCCGGGACGTGACCCGGCAGGCGGGGCTTACGCCACAGCCCTGGGGCACCTCCTGCGCCTTCGCCGACATTGACAACGACGGCAGGCTCGACCTCTTCGTCGGCGATTACGTCCGGTTCGACCCCAGCAAGGACCAGCGACTATGCCCGACGCCGGGCGGGCCGTCGGGCTGCGGCCCCCAGACTTACAACGCCCTGCACGGCGTCCTGTATCACAACGAGGGGAACGGGCGGTTCCGCGACGTGACGCAGGCCTGGACCGGCGGACACACCTCCGGCAAGGTGCTCGGCGCGGCATTCGCGGACTTTAACGCCTCGGGGCGTCCGAGCCTCTACCTCGCCAACGACCTCATGCCCGGCGACCTGCTGCAGAACCGCGGGGACCATTTCCAGAACACCCCCCGAGCCGGTGGGGTGGCTGATACCGGGGGACAGAACAACGCTGGCATGGGTGTGGATTGGGGCGACTACGACAACGACGGCCGCCCCGACCTGTTCGTGGGCACTTTCGCCCTGGCGCCCAAGCCGGTCTACCACAACCTCGGCCAGGGCGTCTTTGAGGAGACGTCCGAGTCGCTGGGCCTCCGTGAGCCGACCTTCCGCCCCCTGACCTTCGGCACGAAGTGGCTCGACTACGACAACGACGGCTGGCTGGACCTGATCATGGCCAACGGCCACGTCCGCGACAACGCCACCAGTTACCGCGCGGACGCGACGTTTCTGCAGCCGACGCTTCTGTTCCACAACGACCACGGCCGGCGGCTGGAGGATGTCAGCGGGGCCGCCGGGGCCGACATCGCCAAGCCGATCTTGGGGCGTGGGCTGGCCATCGGCGATTACGACAACGACGGCAAGGTGGACGTGCTGATCGTGGACAGCCAGGGCGCGCCATTGCTGCTGCACAACGAAAGCCGCGTCAGCGGCCACTGGCTCTCCTTCGCGCTGATCGGGACCCGCTCCAACCGCGACGGCTACGGGGCGTCGGTGACGGTGACGGCGGGGGGGCTGACCCAGACCCGCTGGTGCCACGCCGACGGCTCCTATCTGTCCTCCTCCGACAAGCGGGTGCATGTCGGCCTGGGCGCGGCGACGGTGGCGCAGAGCGTCACCGTCCGCTGGCCCAGCGGGGCCGTGACGACTCTCCGCAATGTCCCCGCCGACCGGCAGCTCACGGTCCAGGAGGGCCGGTGAGGTATAATCAGGGTATGCCCGCCAGAGACATCTACCATGCCGTCGTTCGGAACGCCCTAATCAAAGACGGCTGGACCATCACGCAGGATCCGTTACCCTTGAAGTGGGGCAAGAAGGACATGTTCGTTGACTTGGGCGCGGAACGGCTGCTGGCGGCGGAGAAAGGTGAGCAGAAGATCGCCGTCGAGATCAAAAGCTTCCGCAGCATCTCCGAGATGAAGGATTTGGAGCAAGCCGTCGGCCAGTTTCTCATTTATCGGAGTGTGCTGGCGCAACGTGAGCCGAACCGTGTCCTGTACCTTGCCGTGCCGCAAGATGTGGTGGAGGACGTTTTTCAGGAGCCCCTGGGCCAGTTGCTGATTGGCAGCGCCGCCATCCGCGTCATCGGGTTCGAGCCGACTCGGGAGGAGGTCGTCACATGGATACCGTAGAGCATTATCGGCAACTCATTGAAAAGGTACTCTCAGAGTACGCTGCCATCCCGTACCCTTACGGCGATCTCCGGCATGAGACCGTCTTTGACCGTGACAGGGATCGCTACCTGCTGATGACTGTCGGCTGGGAGAACGGGAAGCGCGTCCACTACACTCTGGCGCATGTGGACATCATTGACGGCAAAATCTGGATACAGAAGGACGGCACCGAAGAAGGCATTGGTGAGGAACTCATGGCAGCAGGCGTGTCGAAGAATAAGATCGTGCCCGGCTTCCGCTCGGAGGCCCGCCGGCGGGACATGGGGTTCGCCGTTGCCTGATAGCTTGGGGTATAATGCCCCCCGATGAGCATTCCTGGACACGACGACTCTCAACAGTGGCTCTGCGAGGCGAGGCGGGTTCTTGTCGAGGCGGCGGCGGCACTGACGGCGATGAAGGAGCGCCTGGATCCCGAGGCATGGGCGGGGGCCATGCGCCTGCTGCTCTCGGCGCGGGGGCGCGTCGTCGTTTTGGGGATGGGCAAGTCCGGCGCGGTCGCGCGCAAATTAGCCGGCACGCTCTCCTCGACCGGAACCCCCGCCCTCTTTCTGCATCCCGCCGAGGGGGCGCATGGGGACCTGGGGATGCTCGCGCCGGAAGATGTGGTCATAGCCCTCTCCTACAGCGGCGAGACCGATGAGATTCTCGCCCTCCTGCCCGCCATCGCCCACCTGCGCGTTCCCCTGATCGCCCTCACCGGCAGGCCCCACTCCACGCTGGGCCGCGCCGCCGCCGCCGTGCTGGACGTGTCTGTGGACAGGGAGGCCTGCCCGATGAACCTGGCCCCGACCACCAGCACGACCGCGATGATCGCGCTGGGGGACGCCCTCGCCGTCTCCCTGATGGTCGCGCGACGCTTCACAGAGCACGACTACGCCCGCCTGCACCCCGCCGGCACGCTGGGGCGACGCCTGACCCTGCGCGTCGCCGACCTGATGCGCACCGGCGATGCCGTCGCCGTCGTCCCGGAGACGGCCAGCGTCTTCGACGCCCTATTCGCCATCACCCAGGCCCATGCCGGCGCGGCCATCATTGTGGACGACGCGGGCCGCGTGGCGGGCCTGATCGCCGACGGCGACATCCGCCGCCACCTGCTGCTGGACCGCGACATCCTCGCTCGCCCCGCCCGTGACGTCATGACCCGCCGCCCGGGCCTGGTCTCCCCGGACCTGCTGGCGGTGGAGGGCCTGCGCCTGCTGGAAGAGTTCCACCCGGACCCCGGCACCAGCGTCGGCGAGGCCCCCGTGGTGGACGCCGAGGGCCGGCCCCTCGGCATGCTGATGCTGAAAGATTTCGTGAAGACGGGGATCGTATGACGGCCTCCCCCGCCCCTCATTCCTCGGGAGCCATCCGGCTGATCGTCCTGGACGTGGACGGGACGCTGACCGACGGTGTAATCCACTACGACAGCGATGGCGCGGAGCACAAGCACTTCCACGTCACGGACGGCCTGGGCATCGTGATGGCCCGGGCGGTTGGCCTCCAGATCGCCGTGCTCTCCGGGCGGCGCAGCCCCGTGGTCGAGCGGCGCATGGCCGAGCTGGGGGTGGGGGACATCATTCAGGCCTCCGGGGACAAGGCCGCCGCCCTGCGCGAATTGGCGGCGCGGCAGGGGGTGTCGCTCCGGGAGACCGCCTACGTCGGCGACGACGTCAATGACCTGCCCGCCTTCGATGTCGCCGGCCTCAAGATCGCCGTCGCCGACGCCGCCGAGATCGTGCGCGCCCAGGCCGATTATGTCACCCCCCGTCCCGGCGGGCGTGGCGGAGTGCGCGACGCCATTGACGAGATCCTGCGGCGCGCGGGACGCTACGATGAGGCCGTCGCCGCCTACCTCGCCCGCAGCGTAGCGCCCGACGTCCCGCGCCAGTGACCCATGCCCACCGTCCACATCCTGCACACCAACGACTTTCACAACCACCTGAGTCCCGCGCAGGCGCAGGTCATCCGCCGGGCGAAGGAGGCGCTGGAGGACGTGCTGCTGCTGGACGCCGGCGACGCCGTCTCGGCGGGCAACATCGGCGTCCGCCCCGGCGGCGAGCCGATCCTGACGCGGATGTCCGAGACCGGTTATGACGCCATGACGCTCGGCAACCGGGAATTTCACGTTGCCGACGCCCTGCTGCGCTGCAAGATCAACCGGGCGCGCTTCCCCGTCCTCTGCGCCAACGTGCGCTGGAAGGAGGACACCGGCGAGGCGCTGCCGGTCCAACCGCACGTCCTCAAGACCCTGCCGAATGGCCTGCGCGTCGCCGTCTTCGGCCTCACGGTGCCGATGGTGACGCCGCGCATGGCCGCCCGCGCCCTCAGCGCCTTCCTGTTCGACGATCCGGTGGACGCCGCCCGCCGCCAGATCGCGGCCCTGCGCCCGCAGGCGGATGTGCTGATCGCCCTGACCCACATCGGCATCCGGGAGGACGAGCGGCTGGCCGCCGCCTGTCCGGAACTGGCCCTGATCGTCGGCGGCCACTCGCACGTCACGCTG
>JAFAZD010000019.1 GCA_019239955.1 Armatimonadota bacterium | reverse complement strand
CTGGGCGGGGGGCCGCACCGGGTCTGCTTCTTCTGGCACCGGGTCGCCAACGCGCTGCTGACGACCTACTCCAACATGTGTACGAATCTGAACCTGACGGACATGGAGGTGTGCTATAAGGTGTTCCGGCGGGAGGTGGTCCAGGGCCTGCCCCTGCGCTGCGACCGCTTCGACTTCGAGCCGGAGGTGACGGCCAAGGTGGCGCGCTGGCGGGGGCCGGACGGGCACCGCTGCCGGGTGTACGAGGTGCCGATCTCCTATTCGGGCCGCGACTACGCGGAGGGGAAAAAGATCGGGCTGCGGGACGCCTTCGCCGCCGCCTGGGCCATCACCAAGTACCACTTCCTGGACTGACTCGCCGCCACACCCGTCTGTTCCGAACAAACCGGATACTCGGCCTCAGGGCATTTGATCCTGCTACAGTCTCGGCTTCGGATCCGCACGCCCACGTTCGCCGCCACCGTGGCGCGATGGCTGCTGGTGACCCTGCCCGTGCTGTGGCCAGAGTCCCCCTGCGCCACTCCGTCTTCGGGACACGCCGACTCGACACGCCGGTAGGGGCTTGCCGCCCGGACTTCACCTGATGAACACTTCCCATACGCTGCCCCCCGCCCGTCACCGCCCCCTGCTCCTTTTCGGGGGCCTGTACCTGTTCTGGATGGCGCTGCTGTTCCGCCCGGCGCTGGTCAGCATTGACGGCACCGGCTATTACTCCTGGATTCAATCGCTGGTTGTTCACCACGACCTAAACACCGACCCGCTGTTCCTGACCCGCGCCTGCGGCGGGCTGGGTCACTCGAACTGCCTGTTCCAGAGGAACCCCTACGGAATCGGCGTGGCACTGTTTCTGTCCCCGTTTTTCCTGCTCGCGCACCTGTTCGCGCCGCTGTTGCACGCACCCCAGGATGGCCTCTCGCGTCCCTACATCCTGCTGTGCAGCCTGGGGTCGAGTCTCTGGGGCTTTGCCGGGCTGCTGCTGTGTTGGCGCATCGCCACCTTGTTCTTCCCGGAGCGGGCCGCAACGCTGGCCTGCCTAACACTCTGGCTCGGGTCGCCGCTGCTGTTCTACATGATCCCGAACAACTTCCTGTCGCACTCGGTGGACCTGTTCGTCAATGCCCTGTTCCTCTATGTCTACGTCAAGACGCGCGGCTCGGAACACCCTCGGATATGGCTGCTGTACGGCCTGCTGATCGGGCTGGCGATGACGGTGCGGATGCCCAACATCTTCCTCGGCATCATCCCAGTGGCCGAGAGCATCGCGCGCCTGCGGGCGGGCGAGCGGCACCTGGGGCCGGAGGCGGTCCGATACACGCCCCTGGCCGCCGGCCTGCTCCTGGCGATGACGCCGCAGATGTTGGTCTGGAAGTTGACCCGGGGCCGTTGGTTCCTGCTCAACCCGTACAAGGGCGCGACCCACGACACCATCGATTTTTTGCATCCGCATCTGTGGGAGGTGTTGTTCTCCACCAATCATGGCTTCCTGCTCTGGGCGCCCGCATTTTTGATCGCCTTGGTTTCGCTGCCGTTGCTGGCCCGACGCGACCCTCGCCTGACCGCCGGGCTGGCCCTGCTGGTCCTGCTAGATTGGTATCTGGTCTCCAGTTGGGACTACTGGTACGGCGACGCCGCCTTCGGCCCGCGCCTGTTCCTCAACCTGATCCCGGTCGCCGTCCTCGGCCTGAGCGTCTTGCTGGACCGGGCAAGCGCGCGCGTGCCCCTTAGCGCACTGCGTGCCGTCGCCGGCTGCCTAGTTCTTTGGACCCTACTGCTGATGGGCCAGTACGCCCTGAAGCTGATTCCCTCCAATACAGGCGTCAGCGTCCCGGTCCTACTGCACAATCAGCTCACCCTGATTCCCGACCACGCCGGCCAACTGCTTCATGCCCTCGCCGGTCACCGTCCGCAGCCGCACCCCTAGAGGAATCGCCCGGGAGAACGATCGAGGCGTTGAGTCGGCTTGTTGTCACAGAAAGAAAGGAAAAACCCATGGCATTCACGCCCGCCCAGATTCAGCAGTTCCGCACCCAGGGCTACCTGACCATCGCCGACTTCTGGATGAAAGAAGAAGTCGCCGCCATGCAGGCCGAGTTGGACCGGCTCCGGCGTGACGGCAGGCTGCGCAACGTCGCCACCGATGGCGACGGCAAGACCCACTCGCAGACTCAGTCCAACCTGCAGCTCTGCCCGATGTCGCCCCACAGCGCCCTGTTCCGCGCCCTGCCGTTCGCCCCCAAGGTGATCGAGGCCGTGCGGCAGATCATCGGCGACCCGGTCGTGCTGCATCTGGACCAGGTCTTCTTGAAGCCCGCCCGGCACGGCGCGGGCACCAACTGGCACCAGGACAACGCCTACTTCGGCATCAGCGACCCGCTGAAGGGGACGGCCATGTGGACCGCCGTGCATGACGCCACCGTCGCCAACGGCACGATTCGCGTCATCCCCGGCTCCTACAAAGAGAAACTGGAGCACAGCCGCGACCCGCAGAGCGACCACCACATCCGCTGCTACCCCGACGAGTCGCGGGCCGTCCCGCTGGAACTGCCCGCCGGCGGCGTCGCCTTCTTCGCCTACGGCGTCGCCCACGCGACGGGCGGCAACGGCACCGACAAGGACCGCGCCGGCGCGGCCTACCACTTCCTCAACGGCGACGTCATCGGGGCTGACTACTTCCAGCAGCACAACCCCGGCATGGCCCACCCCGTCCTCTCCGGCCCGTACGCCAGCGACGGTACGCGCGAGTACGGCCAGCCCATCGCCGGAGCCTGGGAGCGGGAGGTGGAACAGGCGGCCGGATAGCCCAGACGGACCTAACCCCGGTCGCAAGCGACCTGCCCCTTCCCTGCCAGGGAAGGGGCGCAGAGGCATGGCCTCCGCGTGGGCCGTAGGTCTTCTCCTCTTTCCCTTCCCTGCCAGGGAGGGGACGGGCGGCTTGCCGCCAGGGGTAGGTCTTGACTTCCTCATTCCTCTCCAGGTATAACTTACCCGTGCTTCCCATCACCACGGGCGTCAAACTGACTCGCGCGCAGGTCGCGCAGATGCTGCAAATCACCCCCAAGACGCTGGCCGTCTGGGAGAAGGCCGGGCGCATCCCCGCCCCGGAGCGCGACTGGCGCGGCTGGCGTCTCTACGACAGCGCGGCTATCCAGGCCATCCGTGCCGAACTAGGGCTGGCCGCAAATCAGTCAACCCCCCGACCCCCGATGCCAGGGGAGTTGGAAGTGCAGATCAGCGCCCGCAATCAGTTGCGCGGCATCGTCAAAGACATCAACGGCGACGGCGTGCTCTGCGAAGTGACCCTGGACCTGGGCAACGGCCAGGAGATCGTCTCCGTCATCACCCGTGCCTCCGCCGAGCGCCTGGGCCTCAAGCCCGGGGTCGAGGCGACCGCCCTCATCAAATCCACGGAGGTGCTGCTTGCGCGCTAAGTCTTTCCGGGCATGGCTTGCCATGCCCCTGCTCCTTCTCGCGCCCGTCGCTCGTGCCGCCGATCTCAAAGTCGCCGCCGCCGCCAATCTGCAAAAGGTGCTGACCCAGGCGCTGATTCCGTCCTTCCAGAAACAGACCGGTGCGACCGTCACCCCGACCTTCGGCTCGACCAAACTGCTGGCGATGCAGGTGCGGAACGGCGCACCCCTGGACGTGTTCATCTCGGCCGACACGGCCACGACCGATCAGCTCGCCGGGCAGGGCCTCCTCGTCCCCGCCACGCGCCGCGTCTACGCCATCGGGCGGCTGGTGATCTGGACCCGGCGCGACGCCGCGCACCACCCGCGCCGCATTCAAGACCTCGCCAGTCCCGTCTATGCCCACATCGCCATCGCCAACCCCGCGCTCGCCCCCTACGGCCTCGCGGCCCAGCAGTCCTTCGCCAAGGCGGGCCTGACGGCCAGCGTCGCCCCCCGCCTGGTCACGGCGGAGAACATCGGCGAGGCGCTGCAATTCGCCCAGAGCGGCAACGCCGATGTCGCCCTCACCGCCCTCGCGCTGGTCATTGACGACAGGGCCGATCCCTACGTCATTGTCCCGGAGGACCTGCACGCGCCAATCGCCCAGAGCGTCGGCGCGGTCAAGGCGTCGGCGCAGCCGGCCCTGGCCCAGCAATTCATTGCCTTCCTCACCGGCAGGACGGCCGCCCCGATCTGGAGGCGTTACGGCTATGAACTGCCTCACAAATAAGGCCGGTATCGCCGCGTTGCTGGCGGTCTTAGCCGCTCCTCCTGCGGGAGCGGCGGGAGCGTTCACCGACGCCTCCGGGACGTTCTCCGTCACGGGGGCTGTCATCAGGGCCGGCGCATGGAGCGTCCCGCGCCTGTGCCACGATCTGGCCGGCGATGTGCGGACGGTGCGTTACACCCTCAAAGGGAGTCATCATGTGGCGCACTGTGTCCCGCTCCTGGCCGTTCTTTTGGCCGCCGGGCCGCGCATCAACCCGCAGATCAAGCACCACATATTGCAGTTCGTCGTAATCGCGCGGGGCAAGGACGGCTACGCCGTCGCTTTCAGCCTGGCCGAGATGCAGTCTATGTTCGGACATGAGGCGGTCTGGGTCGCATGGGACCGCGACGGCGAGCCCCTGTCCGCCGATGAGGGACCAGTGGAACTGCTCGTGCCGGGTGACGTGAAGGCCGCGCGGTGGGTGCATGGTCTGGCTGCCCTCACGGTGGTGGACGAGGCGCGGGCGGCCTCGCCGAATCCACCCTGATGCCGGGGACAGACACCGGCGGCGGGGTGGACTGGTCGCCCTTCTGGCTGTCCCTGCGCGTCGCGGGCTGGGCCACGGTCTTCAGCGTCACCCTGGGCCTGCTGATCGCCCTGCCCCTGTCCCGGCGCTTTCCGGGCCGCAGCCTGCTGGTCGGCGTCGCCAACCTGCCCCTGGTCCTGCCCCCGACCGTGCTCGGCTACTTCCTGCTCGTCGCCGTTGGCCGCCGCAGCACGGCGGGCCGATGGTACGAACACCTCACCGGCCACCCGCTGGCCTTCACCTGGCAGGGCGCGGTGGCCGCCGCCTGCCTCGCCTCCATCCCGCTGTTCATCGCCAACGCCCGCGTCGCCCTCGGCGGCGTGGACCCGGACGTGATCGCCGCCGCCCGCACGGATGGCGCGGGCCGTTGGGCCGTTTTTCTGCACATCCTGCTGCCGCTGGCCTGCCCCGGCCTGATCGCCGGCACGACCCTGGCCTACGCCCGCGCCCTGGGCGACTTCGGCGCGACCCTGATGGTGGCCGGCGATACCCCTGGCGCGGGCCGCACCATGCCCGTCGCCATTTACGACGCCCTGCAAACCGGCGACGACGCCACCGTCCGCGCCTTCGTCCTGATCTCCGCCTCCCTCTGCCTCGCCGTCTGCCTGCTCGCCGCCCGCCTCAGTCCCCGCGACTGATCGGGTACAATGGCTCCCGTGAAACTCGTCGCCATTCTCCGAAAATCTGGGGGCCTGTCGGCCCTGGTCTCCCGCCGCAGGCCGGGGGCCGATCTGGACGCCCTGCTGGCGGCGGAAGAGGCCCCGGAGGACGCACCAGGGTTTTACGATCTCGCCGAACTGCCCCTCTCGGATGTCCCGGCGGCGCTGTACCCGCGCAAAGCATCCCTCCTGGCCGCGTGGGACGCCCTGCGCGCGGTCAAATCTCCCGATACCGCGCTGGTGCAGTATGTCCTGACTGTCCTGCGGGAGACAATCCTGGGAACGGATGATGGGGCTGATTTGCCGCCGTTCGCTCTGCCGGACGCGCCTGCTCCCATGGCGCCGACGGCGGCCCATCCGCGCGCCTATCGCGGGACAAAGTACCGGCCGCCCAGGGAAAAGTCGGCCCCGGCGGTTGACCTGCGCCCGTATCTTTGCGCCACGAACAGCCTGACGATGCTGCTGAAGTGGCTGGCGGAGTCCAGGCTGGGGGCGGCCTGTGACGCCGAGGCCGAGTGGCAACTGCGCCTGCCGCCTCTGTTTCGCGCCTGCCTTCTGCCTCCTCTCAGGCCGCTGGGCCGTGCCGAAACCAACGCCTGTCTTGCCCTCTATTGGCGGCTGGAACTGGAAACACAGCCATCGCTCCTCGCCGCCGTCACCCGCCTGCTCTGCCTGCAAGCCGACGCCACTTCCCGCTGCTGGCTGGAACTGGTGGCGGCACTGCCCGCAGAGCACCGTATCCTATTTGCCGACCTGCTGCTGGAAACGGAGACCTATTGCCTCGGCATAGACAGTCTCTCCGATGACCGCCGCCGCCTGTTCGTCACGACGGTACAGGGGCCGCGCCCCGCCTCGCGCCTCTACGGCCTGCTCCGCGCGTTGCAGCACGGCGTCTCGCTAGACTATGTGGCAGTCGGGTTTCGGCTGGACGACGCGCAGGAGAGACACGCCAGGTTTCACGAGATGGACTGGGCAGAGATTGTACGGGATGCCTATTACCCGGAGGCCGCCGTCGCCGCCACCGAACCGCACTGGGCTGACGCGAAGGATTATCACCGCGCCCTTCCCTGGCATGTCTGGTGGGAGTGCGGCAAGCTGGTAGGGCTAGGACGTGTGATTGAAGCGATTGACTGGATGCAGTATCCGCCCGAAACATCCTACCAGTACTCACGATTTTATCGCGGCTTTGCCGATTACGACTCCACCCCGGAAGATGCGGCAGAGGTGTGGACAATTATCGGGCAAAACGTGCCGCGCTTTGAGGCGCTGCTGCAAGCGACGCCGTTCGAGTACCAGGGTAAACTCATCGCCAACCTGAAAGGCTTCTGCTGGAACTGGGAAGACCCGAAGACATTGCGGCGGTGCCTGCCGGCAATGGACGCACTTCTGCGCCGCCTCTGCCGCCCGCCGTTTCGCCGGGGGTGTGACCTGCGAAGCGTCGGGACAGACTTCCTGGAATTCCTGACCCCGGAACAGCGCGAGCAGTTCCTGGCCGCCTCCGACGCCTGCTTTCAGCGGCTGGAAGAGGCATGCCGCCGCGACAACGATGCCCGGCTGGTCGGCTCCGGGACCTGGTCGCTGACCCGTTACCTGCCGGAATGGACGCTGGAAGCGTTTCTGACACATCCCGCCAAGCTGTTCAAGGTCTGCAAGCTCCTCGGCAGTTTTTCCCACGCCCTGCGGGATCAGCTTGTCCGCGAGTTCGCCCCGCAGGATGTCCAGATACCGATGCCGCGCCTGCTGCGCGAGTACGAGGCCGGGACGCGCCGCCTCCCGGACGCCCAGCGGGCGCACTATCAGGCGCAGTGGCGGCAGCAGACCGCCTTGCAGCAATTGGAGACGCTGGAACAGTTGGCCCTGGCGCGATTGAGCGACGGTTTTAACGTTGACCCCGTCGCAGAAGCCGTCCGCCATGCCCTGCAGCTTCAGTGCGACGCCGATGAGAACCGCCGTGCCCTGCGCCGGTTTCTGCGGGCCTACTGGACGGGCCGGACCAATTATCTACTGACGCACCCGCGCACGCAGGCGTGGCTCCGGCGGCATCCCCGGCTCAACGTCGCGCTCTGGCAAAGGGGCATTCCTTATGCCGCCGAGACCGCCGAAGCCGGCCCGCTGATCATCTCCATCGAACAGGACCCGCTGGAGGCGCTGAAGCTCGGCACCTACGTCGGAAGTTGCCTGGGCTTGGGCGGCAGTTTCGCATATTCTGCGGCGGCGGCCGTTCTGGACATCAACAAGCAGGTCCTGTACGCCCGCCGCCCCAATGGCACGGTGCTGGCGCGGCAGTTGATTGCCCTTTCGGAAGGTGAGCAGCTTGTCTGCTTCAGCGTCTATCCCTACACCACTTCCACCGAGTTGCAGCGGCACTTCTCCGCCTATGACCGTCAGTTCGCCGGGGCTTTGGAACTGCCCCTGTGGCGGCCCGACTCGGAAGAAGAGGAGTACGCGATTCCAACCATTCTCGCTCGTGGCTGGTGGGACGACTCCGCCTGGGGCGGGAAAACGCCACCTCTTACGGATACGACCCGATCATCGCGCGAGGTCAAGCCTTCCGTGCCCTGATGGGCTACTGCAAGCGACGGCGGGAGCGAGCCAGGACCGGCGGCACGGTCTGGGCAGTTCCAATGCCCGCACGCTTCGACAACTCAAGCGGGCGAGGGAGAATGGCTGCGCCCATGCCAAGTGGCCCATTAGCGATGGAAGCGGTTGTGCGTGCCCCGCCGCCTCGCGGACACCTGGTTGGCGACGAGGTTGCGGGATTGCGCCTCCTGAGCCTTGCCGTTCTTCTTGCCGTCAGTGGACTCTTTGGGGCGGGGCTTGTTGTCCGTCGCGTCGTCGCGGTCCGGCTCGCTGAGGAGCTGGTCGAGCAGGGAAACTTTCGGCTTGGCATCCTTGGCGGGTTCAATTCGGGGCGGGAGGACTTTGGCGACAACCTCCACCATCTCCTCCACCTGAGTGAGCATCTTGGCCGGGGTGTCCGGGGCCGCCAAAAACACCACGTCCGGCAGGAACTGGTGCTGCATGTAGGTGCGGGAGAGCTTCCTGGCGGCGTCGGTGGTCAGGTGCGTCCCCTGGAAGCGGATGGCGACGCGGCGCTTCTCGGCGACGATGCTGCCGACGCCGACCTCCTGGCAGCGCAGGCGCAGGCGCATGATCGAGAGCAGGTTCCAGACCGAGCGCGGGGGATCGCCGTAGCGGTCTTCCAACTCCTCCTGGATGCGGGCTACGTCGTCTTTTTGACGCACGGCAGTCAGCTTCTTGTACATCAGGATGCGCTCGGCCTCGGAGGGGATGTAGCGCTCCGGGATGAAGGCGTCCAGCGGCAGGGCGACGTTGGGCAGCTCGAACTCGGTCTCGATGTCCTCGCCCTTGAGTTCGTTGATGGCCTGCGAGAGAAGCTGCGTGTAGAGGTCGAAGCCGACAGTGGCGACGGTGCCCGACTGCTCCGCGCCGAGCAGGTTGCCCGCGCCGCGAATTTCTAAGTCGCGCAGGGCGACCTTATAGCCGCTGCCCAGGTCGGAGAACTCGCGCAGGGCGCTCAATCGCTTTTCGGCGACCTCACTGAGCACCTTGTCCTTCCGGTAGAGCAGGTAGGCGTAGCCCTGGCGGTCCGAGCGGCCGATGCGGCCCCGCAGTTGATAGAGTTGGGCGAGGCCCAGCCGGTCCGCATTGTCCACCACGATGGTGTTGACGTTGGGGATGTCCAGGCCGCTCTCGACGATGGTGGTGCAGACGAGCACGTTGAAGTCGCCCGCCGCGAAGCGCAGCATCGTCTCCTCCAGGTCGTCCGCGTGCATCTGGCCGTGCGCGTACTCCACTTTGGCACTGGGGACGAGGCGGCGGACCTTCTCGGCAACGTGCGAGATGCTCTCCACGCGGTTGTGTAGGAAGTAGACCTGGCCGCCCCGGTCCAGTTCGCGCAGGATGACCTCGCGGACCAGTTCGTCATCGTATTCCTTCACATACGTTTTGATCGGCCTGCGGCCCTCCGGCGGATCGTCAATCAGACTCATGTCCCGGATCCCCGACAGCGACATGTGCAGGGTGCGCGGAATCGGCGTCGCCGTGAGGGTCAGCACGTCCACCGACTTGCGGAAGTTCTTGATGCGCTCCTTGTGGGCGACGCCGAAGCGCTGCTCCTCGTCCACGATCAGCAGGCCCAGGCTGCGGAACTTGATGTCCTTGCCCAGCAGCTTGTGCGTGCCGATCACGATGTCCACCGTGCCGTCGGCCAGGCCCTTGACCGTCTGCGCCGCCTCGGATCTCCCGACGAAGCGGGACAGCATCTCGATCCTGACCGGGTAGGCGGCCAGGCGCTGCCGGAAGGTTCCCAGGTGCTGCTGGGCGAGGATGGTGGTCGGGCAGAGCACGGCCACCTGCCGGCCGCTGTTGACGGCCTTGAAGGCGGCGCGAATCGCCACCTCGGTCTTGCCGTAGCCGACATCGCCGCAGATCAGCCGGTCCATCGGCCTGTCCTCCTCCAGATCGCGCTTGACGTCCTCAATGGCGGCCATCTGGTCGGGCGTCTCTTGGTAGGGGAAGTCGTCCTCCATCTCCTGCTGCCAGGGCGTGTCCGGGGGCAGCGACGGGCGCTTCGCCGCCTGGCGGGCGGCGTACAGCTTGATCAGGTCGGCGGCCATCTCCTGCACCTGCTTCTTGGCCCGCCGGGTGGCCCGCGCCCAGTCGCCGCTGTTCAGCCGGGTGATGGCCGGCGGGCTGTCCTGGTTGCCGATGTACTTCTGCACCCGGTCCACCTGGTCGGTCGGAACGTAGACCTTGTCGCCCTCGGCGTACTCGATCAGCAGGTAGTCGCGCACCGCGCCGTCCGCCCCCTTAAGATGGCCGATGCCGGCGTAGCGCCCGATGCCGTGGTGGATGTGGACGACGTAGTCCCCCTCGCGCAGCTCCAGATAGGAGGTGATCTTCAGCCCTTCCTTAAAGGCGCGGCGCGGCGCGGCCTTCTGGTGGGCGCGGTGGCCGAAGATGTCCGTGTCGGTGGCGAGCATCAGCGACGCTTCGGGCAGCTTGAAGCCGTTCGCCAGTGTGCCGGGCAGGACGTAGACGCCGCCCTCCCCGCCCGCGTCCAGCCGCTCCAGGGGGCTGGCGGGCAGGCGGTGCTCGGCCAGCGTCTGGCGCAGTTTTTCGCCTTGCTCGCTGACGAGGACGACGCGGAACCGCGCGCCCAGCCAGCCGTCCACGGCCTCAAAGAAGGCGGGGAGTCGCCCGGCGAAGCTCTCCATCGCGCCCGCCTGGGTGGTGATGGTGTGGCGCGGCCGGATTCCTTCGGGGTTGCGCCCCAGCAGGGAGAAGGCGACAGTGGTTCGCCCATTCGCCCCCCCCGCCCCCAGTTCTGGGGGAGCCAGAGCGGACGTGAGGGCAGCGAAGGGGCAGGCGTGGGGGGCGCCGGCGCTGATCCACTCGCCGCGCGCGGTGCGGGCCTCGGCGATGTCGGCGATCTCCTGCTCCGTCTGCTCCCAGCGCGCCTTGGCCTGCGCCGGCTCGTCCAGAATGAGGACGGCCTCGGTGGGCAGATAGTCTAAGGCGCAGAGGGCGTCCGGGTACAGATACGGCAGGTAATACTCCATGTTGTCGAAATACGCCTGCGCCCGCAGTTGGGCAATGTCGCCCTCGACGCGCTCCTCCAGACGCTCCGCATGCTCCGCCCCGCGCTCCTCCAAGTTGGCCTCGCGCAAGGCCTTCGCCCGCCCCGGCAACTCGTCCAGCAGGCGGGCCGTGGCGCGGGCGACCGCCTCCTTCTCGTAGGGAATCTCCCGAACGGGGCGCACGGTCAGCGCGTCCTGTTTGCCGGAAGAGCGCTGCGTCTCCGGATCGAACGGGCGAATCGCCTCAATGTCATCGCCGAAGAAGTCCACGCGGAACGGGCGAGCGGCGTCGCCGGGGAACACGTCCAGGATGTCGCCGCGCCGGGTCCACTGGCCGGGCAGCTCGACGGCCTCGACGCGCTCGTAGCCGAACTCCACCAGCGCCTTTTCGAGAGCGCCCAGGTCCACCGTCTCGCCGGCCTTCAACTCCACGAGGCGGTCCTTGAGGAG
>JAFAZD010000328.1 GCA_019239955.1 Armatimonadota bacterium | reverse complement strand
GGGCCTGTCGCCCTTCTCGGCCTGCTGCAAAATGGCGACGATCTGCTCGTCGGTGAACTGATGCTTCTGCATTCGAGTATTCTACCTTTCGGGGGAATACTCACCTTGCGAATGGTACAAATTTTGGGGGAAAGGTCACGGCGTAGGCGCGAAGATTGCAGCGGCTACTCAGAACCATTGGGGGCTGAGGTATTTTTCTTGGAAAGGCGGAGTGGGATCAATGATCCACTTATGGCGAGATTCAAGAACGGGTGAGTACGGACTCAAGCAACTGGATCAGGGTGACGGCACTTTTGCTCACTATGGCATGATTGAAGATGCGCTAAAGCCGCCGATCATCAAAGATCATGGAACAATGATTGTTTTGCTCGGCAATTCACCTGATGCGGATACGATGAAAGCACCAGAAGGTGTCGCCTCCCCATCTCGGTGGATAGCAAAATTCCTGAATTCAACATCCTTCCGTTTTCCGAATGTTGTTACCGTCAAATCCCGCGAGGGATGGACAAGACTGAGGACTGACACAAGTACAAACATCCTGCGCTCGATTTTGGGTCAAGAGCAATATCTATCAAAGCACTCGGTTACATCTGGCAAAGTCAAACTGTCTGGTGCCTATGCTCATTGGTGGATACTCGAAGACAGCGAAGCCATGTCACAGCTCTCAGGTTCCTTTGAGTCATTCGGTCATATTGCCGCGCTACGCAAAGATGAACTATACGAAATGGCTACCGGACGGGCAGGAATGGCTCGCCTACAGCAATTTGGTGTCATTTTTGGGTACAAACGTGTTGTAATATACGTGGAGCCCCAGTCCGATGCTATTGGATTATTGACAACAAACACTGCAAGAACTCAATTGCTTGTCAACAGTGAGCCTTTACCTTGGACTGATTGGGCCACTGAGTTCCGGGAGAATATTCCGCAAGAGATTGAGGAACTTATCGCCTCAGTAGCCGCTGGTGCATCGTCGAGCGATCATAGTCAATCCATACGAGAAAGATTGAAACGGATTATTGATCTTTTCAAAGTGAGCCGTTACAAGCCTAATCCTTACGGCACCCTTCAAATCGATGACCAGGCAAAGGGACTCGGCGGGGAACCAAATCCTCAAGATAGTCTGCCCCGATCTACAGGTAATCGTCCAGGCAACAAAGGCGGAACTGCGGGTGACATATACGCTGCGTTTCTGAAACAAGGTGGGGTCAGCGGTGAGCAAGTAAAGGCTGATGTTTTCCCGCAGGTGAGATGGGTTTCGATTAAAAATGGCACCAGAGAATCAGGTGACATAGAAGACAGAGCAGCCAAGTTTCTGGCGGACCAGAACTTGCTCTTGATTAACGAAGACTTTCGTGTGTTTACCGACATGGTTAATCGGTGGTGCCAGGAGTATCAGGGTAATCCGGCAGTTCATGAAGTCGTATCTGATGCTGTTCACAGTTGGTTTGAGCAGGCCCTGATTGAAACAGTTATTGGAATCCAATCTCTTCAGAATGATCAGGAGTGGTCAATTAATGATGTGCAAAAAGCACTCTCCGAGGAGGCACTTACTTCAGCAGTGATGTCAAGGTACCATGTCAACAACTCGGTCAAGCATGAACTTAGTTCCAAGTTAGGCAAGTTACAGGCAGGATGATTTTAACCCGACTGCCGGACGCACCCCTAGCGCACGTTATCCCCGCGACACAAAGATTTCTGTGGTCGTCTGCCCCGTGCCGTGCGTGGCCGAGCCGCAGCGTTCCGCCATGATTGAGACGCTGGAGCGCCTGGCGCGGCGCTCCTCGGTCGAAGCCCCCGACTACATGGCCGAAGCCATCTCCTTCGTGCTCTGGAACCCGGCTGAGGGCGACATTGACGCTGACAGTCCCTCGCCCCAATCACCGTTGCGGATCGAGAAGTTTTCCATACAGGTGAAGACGGCCTACGTCAGCCGCTACAAGGGGCTTCCCCCGCACGCCGCGTAAGCCCGGCACATCCCATGAGAACATCACCATCCGTGGACCCGTATCGCTGAGATATAGCACAAGCCGTCCTTTTTGACATCCCCCCGCCTTTTTGCTATAATCTGTTGTCAATGCGCCTCAAGAAACTCCAATTGCAGGGCTTCAAGACCTTTGCCGAGCGCACGGAGATTGCGTTCTCGGAGGGCGTCACGGCGGTAGTCGGGCCGAACGGCTCCGGCAAATCCAACCTGGGCGACGCCGTGCTGTGGGTGCTGGGGGAGCAGAAGGCGTCGGCGATGCGCGGGACCAAGGCGCAGGACGTGATCTTCGCCGGGTCGGACAGGCGCAAGCCCATGGGCATGGCCGAGGTGTCGCTGACGGTGGACAATGCCGACGGGACGCTGCCGGTGGAGTTCGCCGAAGTCACGGTCACGCGGCGGGCCTACCGCACGGGCGAGGGCGAATACTTCATCAACAAAGTCCCGTGTCGGCTCAAGGACATCTACGAGCTATTTTTGGATACCGGCGTCGGGCGCGAGTCTTACGCGCTGGTCAACCAGAGCGAGATTGATGCCGTGTTGTCCGTCAACCCCGAGGACCGACGGGGGCTGTTTGAGGAGGCGGCGGGCATCAAGAAGTATCGCGTCAAGAAGCGCGAGGCGCTCCGAAAATTGGAGGCGACCGAGACGAACTTGCAGCGCGTCCGGGACATCCTCGCCGAGCTCGCCGGGCGCTTGGAGCCGCTGCGGGCGCAGGCGGAGCGGGCGCGGCGCTTTATCGAAATCCGGGACCGGCTGCGGGCCATCGAGAGCGATCTGCTCATCGTGGACCTGCGCTTCGCCGACTACGAGCTGACCGCCGCGCGGCAGGCGCGGGAGGAGGAGGAGGCCGCCGTCGCCAAGCACGCGGCCCGCATCGCGGCGGCCGAGGCGCGGGCGCAGGGGATCGCCACCAGTCTGGGCGACGCCGAGATGAAGCTGGAGACGTGCCGCCTGCAGCACGGGGCGGCGATGACCCAGGCGGAGCGCGCGGAGAGCGAGCGGGCGCTGGCGGCGCAGCGGGTCGAATCGCTGGCGTCGTCGCAGCGGCTGCTGGCGCAGGAACTGGAAGAATTGGCGGAGCGGCGTCAGCGTCTGGCCGCGCAGGTCACCGAGGCCGAGGCGGAGCGGCGGGCGGCGCAGGATCAAGAGATCGTCCTGGCCCGGCAGGTGACGGAGCGGCAGGCCCAGGTCCAGCAGGTCGGGGAGGAGATCGCGTCCCTGAACCGGCGCGGCGAGCGGAGGCGCGCGGAGGCCCTGGAACTGGCCCGGCGGCAGGCGGCGCGGCAGGCCGAGGCGGCGCGGGCCGAGGCGCGGGTCGCGGAGCTAGAGGCCGGCCTGCCGGCGGTCCGGGAGGAGATCACGCGGGGCGAGGTGATGGCGCACAGCCAAGCGGCGGTACTGGAAGCTGCCAAAGAGGCCACGGAGGCGGCGCGGCAGGAGTTGGCACGGGTGGAGAAGACGGTCGCCGAGGCGCAGGCGGCGCGGGACGCGGCGCGGCAGGCCGCGCAGGCGGCGCAGGCGCGGGTCAGTGCGGCGCAGTCGGAGGCCGTCGCGCTGTCCACGCGGCTGCGGACGCTGCAGGAGCTGGAGGCGGCGCAGGAGGGCTACTTCGCGGGCGTCAAGGCGGTCTTCGAGGCGGTCAGGCACGGGGCGCTGACGGGCGAGTTCACCGTCGTCGCCGACTCGTTTCAGACGCCGCCGGGGTACGAGACGGCGCTGGAAGTCGCGCTGGCCGCCAGCCTGCAAGACATCATCACGGCTACCGAAGAAGAGGCGAAGGCGGCCATTGCCTACCTGCACAGCAATCGCGCGGGGCGGGCGACGTTCCTGCCGCTGGACCGGATGCGCCCTTCGCGCGACACACTGGACCTGGGCCCTGCGGCGCACCTGACGGGCGTGCGCGGGGCCGTGCTGGACATCATCACCTTTGAGCCGAAGTTCCGCCCGGCGCTGGATGTGCTGCTGGGCCGGGTCTTCGTCTGCGAGACGCTGGACGACGCCCTGCGCTCCTCCAACGTCACGCGCGGCTGGAACCGGGTGGTGACGCTGTCCGGCGAGATCGTGCTGCCGACCGGCGCGCTGACCGGGGGCCGTCAGGCGGAGCGGGGGCGGGCGAACCTGCTGGGGCGCAAGACGGAGATCGCGTCGCTGCAAGGGCAATTGCAAGAGAAGCGGCGAGCGCAGGAGCAAGCGACACGGGCGCTCGCCGAGGCCGAGCGAGAGCGGGAGCGGTCGGAGCGGGCACTCGCCGAGGCGCAGGCGGCGCGGCAGGAGGCGCAGGGGGCCGTCTCCGAGGCCGGGCGGCGGGCGGCCTTTGCCGAGTCGGAGGTCCGCCGGGCCGAGGAGGGCCGCGCGCAGGCCGCGCGGCGCCTGGAGGCCGCACAGGCGTCGCTCGCGCAGGCGCGGGAGCAGGCCGCCGCCGCAGGCGACGCGCTGGCGTCGGGCGGCGCGCTGACGGCGGGCGCCGATGAGGCGCTGGCGGGGGAGGCCGCCCGCCTGAGAGAACTGACGCAGGCGCGCGAGGCGGTGCAGGGGGAGCTGACGACGGCGCGGGTCGCGCTGGCGACGGTCTCCGAGAAGGCGGCCAGCCTGGAGCGGTCGCTGCGGTCGGCGCGGGCCGACGCCGAGCAGGTCATGCAGGCCGAGGAGCGTAAGGCGCGGCAGGCGCGTGAGGCGCAGGCCGAGCACCAGGCGCTGGCGGACTCGATGGCGTCCCGCGAGGCCGAGAGCCGCCGCGCCGCCGCCCAGCGCGACACTGCCATGAGCGCATTGGAGGCGCGGGGCGCGGCGCGGCAGGCGTTGCTGCAGGAGTCCTACCAGGCCAACGCCCAGATGCGCGCGCTGACGGAGGAGCGGGCGAAGGCGCTGGAGGCTATCCACAAGCACGAGCTGCGCGAGGCGCGGCTGGGCGCGCAGCGCGACCAACTGGCCGCGCGGCTGTGGGACGAGTACGAGATTCGCGCCGAGGAGGCGCTGGCCCTGCGCGACGACCCTGAGATCGTCGCGGGCGCGCCCCAGGAGGTCGCCCGCCTGCGACGCGAGCTGCGCGGGCTGGGCGAGGTCAACACGGGGGCCTTGCAGGATTATGAAGAGACCCGATCTCGTCACGAGTTCCTGACGACCCAGCGGGCCGACCTGGACGAGTCCCGCGCCAAGCTGTTGGAGGCGATCCGGGACATTGACGCCTCCACGCGCGGCGTGTTTATGGAAACGTTCAGGGCCGTCGCCCACGCCTTTCAAGACATCTTCGCGCGCCTGTTCGGCGGCGGCCAGACCCAGCTCACGCTGACGGATCCGGACGACCTGCTGGAGACGGGCGTGGACATCCACGTCCAGCCGCCGGGCAAGAAGCGGCAGCCGCTGGCGCTGCTCTCCGGCGGCGAGCGCGCCCTGACCGCCGCCGCCCTGCTGTTCGCCTTCCTGAAGGTCAAGCCCAGCCCCTTCGTCGTGCTGGACGAGGTGGACGCGCCGCTGGACGGCGCCAACGTGGAGCGCTTCGCGGACCTGTTGCGCGAGTTCGGGGGGCGCTCGCAGTTCATCGTCATCACGCACAACCCGGTGACGATGGAGGCCGCTCCCCTCTGGTACGGCGTCACCATGCAGGAGGCGGGCATCTCCCGCGTCCTCTCTATGCAAGTCCCCGCCGTCCCCCAACAGGAGTAAAGCCATGCCCCCCGCCAAGCCGCTGTTCGCCTGCGCCCTCGCGCTTCTGCTGTCGCTGGCGGCCCGCGCCCAGGACGCGCCCCCCGCGCCTCCGAGCGCCCCGGCGACGCCGAAGACACTGGCGCAGGCGCTGGCGGAGGCCGAACAGCCGAAGAGCGACGTCTTCCTCGCGGTCGCCGCTGATAAGACGGCGCTGCCGAAGGACGCCGCGCCGCCGGACAAGGACCTGCCGCCCGCGCAGGTGGCCGAGGCTTTTGGACGCATCACCTACGGGTTTGAGAGCGTCACCGCCATCGCCCCGCCCACCATGACCCTGCTCAACACCGAGCCGGGCACGCCGAACCCTTACGACGGGATGCCGCCCTCCGATGTCCTCAAGCTGCTGCTGGGCGGCCTGAGCGACGCCCAGTGGGGGGCGCTCACCGGCAGCGCTGGCCTGGGGCTGGCCGATCTCCCGTCGGACACGCAGCGGGAGCAGTTCCTGGCCCTGTTCCCCGGCGACCATCTCACCCTGCACACCCGCCACGACGGAGGCGACTTCAGCCCCCACCCCGAGGACAAGGCGCCCAAGTTGACGCGCGATGACCTACAGCAGGTCCGCCTGCGTCTGGGACAAGCCGTGCAGATCGGGATTCCGGTGGCCGGGAAAAACGGCCAGGAGTGGATGGACGCTCCGATGCATCCAGCCGGCGGGCAGGTTCAGTATGAGGTCTACTCCGGGGACAACGGGGAGAACGCGCGGGATGTCCTTTACGGCGTCAAGGTGCGCGCCGTCGTGCCGAATGCGCCCAAGCCCTCCGACCTGGACGGGGACGCCCTGCGCCGCCCGATCCCGCTGGACGGGGTCAAGACCGTCGGGGACCTAATCGCCCGCATCGGCACGGCCACCCGGGCGGAGCTGTACGCGGATAGGCGCTATGAGGGGCGGACGGTGACGCTGCTCGGCCCCGCGCAGGCGCGGGCCAGGGACCTGCTGCAAGCCCTGGCCCTGTGTGTCTGCGGCACCTACCGCAAGGTCGGACCGGCCTACGTGCTCACCGACGACCAGATGGGCGCGGGCACGCGAAAACTGATCCTGGCCCGCTTCGCCCAGCAGGCGGAGTTGGCCCGGCACGGGCCGCTCATGGAGGCCGGCGACCGGCTCATCACGGCGCGGGGCGGGGTGGACAGCCTGCCCCTGCTGGACAACAGCATCGCCTTCAGCGACGCGCAGAAGGCGCAGGCGGCGAAGGACAATCCGTTCCCGATGCCCGGCCAGGGAACGCAGGTGCAGGCGCCGCTGGGCCAATTGACCCCCGCGCAGCAGGACATCGCGCGCCGGTTCTTCCAGCAGTGGAACGACGCCATGGGGAAGTATCCCGGCAATGAAAAGGTCACGCTGGACGGCAAGCTGCTCGTGATGGCCCAGCCGACGCTGCTGCTCCAGGCCCCCTCGGTCGCCGGGCCGATCTCGCTGGACAGTTACTTCAACAGCTATAATCTGTTTCAGGCCTCGGATAAGCTCCGACAGCAGTTCCAGCGGGCGCAGCAGAAACAGCAAGCGACCAACCCGGCCCCCGCCGCGCCCGCGCCGCCCCCGCTCGGCCCGCTGCTCCGGGCCATCCCCCGCCGCGCCGTGCTCGCCCGGCCCCGCACGGCGCAGGATGTAGACGCGCTGGTGCTGTCCATGCGTCAGACGGGCATGAACGCCCTGTGGCTGGACGTGTTCTCCGGCGGCGTCGCCCACCTGGACGGCAAGCCGGACATTCTGACGGAGGCGCTGGTGAAGACGAAGGGGATCGGCATCGCCGTCTTCCCAGTGCTGGACCTGCTGCGCTGGGGAACCGACACCCCGCAGGAGGCGCGCGACCTGACCATGCTCGGCGAGACGTCCCCGGAGGCCGAGGCGCGGCAGCATCTCTACGAGGCTGTCGTGTACCAGGACCAGTCGCTGGAGGACGCCCAGAAGCAGCCCGCTCCGGCGGACGTGGCCGTCTCCCCCGTCGCGCCGTCGGTGCAGAGGACGCTGCTGGCGCTGGCCCAAAGACTGGCCGCCACGCCCGGCGTCGCCGGCCTGATCCTGCGCGAGACGGCGACCTCCGGCTACGACCGTCCCGCCGACTCGCACTACGGCGTCCAGGGCGAGCCGTTCGGCTACACGCTCCCGCTGCGCCTCGCGTTCCTGCGCCGCGACCATGTGGACCCGGTGGATCTGGATCGGGAGAGTTACACGGGCCAAATCAACGCGGACATGTCGCTGCCGGAATTCGAGGACTGGCGGGCGCTGGGGATGGTGGGCCAGGACTGGAACGTCTTCCGCGCCGGCGCGGACCGGGATTTTCTACAGAAGATTCTGGCGGCCGCGCAGCAGGCGGCGGGCCGGCGGCCGGAATTGTGGATCAAGCAGCGGCGCTCGTCCTACCAGGCTGACTGGTATGGCCTCTGGGACGATCCCCGCGCGCCCCTGCCAGACTTGACTGAGGAGCTGGCCTACGGCGGCTACAGCCCGAACACCGACTTCGCCGCCTTCGCCCACACCCAGTCGCGGCGGGCCATGTTTGAGTTGCCGTCCTGGGCCGGCACATCCGCCGCGAAGTTGGCGGGCAATCTCCAGCAGATGAAGCCCGGCTGGGACGACATTGTGCTGGACTTCAGCCGCGAGACCGGCGGCAATCCGCTGGCCGACCTGGCGAAGAGTCTGACGCCGCAGGCCGCGAAGCCGCCGAATGGCCCGCCGCCCTCTCCGGCCAAGCCCGTATCCGCAGTACCGGCAGGAGTCGCCCGATGAGCAGTCCGTATCCACGAAACTTTCATCCGGCTGTCGTGGCTGCCGCTCGTTGCCGGCGACGCATGGTGCGCCTCAAAGACCGAGCGGCGCAGGGGCAGCCCGGAGGCGAGGACGTGTCCGGCGACCAGCAGCCATAGCGCCAGCGATGGGGCAAACAGGGGAGCGCAGGTGCGACGGGGGGATTGCAGCAGGATCAGAAACCCCAGAATCGAGAACTCAGCCGTGACGCGCAGGTAGGCGCTGTCGCCGGCCCACACGGCGCGAGTCAGCAGCAGCGTCAGGGCGGCGTAGAGCAGCCAGGCGACCTTCTCGAACGGCTGCGCCCGGCTGGAACGGAGCGCGAGCAGAGCCGCGACGCCCAGCGCCAGCACAAAAGTCAACTCCGCCAGCCAGAGCAGGTGCAATGGCGTCCAGTTCCCTATGAAGCCCTCATCTGCATGTACAGCCAAGCGCCGAGCATGCCCAGCGCGAAAAAGGGGACGTCCGACATGATGACGCGCGACCAGGTGTTAAAGGTCGGCACCTCCGGCAGCGTGACCGCCGCCGCGACGCCGCCCCACTCGCCGGCAAGACGATAACCGAGCGCGTAAGCGGCCAGCATGGCCGCTATGGCGGCGGCCAGCACGACCAGGATTCCTACGCCGAGATGCGTCGGGAAGGCCGCATACAGAGGCGACAGAAATACGACGGGAAATCCGGGCGGGTACCGCGAAGGGAAGGATGCGCTGTTGATGGCAATGTTGAAGTGGCCCAGGGTGGCGAATCGCTGCGCGCCGACCGTGTACTCGATTGAGTCTGGGATGGTTGGCAGTTCCGAGGCCTCGCGCGGAGACGTGTACAGCAGGGTCAGCGCGAGCAGCAGGATGATCGGCCAAGACGGAAGCGGCCATCTCCGCACTGGCTTTTCCAGCACCGGCGGCTGCGAGGATGAATGCGGATACTCAAGACTATTCAGGCTCATGAACGCAGGTATGTCGAAGATGGATCGGACCGCGCATCTGGATCGAGGGGCACGATAGGACTCGTGCAAGGCGACTAATATATCCACAACCTGACGCTTCAAAACATACACCTCCTGGGGCGGGTTCGCCCGTGATGGAGCATCGTCTTGATCACGTTAGGAGTTACGCAGTTGGTTCTAACTGTATGGTTGGCTTTTGCAAATAGAGCCGAATGGCCTCACGGATGAGGCCCGCTACGGCGGCGTAGCCGCTCATGCCCGTCTGTAGCCGATGGGCTTCCAGCCGCACGAAGGCCCGCAGGGA
>JAFAZD010000314.1 GCA_019239955.1 Armatimonadota bacterium | reverse complement strand
AGCAGGAAGCAGAGCAGGCCGGTGGCAAAAGCCTCCTCCGCGATCCAGTTGGCTCCGGTGGCATAGCATGGGTCGGCGTCTCGATCACTCAGCCGCAACGCAGCATCCAGGTGGTCAAGGACCAGGAGGCACTCGTCCCAGCCGCGCGCGATGAAGTCTTCGGGGCTGTCCGTAAAGGGCTGCTGCCACAGGTCGCCCAGCCAGTCCCCGTGGTACACGCGGCGTTGGGAGCGGGCGTACTCCCGCAGACGCGCTGGCAGGCCGGGCGCGTCGCCGCCGGCGGCCAGGTCGGCAATCGCGGCGGCGGTGAGGTCGGAGGCGCCGAGAGCCGTCGGGTAGCCGTGCGTGAGGGCGGCCTGGAACTGGGCGATGGCGGCGCGGGTCTCCGGCGTCACCCCCATCAGGAGGCCGACGGGCGCGACGCGCATGTTCGCCCCGCAGCCCTTGGAGCCGGCGACGGTCGCCTTCGGCCAGGGCATTCCCATCGCCAGGCGCGCGCAGGCCGTCAGACAGGTGATCCCCGGCGCGCGGTCGTTGTTCGGGCTGTCCGCCCAGGCGACGAACGCCCGCCGGAGCGGTCCTTCCAGACCTTGCGCGGTGTACGGCCGCCACGCCGCGACCAGCGCCTCGCCGACGGCGAGCGCCATCTGGGTATCATCGGTGACAAGGGCCGGGTTCCCTTCCGGCTCCTGCGGCCCGGCGGGCGGGAACCGGCGCAGGATGTCGTCAACCCCCAGGAACTCCGTCCTCGCGCCCAGGGCGTCGCCGTAGGCGATGCCGAACAGGCAGCCTGCGGCGCGCTTCCCAGGTGATGAGGCCATCTCGCACCCCTCCATTGCAGTCACAGAGTTATCCCGCTGAACATTGCGGGTACTAACTGCGTAGTATCAGTATACTCTCCAAGGAGAAGAGACGCATGAACAAGCGGATTTTGGCGGGCATGGCCGCCCTGAGTTTCGGCCTGGCGGCGGGCGTGGGGGCGACGCCGCTGGCCTCACAGTCGCATCCCTATCAGGACAACTCACTGTCCAAAATCGGGAAGGCCGCCGCCTACCCCGTCAAGAAGGCGGCGGGCAACGGCAGCAAGGCGATCAACCACGGCGGCAAGGCGGTGGCGTATCCCATCCGCAAGGCCGGCGTGAACGCCAGCAAGACCGCCCACAAGACCGTCCACAAGATAGCGCCGAAGAAGAAAAAGTGAATCTTGCGGCGGTCAGGGCCAGCACGGCCAGGCTGGCGACGAGGAGGAGCGAGGTTCGTTTGCTCAGGGCTTCCCCGCGGCCCTCTGCGTGAGGTGAGGACGGGCGGGCGCCGGGAAGCGCCACATGCCGTAGCAATCAGTGCCGACGAACAGCTCGTGGGTCCGGGGGTGGACCCGAAGGGCGCTCGCCATGTTGCCGCCCGTCATGCCGGCCGGGCAGTACTTCGGGTTGTCGGTCAGGGCCTCCCAAGTATGGCCGCCGTCCAGGGAGCGGGCGACGCCGTTGGAGCGGCGGATGAACAGACCCGTGCCGTTCGCGCCGGCATAGACGACGTCTGGGTCGGTCGGGTCCACGGCGAGCGTGCTGGTCATGAAGCCATCGCCGTGCTGATCCTTGGGCAGCCGGTCGTGGATGTTGACCGGCGCATAGCCCGGCCCATCGCACTGGTACAGGTTCTGGTCCTCGGCGGCGGCGTAGACGCGGTCGTGCGCTGGGTCGTAGGCGAGGTCGCGGACGTTGGCGGGCAGAGTCGTCAGCACCTGCCAGGTGAGGCCGTGGTCGCGGGATCGCACGATGGCCTTGCCGTTACGCCCGTAGAGTTCATGGCCGCCGCGCGGATCGGCCGTGAAGACGCCGTCGCAGCCGGCCATGGGCGCCCAAGTTTGGCCTCGGTCGGCGCTGCGGACATTCCAGCAGAACAGCACGTTCGGGTCGCCGGGGTCGCCCAGGGAGACCTGCGCGCCGGACAGAAGCAGCGCCCTGCTGGACTACGTGGTGTTGGTGAAGCCACGCGGGTAGCCCCCCGGCGACCTCAGTTCGGCGCGGCGCGGAAGTCCAAGACCCGCCCCTGCACCAAGCGGGGCAGCGGAGGCCGGCTATCCCACTGCCGCTCCGCCGCCTCATGGAGCGCCTTGCGCCCCGCCTTCTCCGCCCGCCGCGCGAGTTCCTGCCGCTGGATGCGGAACCAGCGCCACGGCTCCCCCAGCACCGGCGAGACCAGCCGAGGGCCGTGCCCGAAGCAGAGCCACTCTTGGAGCCAGCCGATCTCCTCCTCCACCCCCGCCACGCGCACCCGGCCCGCCGCGTCCGCGATGACCAGGCCCTGCGCCGCCCAGTAGTCCCGGTTCGCCGCCGTCAGCAGCGGCCCCGCCTCCTGACGGCGGCCAGCAACTCCGGGCGCGCCCTCCAGCCCGTTCAGCCCCGCTTCCAGGAAGAATCGCCACGGGGACAGGAAGAAGCAGAGCCGTTCCAGGCGGCGGTACGTTCCCTCATCCAGCAGGCCGCCGGGCCGCAGCCGGTGATCGCCGCCACCGTCAAACTCGGATCGTCCCTCCATGCCTCATTGTAGCACAGCCGCCGGAATAAGGGCGCTTTACTCTACCCCTGTCGCCGCCTATCATGGCGGCCATGCCCCGGCGCACCGCCCCCTATATTACAGCCAGCCCCACGACCGGCGACCAAGCCGAGTCGCAGCCGGCGCAACCTTCCTAGGTCGCCGAGCCGCACACGCTGGAATACCACATTGCGCCAGCCTGGATAGACACGGCGGGCCGTACCCGCACATGGGCTTTGCGCGACCCGCACGGCACCCAAATGGCCGAGATCACCACCAAGAGCGCCGCGCGCAAGCTCGCCACTTTGCTAAACCGTGTCATGGGCGACGGCAGCCCGGCACGATAGCGCCCTCTACCCTGACCAGCGCGGAGGCGGCGGCCACACTGCACCATCGGGAATGACGGGGCGCGGCGGGTCAGGCTTGCGCTTGTTCATCATCAGCAGCGCCCCCAGCAAGGCCAGGGCGAGCGCGTAGGGTTGCATCGGCAGCAAGACGTGATGGAGTTCCCACGGCGAGAGCAGGACGTGAAGCATTTGCAACGGGTGCAGCCAGGCGCGATTGTCCGTGTAGAACTGATGCGCCGCCCCCACGCAGCCGACGACGTTGCCGAGAAGCCAGAACGCCGCCCAGCGTGTAGCGAAGTCCTTATATCGCCTCATTGCCAGCCCCCCAAGCATCATCACCCTCAGTAGTTCCCTGCTTGGCTTGTCCGTAACCGTGCAGACGTATGAAACCGGGACGCAGGCGACTGGCAGGAGCGATCTCCTTCCGGCGTTGGTTTTCGGGGCCTAGCGCAAGCCCCGGCTTTTCCCCAAGCCCCTTCCGCCCCAGCTTCCGCGCTTCGCTTGTGCAACCGGGTTCCCCCGCGAAGGCGCTTGGGCCAGCCGTGCCTTGCGCTCTATAGCCCGCACCAACAACCGAAAAAGGAGATCGCTCATGAAAACCGCCCCGCTCGATAACACGATCACGACCGCCCTTCACACCATCCTGAGCTACCTAGAAAGCGAGCGCGACGACTACGAGGCAACGCCGTTGGCAGAGCGCGGCAACCACATTTACCATTCCGTGAAAATCATCGCTGATTGGCTTACTGTATACCGATCCTGACATGGCGAAGGGCAGAGGCTTCGGCCCCTGCCCTTCGCAGTCTAAAATCCATGTAACCGTGCAAATCTCCCGTTTGCAAAAGGAACGGCCCAACCCTCGGATCGAGGAGCCAGGGCGTTTTCCATAATGGGCCTTATGCAATTTTTGTTGTGTGAAGGTATAATAGTAGGAGTTACGCAGTTGGTTCTAACTGTATGGTTGGCTTTTGCAAATAGAGCCGAATGGCCTCACGGATGAGGCCCGCTACGGCGGCGTAGCCGCTCATGCCCGTCTGTAGCCGATGGGCTTCCAGCCGCACGAAGGCCCGCAGGGA
>JAFAZD010000174.1 GCA_019239955.1 Armatimonadota bacterium | reverse complement strand
CGCACCGTCCCGGCGTCCCCGACTTCACCGGCTACGGCCCGGACTTCGACCGGGCGCGGGCGGAGTACCGGCGCGAGTTGGCGCAGGCCGAGCGGGGAGAACGACATCAGGCCCTTGTGGAGAAATCCTTCCTGGGCGCGCTGACGCCGCAGGAGGCGCAGGAGAAAGAACGCCTGCGGCAAGAAATCGATCAGGACAGCACACCATTATTCGGAACCACTCGGCAGGAAACTTCACCCACAGACTCAGAGGCCCTACTGCATGAGTATCATGACTTGGTGGACTTGGAACTTGTCGGCCATCTGACGGAGGAGCAAACAATCCGGCTCCAGGAGATCAAGGACGCTCTGGACGAGATGGACGCCCAGGATCCCGTGGAGCAGGCGATAGACGCACGGGTGCGGGAGACAAGCGACAGGCTGGACGCCATCCTGAACGAGTTGCGCCGTCAGCCCCTCAAGCCTGTCGGCCCATAATTTTCATGATCTTCCGTCGCTCGCCCAACGTGCCATCGCTGGACAATTACGAAGATTATCGCGATCCTTACCTGCGCCCTGACTTCCAGCACCGTTGCGCCTATTGCCTGACCCACGAGCACTTCTTCTTGGACGGCGAGGCCGGCGAGATCGACCACCACCGCCCGCTCCGCCCGCCGCCGCGCGTCGGCCTCGTTCCGTTGAGCGAAAGGCGCGGCAGCCCCCGTTTCGCTAGATCATGAAGGAGTAGACCATCAGGCCGATGAGCGCCCGGTCGCGCAGGCCGATGAGCGAGCTAGTGTCAATGCTGTCCAGCAGCGCCCGCGCATCCTCGCGCGATAATACCGGCGTCTTGCCCTTCTTGGTGCTGTAGCGGGGGCCGCGAACGCTGCCGGCGGGGTTGGTCGGGATGACCTGGCCGATCACAAGCCAGTCGAATAACATTCGGATGGCGGCAAGGGCCTGCTTGACGGTCTGGGGCTGTGCCGGCATGGTTTCAATGTAGCCGGCGACGTGCAGGGGGCGGATGTCGCGCAGCTGCGCGCATCCTCGCCCTTCGCACCAGGACTGGACCGGCCATCAAAGAGGGGTGTCGTCGGCTGGTTCCTCGGGCAAACGGCGTATGGCGAACCTCTCTGTCTGTGTGGCGCATATACGTTCAACGTCGGCTGTAAACCCTCTTTTATCACAGTAGTTATACCACCGCTCCACAATCTCACGCTCCACCGTAAGCCACGGCGTATGCTGAAACTCTTCTAAGGGATCGAGCGCCATGAGCAACTTTTTTTTGGTGTCCTCCTCTAACTTCACACGTATGTAGCCTTTCACTTGAACGGGATCTGTGTAACCGGCTTTTTCTAGCATACAAACACGAAGGCCAGGCAAGTATATGCCTGGTGCATCGGCTCCGTCGTCTGCTATACCGATGATACTGCCGCGTAGTTCAGTGCCTTGACTCTCCATGCGTAATAGGGTCTCACACCATTCGTTTAGACTAGATTCCGTCCCGCTACCTTTGGGGAATAGGTACACCAGGCGGGTCGGCTCACGTCCCTCTGACTTCAAGAACAGGTTTTTAACAGCCTCCCTGAACGCTAGGGAACGGTCCACTAAAAATTTGCTCGATGTAATATACCAGATGCGCCTTGCCGCCGCTTGCTCTTGCATCAAGTAGCGCCAAGTCACAAACCCAGTGTCAGATATATCAACGGTTCGGCGGGACTTCCCTTTGAATACATCCGTGATAAACTCCATGAAGCCAGCGTAAGTATCTGGCTTCATCCCTTTGCTGTTGCCATCTTCCCAGCGGGCTACGGTCAGAGGCTCCACATCGAGAGCAAACGTAATATCTTTCTTAGTGTATTTGAGCGCGTATAAGCACCTCAGCATTTTTTTTAACTGCTCAGATGCTATTGAAGCATTTTTAAGCTCTTGTGCCTCAACGAAGGCATGAAAAGCCTTCTCTAATTCTTTTGTAACCGCAGACGACGGATTGGCTGCATTCGATGCATTCTTTAGTGCTGACATAGTTTTCCTTTCCCTTTCTGTATCGCTGTGTTCAGGATCACTGCAATGACAGCAAAAGCTATCACTATTGGCTCTAGCTAATTATAGCAGAGTTTCGTGCTATTTTGAGCCCCCATTTTCCCTGCTGAACCTCACTGGGTTGGGTAAGATTGTTTTTCTCGCGCTGTTCGACGACGATCCCGGACTGTTCTTACGCGCCGTGCAGCAACACAGAGCCTCACTCCACAACCCGCCCAAGACGGTGGCGGACTACATCCAGACATTGAGGGCGACCGGCCTCAAACGGCTGGCCCGCGCGTCGAAGCCTTTTCCGCCGCCCAGATCGGTGCCGTGCTGGGGATGCAGGTAGGGGTTCGGCTTCGACTGGCGATTGCAGTGAAAATATTTCTCTGAAAAGATAACAGAGAAATGAAACTTTCTCGACAAAGATTTTTTCAGTGTTTTGATTGCAATGATAATCGGGTAGAGTAGAAGACCAATACCCCAATAAGGGAGAGAAAGCCCATGATCACGACGAATGGCAAGATGATCGACGAGTTTCTGAACACCAAAGACGCTACAAGGATCGAGCAGCTAGCCGATGCGCTAGGCAACGAGTTCGACGCCCGCTCCGTTGATCCGCTCCTTCTCCGTTTAGGGGATCTCCCTGTCCAGGAAGACCCTGACCTTGAATGTGCGGTCTGCGATGCCCTGGTCCGCTTTGGCGTCATGCAGAAGCTGGGCAATCTTAATTACCGATTCCTACCCGCAGAAAATCTGCCACCAGTCGCGCGGGTCGCCGTCTATAATAATTACGTTAGGCTGCTACCCCGGAAGTACTTCTGATGTTCCGGGGCCGGGGAAGGGAGTAGCCGTCTCATAAAAGGAGAGAGAGCAATGTCGGCAAACCGAGTGATCCTTGTTGGATGCGGGCGATCAGGCAAACGTCACGCTGAGAACTTCTCACGCCTTAACTGTAATGTTGTCGCGCTATATGACGACTCCCGCCGAGATAGGGCGCTATTGCTCCGAGACAGGTCGTTTCCCACGGCTGTTCTCTGTCTCTCTCTTTCGGAGGCCTTGTCAATCCCCGCCGACGTGCTGGTGGTCGCCGTCCGGCCAGGAAGCATTGCTGACACGGCTGTGGCCGCCGCACAAGCGCACCCGCACCTCTCGATCTTCTGCGAACCGCCGCCTTCCGGGGCTGATGCGATTCGCATCCTAGAAGCTGTCTCGCGGCTTCGGGTGATCTGCGATTTCTCTCTGCCGTATGACTGCGACTCCCCTGCCAAGGTCGCCATTGCGCTTGTTGCTAATGATGGTGAGTGCCCTGCTCCGCGACTGACGGTGAGGGAGAGTTCTATCCTGCGAGCCGGTCATTTTCTGAAAAGTCTTCAAGGTAAAGCCGTGCCGATCCTGCCGCCCGAGGCCGCGCGGCGCTTAATCCCGCTCCTGAAAATGCTCATCAAGGAGTATGCCTTGCAGAACAGGAAATATAATGGTTCACAGCGCCTCCAGAACGCCCTGGAGCCGCTTTGACGCCGCGTACGCTAACTTCCCGCCGCCGGCAGGCCGAGGTAGTTTCGGATCCACGGCTCGTCGGGGGACAGGACGCCGCCGCTGATGAGTGCCGTGATGAGCGCGCCGGCCGCCTGCAGCTTGCCGTCGTCCATCTGGCCCAGGCGGAAGGCGGGGCAGGGCGTGCCGGGCGGGAAGTTGTAGGCGATCAGGCGCTTGATGACCTGCTCGTTCATCACCACGTCCTCCAGGTCCCGCTGCAATTTCTGCAAGTAGAAGCGCAGCACATCCAGATGCACCGCGCCCAGGGCGTAGGTGGCCCCCCGGTCATTGGAGTCGGAGGTCAGGGTCTGGCCCAGGATGCTCTTGGCGATGGCGCGGTCCACATAGGCGACGGCCTCCTCGAAGCCCGTCTGGCCGGCCCGCGCGCTCTCCAGGAGCCGCACCTGCATGTCCGAGGGGTACACCAGCGCCGCCTCGTTGTGGACGGCGGCGAGCAGGCCCAGGAACTCGCGCTGCTGCTTGACCCCGTAGCCCTTGGCCGCGTCATACGCCCCCGCCACCGTCGGCATCCCGAACTTTTCCAGATACTTGGCCCACCAGCGCACCAACTGCTGCTTGATGAACCAGGGCTGCCACGCCGCCCGCAGGTCGCTCGTGCCCAGCGGGCTGGCGTAGGAGGGCTGGTGGGCGTAGAGGATGAACTTCTCCACCGGCAGTTCGCCCTGGCCCGTTCCTGCTCCCCCAGGATCGGGGGTCGGGGGGAGGGGGACCGTCACCAGCGACCGGAGGGCCGTGACGTTCAGAAACGGGTCGGTCTCGATCAGGAAGTGGGCGGTGTCCTTGGCCTTGATCGAGGCCAGGCCCACCCGCCCGTCGGGGCGCAGCGCCCAGTTGATCTCCTGGATGGCGAGGCCCTGGGCGAGGGCGTCCATGCTGTCGTGGAGCACGTCCAGCACGCTGCCCTGCATCCCGTTCAGGCAGTCGCGCACGAAGTCCGCCGCCGCCACATCGCCCGGCGCGCCGGAGGCGGGGTGGACCTCCCAGCCGCGCGAGAGCACGGCCATTTTTTTCGTAGACAGGCACGCCTTGACCTGCGGGTCGTGCTGCATCTTCCGATACGTCAGGTAGCCCTCGCCGCCGGGCAGGGCCTCCTCGGCGAAGGCCAGCGGCGAGAGCGCCCCCAGCAGGCTCACGCCCTGCACCGGGGCCGTCTCCCGCATCACCGGCCTCTGGCGAAACAGCGTCTTCAGTCGCGCGATCATGCGAACTTCCTTTCCTGAGGTGCGTCGCCACGGCCTTCAGGCCGAGGCTCAATGCCACGCAATACCACGCCATGAATGGCGAGGCGCCTCCCGGCGTCTTGACGGCGCAATCTCTTGACAGCGCCCGTCCTTTCGCTTATAATTGGGGCAGGGCACGCGCCCATTTTCGGCGCCCGCCGTCCCGAGGGAAGGAGACAACCGATGCTCACTGTCCGCCCCCCCCTCTCCGGGCGCAGCCCGTTGCGCCCCTGCCGGATGCCGCGCCGCGCCCGCCGCCGCGCCTGACGGCGCTCCCCGCGTTTGCCCCGGCACTGTTCCCGTCCGCCGGGGCATCCATCCAGCGCACTTCCCCCTGGACTCTCCCGCACCGAATGCAGAAAGATCCGCTCCCATGTCACCGCAGACGCCCGACACCGCCCTGCTCACCGAGGTGCGTGATCTGAAGGCCCGCCTGGCCCGCGCCGAGCGGCGCGACCGCCTCTCCGGGGCCTGCGCCCTGTGTGCGCTGGCACTGACCGCCCTGCTCAACCTGCGCCCCCAGGCCCTGGCCGGCCCCGGCGTCTCCCTCGCCAGCCTGCTGGCCCGCGTGACGGCCCTGGACGCCAAGACGGCCTCCCTGCTGGCCCGCGTGACGGCCCTGGACGCCAAGACGGCGTCCATCACGACCACCGGCACCCACGGCCATGCCGGGGCAACCGTCACCTTCACCGGCGTCAACGTCCGCATCGTCAACGGCCTGGGCGCCACCAACGGCGAGCCGAAAAACCCGACCGACCACACCAACCCCGTCGTCAACGGCCTGGGCAACCTCATCCTCGGCTACAACGCCACCGGCAATGACATGGGCAAAGGGGACGTGCGCACGGGCAGCCACAACCTCATCCTCGGCGACCTGAACAACTACGCCTCCTTCGGCGGCCTCGTCGCCGGCAAAGACAACGCCATCAGCGGCCCCTACGCCACCGTCACCGGCGGCAACGTCAACACCGGCTCCGGCGACCTCGCCGCCGTCTCCGGCGGCTACGACAACACCGCCTCCGGCATCTACGCCTCCGTCGCCGGCGGCCAAGCCAACACCGCCGGCGGCGACTTCGCCTCCGTCTCCGGCGGCGCCGCGGTCACCGAGGCCGCCGTCAACGGCTGGGCGGGGGGCGCCTACCACACCCCGTAGGCCGAGGCAGGGGCATTCTGCCCGGTGATGTGAAAACCCCGGCAGGGGAGAGCGTGTGTCCTTCGGACAAAGTGGGCCTCCCGCCGCCTCCCTCCTTGTGCGAAGCACACATGATCTTCCCTGCCGGGGTTTTCACAACCCCGGCGAGGCGGGAGGAATTCCGCCCCGGCGCGTCGAACGTCGGGCCGGGACCTTTCGCACGACTCCCGGCCCCACACTCAACACGAGGAGTCTGACGATGAAGCACACGCCGATCACCCTCTGCTCCGGCCTGGCCGTCCTCGCCCTGGCCGCCGCCCCCGTGGCCGCCCGCCCCGCACTGCCCGTCCACGCCGCCCGCGCCGTCCGCGCGATGGACCCGTACATGAACATCCCCCAGCCAGGGAAGGGCACGAAGTCCGGCCACTCCGGGACGCAGACGTCGAAGGGGGGCAAGAAGGGCCGCCACCACCCGAAAAACGGCGGCAGGCCGAAACACGGCGGCCAGGGGACCCCCAATCCCGGCGCCTGGAACCGGGTGCAGAACCGCCCGATGTGAGCGCCCGGCGGCAGGAGTCCCCGGCGCGGCGAACGTCCCGCCGGGGCCTCCCGCACGACCCCCCGCCCCACACCAAACACAAGGAGACTCCCAATGAACCGTCCTCTGACTGCCGGCCTGCTGGCCCTGGGCCTGGGCGCCCTGGCCGCCGCGCCTGTGCGCGCCGACGTGAGACCCGCGGGTCCGGCCACGGGGGTGACCGTCCACAGCCGCCACCTCCCCGGTCCCACTGTCATGCCCGGCCGCCCGCGCGTCGTCGCCTCTGCTCCCTCGTCCGTCACCCCGCACCGGCGTCGGGGCGCACACCACAAGCGGCGCCCCGGGCACTCCCGGCGTCGCTAGTCCGCCCTCAGGCAGCGACCGGCGAGTTGTGCGCCAGGAACAGCGCGCGCACGACCTGGCACTGGGCCGCCGACGGCTGCCAGAACTCGTAGCGGGCGCGCGAGGCCAGCCCGTTCAGCCCGTGCAGCCACTGGTGGATTTGGTCCTGCAGCATCGGCTTCATCTTGACTCCCGCGAACACGGCGTGGACGTGCAGCGCGTCGTAGGCCGGCCAGTGGTCGAAGCCGGGCCGGCGGTAGAACGCCGCGAACCCCATGTCCGCCAGGCGCGAGAGCAGTTCCCGCACCTCCGCGTGCCCCAGGTCGGCCACGTGCAGATCCGTCGCGGCGCAGTACGGATGCCCGTCCAGCGCGCCGTCGGGCGCGTGCGTCCCGGCGCTGGCCGCCGCGAACCCCACCGTCTGCCCGATCCGCGCCCCCAGGCACAGCCGCGCCAGCGCCTCGCTGGCGTCCGGGCACAGCCCATATTTCAGAAGCATGGCAAGTTTCCTTTCCTCCCGCCTAATCGCACAGCGCGGTGATCAGCACCACCGTGCCGCCCAGGCGGTGGTTCTGCACCCGCTGCACCGTGAAGGTGCGCCCGTCCCGCGTGAACGTGTCCCCGCCCTGCGGAGGGTCGTTCGTGCCGCCGGTCGTGCCGTCAAAGAGCGCCTGGACGCAGGGCCGGATCAGCCCCACGGCGGCGTTGTCGTCGAAGTACGTCCCGATGACCGCCGCATTCGCCGGCTCGAAGAGGGCCTGGACCGTGCGCGTGGCCCCGCCCCGGTCGAGCGTCACCGGCTCCCCGAATTGCGCCACCAGCGCCGCCACCTGGGACTGGATGCCCGGCCCGGTGATCTCTAAGATCAAGGCTCCGGCCCTCCCGCAAAGAACCCGAGGAGCGGGCCGGGCCAGGTGTCCCCGCCCGGCGGCTCCGCCCCCCCGTCCGGCCCCAGCACGGCGTCAAACGTGGCGTCGGCGGGCGGGCCGACCGTGCCCGCCGGGGCCGCCGCGCCCAGCCCGCTCCCGATCAGCAGCGGGACCGCGCTCTGGTCGTCCAGCCGGTCGTCGCCGCCCGCCGCCGTCCGCGCCAGCGCGCGCCGAGCGGCTGAACGGGGCCAGCCGCGCCAGGCCCGACGCCGCCAGCGCCGCCCCGATCTTGGCCGGGTCCGCCAGGGGCCGTGTGCTGACCTCCAGCGTGGACAGCCGGAACGTCTGCTGCTGGGGCGGCGCGGCGGGGTTGCGCCCCTGCGCGGCCACATACGCCCCCGCCAGCGCCTCCGTCGCCCCCAGGGTCAGCGTCGCCAACAGCCCCGCGTCATTGGCCGAATTCGCCAAAATCGCCGGGTCCAGCGTGTACTCCAGCGCCGGCTGCGCCAGCGCCATCAGCGCCGTGACCGCCGCGTCCTGCGACGTGTCCGCGATCCCGCACAGCAGTTTCACCCCCGCCAGCGTCACCGGCAGCACAGACATGGCTCCTCCTCAAACACGCGCGGCCCCCACCCCGGCTCGTTCCTCGCCACCCCTCCCCCGCAAGCGGGAGAGGGGCCAATACTTCCAGGCTGCGCGTCCTGTCAGGAGGCTGCCGGCTTGTCGCCACTGGCCCCTCTCCCATTCCTATGGGGGAGGGGTGGCGAGGGACGAGCCGGGGTGGGGGCCTCCGGGCGCGAAGCGGGGGGTGGGGGCTCCGCCCTAATTCCCCGCGTAGCCGTAGGCGCAGCGCCAGTCGCCGTAGCCGACGTTGTAGCGCGCCCGCACGCCGTACAGGTAGCGGTCCCGCAGGAAGCCCTCCTCGGAGTTGGCCTCCAGCGCCGAGAACTCGAAGTCGCGCCGCATCTGCAGCACGACGGCCCGCACCGCCCGCTGGGTGTCCAGCAGGAACCAGTTGGCCCCGTTGGTCAGGTACGGCGTCACCACCAGCCGCAGCAGCCCCCGCAGGGGGTTGTTGGGCAGCTGCTGGGAGGCCGTCTGGACGGGGTCCGGGAAGAACACGGAGTTGAGCAGCTGGTGCGCCTCCCACTCCAATTCCGGCGGCACGACCAGCGTGTCCGGCGCGATCTGCATCGGCCGGCCCTGGTCGTTGAGTGTGCGGCGCATCGCCGTGATCGCCGCCATCAGTGTCGCCGACGACAGCGCCGCCCCCGCCGGGGCCTGGTTGCTCTGCTGGACCGCCCCCTGCGCCTTGCCGACGGAATGCGTCCCGAAGAACGGCGTCCCGTCGTAGCAGTTGGCCGTGAAGCCCGCGGCCAGCAGCGAGAACACCAGGATGTCCAGGTGCTGCTTGGCCTCTGCCGCCAGCCCCTTGACCCGCAGCGCCACCTGCCCGTATTGGTCGTCCTCCAGGAGAGTCCGGTCCACGGCCACGGTGCTCTCCCAGGTCTTGTTCTTGATCTGATACTCGTACTCGGAGAAGTCCGCCACCTGCCGCTCGTCCAGAAACTCCCGGACTCCCGGCAGCGCGCCCAGCCAGGCATAATGCTCCGTGTCCTTGTCGCTGGGGATCAGCGTCGCCACTTTGTCCCACTCCGCCGGCTGCGTCTGGTAGGTCTGAAAGAACTGCGTCTTCAGCCCCGCCAGCAGCAGCGCCGACATATCACCCTTCACCAGCATCTCTTTGTCCTCCGTAGTAGGCCCGGCACTCCTGCCGGGCGCGTCCCCCAGGCCATTGCGTTCCCGCCGGGCCTTTTTGCCGGGCGGGATTTGTCGGGCGGGTGAAGCGCCGGGCGAGTGAACTCGCGGCTTTTTAATGCGCTGTTGGCCTTCGCCGACGCAGAGCCGCTTACGTCCGCGCAGGCGGACAGTGCGCTGAATAGCCGCGACTTCAGTCGCCCGGCTCCTCACTCGCCCGGCGCTTCACTCGCCCGGCCCCTCACCCGCCCGGCTCCTCACCCGCCCGATTATTGGGGGCCAGGGGGCCTTCCCCCCCATTACTGGGGGCCGGGGGGGTTATTCCATTCGTCAGCAGCCCCAGCACCCCGTCCAGCCTGCCCGTCAGGGCATCAATCTTGGCCCGGTCCGTCCGCGAGTGCAGCAGCGACTTCGCCAGGGACGCCCCCAGGTGCGCGAAGACGCCGACGGTAATCAGCGTGTTCTGGTCAACCTGCATCCGGCCTGTCCTTCCTGTCCTGTCGCATCGTCTTTGCCACGTCGCCCGGCTCCACGCCCAGCCGCCGCAGCAATTCCCGCTCCTCCGGCGTGAATTGGTCCGGCTCTTCTTCCGCCAGCGCCGCGCCCGCCGCGCCGCCCGCGCCGGAGAACGTCGTCTTCCCGTTCCCGCCCCGCGCCCGCTCGCCGAAGGGGATCACCGGCGGCTGCGCCTCCAGGAAGCGCCGGAACACGTCCCCCACCCCCTCGGCGGGGCCGCCCTCCGAGAGCGTCACCACGGCGGGCGCGCCCAGCAGCGCCCGCGCCAAAGGCTCCGCCGCCGGGGCCAGCCGGCCCGACGCCTTCAGCGCCGCCACCTGCCCCTCCAGCCGCTCCCGGCGCAGCCGGATGAGCTCCGCCTCCATCCCCTCCCCTAGGCGAAGGGGGAGGCCGGGAGGGGGTTCTTCACTGAGCAGCGTCGCCGTCGGGACGTGGGGCCGCAGCGTCAGCGACGCCTCCAAAAGACGCCACACCGGCCCGCCCAGCAGCCCCACCGACAGCTTCTCCGCCCCCCGCCGCGCCAGGAACGCCGCCATCTCCGCCGGGAACGACACCCGCCCCCGCAGCTCCGCGCTCTTTCCCCGGCCCTGCCGCCACACCTCCTGCACCAGCCCCAGCGGGTCCAGCGGCGAGTCCACGTGCTCCACCTTGACGGGGACGGGGCCGCGGAAGTTGGCCGCCAGCGCGTCCAGGTCGGCCTCCGTCACCGTCAGGTTCTTGCCGGGGTAGTCCCCGGCCACAAGCAGCCGCGCCTCCCGCTCGGTCACGGTCCCCGCCGCGTCGCCCGCCGCCTCCGAGAACGCCACCGCCTCCGGCGCGTCCAACACCACCATCGTCATCACCCTTCCTCCTTGCCGGGGTCGTGAAAACCCCGGCGCAGTTCGCTACGCTCATCCCGCCGGGCTAACCGGAACGAACCCCTTTCGGGGAGGGGGTCGGGCCGGCGGGCCTCCTCTTTCCCTTCCCTGACAGGGAGGGGACAGGCCGCTTGCGGCCAGGGGTAGGTCCTCACTGCACGCTCCGATCAATCCGCACCCGCACATGGGAGGCGTCCACGATCTCCGTGACATAGCCGCAGGCGACGTTGTTGGTCGTGGCCGCCGTCGAAACCGTGTTGTCGTCCACCACAAACGCCGGCTTACCCAGGTCGGCCTGGGCCGCGCCCGCCTTGTTGAACACGAACGCGCCCGTCTTCTCCACCCGCACCGAGTACGCCCCCGCCGCACCCGCGGCCGGCGTCAACTGCGGCGAGCCGGGGGCCGGCGCGATCTGCCCCGGCTGGACCGCCCCCGCCGTGTTGTTGACCGTCTCGGCGAACACGCCGATGAAAATGACCCCGGCGGCATCCGCGCCCGGCTGCGCGTAGCCGCCCGACAGGACGGCCAGGCCGCCCTTAAAAACCTCCGTATTGGCGGCCACCGGGTAGCGGACCAGCCCGCCCTCCTTGCGCCGCGCGTCATAGGGACCCGTCAAAGCGGACATCCGTTCCTCCTGTGGAAAGCGTTCCGAAAACCTTCCCCGGCCATCCCTCTCCCCCAGAATTGTGGGCCAGGGGCGATCACCCTCCCGGCGGGCGCGGAGGGACACGTACTGGGTCTTGCCCCCGCCGGGGGTGCGTCCATTATCGGAAAATAGCAGACAAAACATTACCTGACGGGAATGCGGGACGGAGGAAGCGGGGCCGAGGAAAGGCGGAGAGCGCCCCGCGACGCTTCGGTGCGCCACACCACAGCCAGACGCTTCCATGTGCTACAATGCAAGCAAGGCTGGCTACAGCCGCACCAGCATCGTCAGCGCCGGAACGTCAAGCGAGGTCAGGAATGACACAAGAGGAACTGCTGCAAGTCATTGAACGCGCCTTCAAAAACCGGCAGACTTCCCTCAGCCTGCGCGGCAACGTGCTGACGTCCCTGCCCCCGCAACTGGCCCAACTCACCAGGCTGCAAAAGCTGAACCTGCGCGGCAACCAACTGACCTCCCTGCCCCCGGAGCTGGCCCAACTCACCAACCTGCAAGTGCTGGACCTGTACGGCAACCAGCTGACGTCCCTGCCCCCGCAACTGGCCCAACTCACCAGGCTGCGAGAGCTGCACCTGGGCGGCAACGGGCTGACGGAACTGCCCCCGGAGGTGGCCCAACTCACCGGGCTGCGAGAGCTGTACCTGCGCGACAACCGCCTGACGTCCCTGCCCCCGCAACTGGCCCAACTCACCAGGCTGCAAAAGCTGCACCTGGGCGGCAACGGGCTGACGGAACTGCCCCCGCAACTGGCCCAACTCACCAGCCTGCAAACGCTGGACCTGTACGGCAACCAACTGACGTCCCTGCCCCCGGAGGTGGCCCAACTCACCGGGCTGCAAACGCTGGACCTGGGCGGCAACCCGCTCGTCTCGCCGCCGCCGGAGGTTGTGGAACAGGGGACGGCGGCCGTCCTGGCTTATTTGCGCGATAAGGCGGCCCAGGGCGAGATCGTGCGCTATGAGGCCAAGCTGCTGCTGGTCGGCGAGGGCCGGGCGGGCAAGTCTTCCCTGCTGCGCGCCCTGCGCGGCGAGGATTACGACCCGAACCTTCCCTCCACGCATGGCATTGAAGTAGACTGCCTGGAACTCAAGCCTCCGACGGGAGCGGGGGCGAAAATCACGCTCAACACCTGGGACTTCGGCGGGCAGCAGATTTATCACACCACGCATCAGTATTTCCTGACGCGGCGCTCGCTGTACCTGCTGGTCTTCGACGCGGGCGAGAATGAAGCAGGTCGGAATTTGGACTACTGGCTGCGTACCATCCAGGCCATTGCCCCGGACGCGCCGGTCCTATTGGTCGCCACCAAGATTGACCAGAACCAGCGCCCGGTAGATCTCAACTACACGGCGCTGAAAGAGGCTTACCCGCAGCTTCAGGGGCAATTCGCCGTCAGCAGCGGCAACGAGAAGCGTGGCATTGAGGAGCTGCGCCGGGCGCTCCATGAGCACGCCGCCACACTGCCGCATGTCGGCAAGCCACTGCCGAAGAACTGGAGCGACGCCGAGCAGGCGCTGCTCATCAGGACGGAGTACCGGATAGACGAGACGGAGTATGCAAAGACCTGTGAGGCATTGGGGGTGAAACGCGAGACGGCGACCGGGGAACTGGGACGCCTCCTGCATGACCTGGGCAAAATCCTCTACTTCCAGGATGACGACATCCTCAGCAGTATGATCGTCCTCAAGCCCAATTGGGTCACCAGCGCCACCGCCCGCGTGCTGGATGACAAGGAAGTGGAAAGGGAAAAGGGCATCCTGCGGCATGACTGGCTCCCCCGCATCTGGGGAATGGAGAAGGATGGATTGAAGTTCGAGCGGCCTGTCTACCCGGCCTTCCTGCGCCTGATGGAGCGCTTCGAGATCAGCTACCAGATCGCCGCCGACACGCCCGCCCAGCCGACCACCCGGAGCCTGATCCCGCTGCGCCTGCCCCACCAGCCGCCCGACGATCTGCCCCAGCCCGCCCCGACCCTGGTGACGATGCTCTACAAGCTGGACTTCGTGCCCGCCGGCATCATGAGCCGCTTTCTGGTCCGCACCCACCCCTACACCCGCACCCAGCACTGGCGCGACGGGGCCGCATTGGAATACGAAAACCACCTGGCCCGCGTGGAACTCAACACCGGCCTGCGCGAGATCCGCCTGCAAGTCTGGGGCGCGCAGCCGCACAACTTCTTCACCATCCTCATGAAGACCCTGGACGAGATTTTGAAGCGTTTTGAGGGCCTGCGCGTGGAACGTTTGGTTCCCTGCATCTGTCAGCAGGACGTGCCCGGCCAGCCGCCCTGCCCGCGCCACTACCGCTATGAGGATTTGGTCCGCCGCATCGAGGCCCGGCGGGAGACGGTGGAGTGCCCGGACACGCTGCGCGAGGTCTCCGTGCCCCTGATGCTCTACGGCATCCACCCTAGCACCGACGCCGACGTGAAAGCCGCCATCATGGAACTGCGCGGCACGGTCGTTCAGGGCCAGCAGGAGATCATCGGGCGGCTGGATCAGCAGTCGGAACTGCTGGTCCGCAACTTCACCCGGCAGTGGAACTGGATGCAGGCCGGCATGGAGGCCGAGTGCCCCAGCACCTTCTTCCTCATGCCCGGCGACGGCAAGTGGTTCCTGCCCAAGAACTGGGTCGCTCAGTCGTGGGACCTGTGCCTGATGTGCCAGTACCCGGCCAAGCCGCACATGTCGGGGAACCCGTACCCCGTGCAGCAGCCTAAAGAGTGGTGGGTCAAAATGAGTCCCTGGCTGGATTATTTGATGGAGCTTCTCAAGGTTGTCGGCCCAGTGGGCAAGGCCGCCAGCGCGATGATTGATGAAGACTGGGCCGAAAAAGTGAAAGCCTCTTTTGAGTTGATGACGGATATGGCCAAAGAAATCAAGTTCTCCGCGAAGGACACCCTGACGGACCTGGACGCGGACGATTTCGCCTCCCGCCACCCCGACGGCCCGCTGCTGGCAACGCCCCACCGCTCCGCCGGCCCTGCCCTGCGCGCCCTGTATGACTTCCTGCGCGGGACCGGCTCCAGCGGCAACTGGGGCGACCTCTACAAGACCCCCACCCCAGACGGCAACATCCTCTGGCTCTGCGCGGAGCACCACCGCAAGTACCAGTCCCAGCCCTTGCAAATCTGACGGCCTGCGCCCCGACTGCTCAACGCCGAGGGCGTCCCCGTGCCCGTCGGCACCCCAAAGGAGCGCGCCCAGGTCAAGGCCCTCATCGCCCAGAGCCTCTAGCAAGGCCGCCAGAGCGCCCAGGAACCTTGACGGCCTCCCCTTTCCTGACGCCGCCCACGCGGGACGGTTCGCCCTCCCCCTCTCCCCCGCGAGGGAGAGGGTCGGCGGGATGAGCGGAGCGAACTCCGCCGGGGAGAGGGGCGAGGAATAACTCTGTTATAACCCGACCGGGCGAGGTTGTCGGCCTTAAGGGTTTTTCGGCCTCAAGTAGCCGTGCATGCCGAGCCACTTGACGAAGGCGTCGAACCAGCCGGTGCTGGTGGTCTCCTTGGGGTACATGCCGAAGCCGTGTCCCCCTTGTTCGTAGTAGTGGAACTCGACGGGGCGATGGGCCGTGCGCCAGTTTTCGATCAGGCCGAAGTTCGGGGTGCCCATGAGCGGATCGTCGGCGGCGACCGCCGCGAAGAGGGGCGGCGCGTCGGGCGGGACGTCCACGGCCCCGAGGCCGCCGTAGATGTTGCCGATGAACGCCGGCTTGGCCTCATGGCTGCGGAGGGCCGTGGCCATGGTGAGCATCCCGCCGGCGGAGAACCCCATCATGCCGATGCGGTCGGGATCGACATGCCACTTCTTCGCGTTGGCGCGCACGAGGGCGAAGGCGGCGTTGGCATCGGCGATCTGGGGCGCGATCCGGGCGGCCATGTCCCCGGGAGCAGGGCGCGCGGCCGGGGGGGCGCCGGCCGGGGCGCTTGGGCGGGGCGGGAACGGCTGATGCGCGAAGGCGTCCAGGTCTGCCGGCGTCTGGTTGAGACGGTATTTGAGCACGAAGGCCGCGACGCCCTTGTCGGCCAGCGCGCGGGCGACGTCCCAGCCCTCGTTCTCCATGGACAGCGTTTGGAAGCCCCCGCCGGGCGCGATGATCACGGCGGCGCCGCTCGCCTTCGACGGGTCCGGGAGGAAGGGCCGGAGGGTGGCGACGGTGACGTTGCGCGCGAACATTTTGCCGTACTGGTGGTGCCATGACTCGGGCGCGGTCGCGCCCGGCAAGGGTCCCGTGCCGAGATCGATCGCGTCGGGCTGCGCGGGGATCGGGATGGCCACCATCTGGTCGGCCGGGGCCGCCGGCGCTGGGGTGGAAGTCTGTGCCATGAGGGGCTCCATGAGGGGCTGTGCGAGCAGGGAAGCCGTGACCAGTGCGACGCAGGTCAGGGGCTTCCCCATGCGACGCATGGGTCGGGCGGCGGCTCTCATCGGACGAGGGGTGGATGTCATCGCTGTACTCCTTGGGTTCTGCTCACGAAACGGACAAAGTCGTACGCTCAGCCCCCACGGAGCATCAAGAGCGGCCCGATTCGCTCGCTGTCTTTTCAAAGGAGTATACCCCACGGAGCTAAAGGAGGGCCGCAAGCACATGGGCTGTTGCCTCTCCCGTCGCCTGGTTCGCCGCCCGGCGCGGAGAGGCCGGCGCAAGGGAGTGCCGCTTGGGACGACTCTCCTCCCCCGTTTCGATGGAGGTGGCGAGCCTCGTAGGCCCGGCACTCCTGCCGGGCGACCCGCCGGGTCGCCCGCACACGCAAGCAGGCCCGCCGGCGGATCACGTCGGCGGGCCTCCCCAGACCGGCGGCGGCCGGTCATTTGGTGCCGTAGATCAGCACGTCCACGCCGTCGGAACCCGAGCCGCCGGCCGCGTCCGCGAAGACCGTCAGCTTGGTCCCGGCGCACTCGTAGACGCGGGTGATCTGGGCGTGCGGGCCGAGCGTCAGCACGTCCAGCTGGGCCACCAGCTCGCTGCCTTCGGTCAGGGTCAGGCGGATGTTCACGCCCGTCCCCGACCCGGCGCGCTCGTCGGCGACGACGCGGATCTGCGAGTAGGGGCTGACATCCACCGTGCCCAGCTCTTTGGACTGCCCGGCGGGAATCGACACGGCCCCCGGCGGCGTTCGGAACGCCAGTGTTGTACTCATGGTTGTCTCCTGTTGGCGGAAGTCGGGAGAGGTCACACTGAGTTGTCATCGGTCTCTCCCGCTTGGCTCCCATTGTAGCCGCCATTCCGCCGCCGCCCCGTAACGGAGTTCACATCCAGGCTATGCCGTTTGTCACAAAAGCGGCAGGTACGGCCATTACTGAAAATAGCAGACAAAATATTCCCTGGGGGAAACACGAGGGAAGGAGACGGCGGGCGGAGGGAGGGGGCGCGGCGCGAAAGCCGCCGCCAACGAGGATCATCCGAGAAATATCGAAAGTGGCAGTAGACAATTAGCGCGAATTCGCGCGCGCTTCGGGTACAATGGTCTCACGGGACTTCACCGGGCCGCAAACGCCCGTTCGTGAACGCCCCCTGTGACCATCTCACCACAATTTGACCGGGACGAAGAGAAGGGCCGCGTTGTTTGTCAGGCCACGCGGCCCCAATTGGATTCCCCTTTGTGAAAGGAGAGCTAGATGCAAGCTCAAGTATACCCCAAAAGCAGGGAAATTCCGCCGCTCGACGCCGACAGCAAGCGATTTTCCCGCATCCCCCACCGGGCCGAGGTCCTGCAGGAGCAGGGGCTGCTCATCCCCCGGGACATCTCGCTGCTCAACAAGCTGATGGCCCGCGTCCACCAGAACAACCGCGTCTTCTACGAGCACCAGAAGTCGCTGGCCCGCCGCGAGCAGTGCGATGTCAAGACCATCCAGCGCAGCCTGACCCGGCTGGAGGGCCAGGGCTTCCTGAGCCGCCTCTACGCGCGCGACGAGCGGGGGCACCTGCACGGGCGCGGCTACGACATGTCCGGCGCACTGGCGATGCTGCCGGACCCCAAAAAAATTTGCGCCTCCAAAGCGACACGGGTGTCCCCCGGCTCGGCCTCCGGCCCCGCACCCGCCGCCCGATGGGCCGGCCCCGCATCGGGGGGCGAATCCGGCCCCCCGCCAAAGCGACACCAGAGTCCCCGCAGAATCAGACTCGGGTGTTGTGAGAGAAAAAGACAACAGCCCTCGCGCGCGCGAGGCCGCCCCGCCGCCCGATGGGCCGCCCGTCGCCGCCCCGCCGCCCCACCCTGTTGTCTCTCAACTGATCGCCCAGGGGGTGGACGCGGCCTGTGCGCCGCGCCTGCTCGCCGACTGCGGCGAGGCCCGCTGCCGCCAGGCCCTGGACTCCCTCCAGGGCCAGCGCCGCAAGGTCCGTAACTCGGGCGGCTGGATCGCCAGCGCCCTGCGGCGCGGCTGGAACCTGGCCCCCCCGGACCCGCCCGCCCTGCCACGCTACTACCAGCCCTACCGGCCCCCGACCGCAAGCCGCCCCGCCCCGCCCCCGCCGAAGCCGCCGGCCCCGAGGCCGGCGGCCGAGGAGACGGCGGACCTGGAGCGGCTCCTGCCGGCCGACGTGTTCCAGGCCCTCAAGGAGCGGGCCATCGCCGAGCTGATCCCGGAGTTCGCCCGCAACTGCGGCGGGTACGTCCCCTCCACCCTGAAGCGCGGTGAGGCGACTCCCCAGGTCCGGTTCCGCATGCGGCAGCTGCTGCGCCGGGGGAACGACCCCCGTCAGTGACGGCCCCCTCAGCGGAGACGTAAGGCCGCCTCGTCGGGCGGCAGCAAGCCCGTCCCGCCCTCGACGCGCCGGTCGTAGTCCCCGGAGCAGTAGGACGCGATGACGCCCACCGCCTCCTCGAAGGCCACCGTCTCCAGCCGCTCCCCGAAGCGCTCCTGGCACTCCGCCAGGAAGGCGGGCACGTCCAGCATGCCGTCGCGCAGCAGCCGCCGCAGGGCCTCCTCCTTGAAGACGGCGCGCTGGCGCAGCACGGGGAGCAGGGGGCTGTCCGCGCCGCGCTGTTCGTACTCGGCCAGCTTGGCCTCCAGCTGCGCGCGCAGCTGGGGGTCCTTCGGCAAAATGATCCTCTGCATGGTCGTTCTCCTCGCTCGTTTGGACTTATCATACCCAAACGGGCACGGAGATAGCCCCCCGCCTCTCCGGGGAGATGCCGAGGATCAAATCAGATGCAAATCATGGAGCGGTGGGGTTAAGCCTCGTCTTGCGGGTCTATATCCTCCTGCGAGAGAGGGCGACGCGCCCCGTGATAAACACGCACCACATAAACCGTGTTCTTCTCCTCGTCTATGCGGAAAATGACGCGGTGCGAATGATGCGGGGCGCTGCGGTAAGGCAGCCCAAGCTCCCCGGCTTCGGCAATGACCGCAAACCGGCCCGGCATATCTTGCAGCGACAGAATGAGGGCTTGCAGCGCGGTTTTCCACTTCCGCGCCGCCGCCTGCGACTTCTGAGCGATGAACGTAACCGCGTCGTCTATGTCGTCCCTGGCCGCGTCGGTGATCTCAACGTCAAAAGCCATGTTTGGTCTGAAGCTCCGCGAACACGTCCTCGGCAGGCCGCGTCCGGCCCTCCCCGATGGCCTGCTCCCCCTCCCGGATGGCGGCAATGAGGCGGGCGCGCTCTAGCTGTTCCTCCGTCTGCTGGTAGGTAACGGGGTCAACCAAAACCGCCTGCACTTTGCCGTTGACGGTGAGAAGCATCGGCTCCTGTGTCTCGTTAAGGCTCTCAATAAAGTGTCGGGCGTTGCGCTGGAAGTCGGTCAAGGAATGGGAGTTCGTCAGGTTTGCCATGGGGTTCCTTTCATGCGGAAGTCATGCTCATTCCATGTTACTCCTTTTCGTGTCCCTGTGTCAACTTGGGCAGGCCCATACAACCGCCAGAACTGATAGCAATACTATCCGATAACGCCCTTTATCGGATAGTAAACACGATGCAGTATTACTCAAAAAAATGTTTGCTCTTTGTCAGCGGGCCGGTCCGCTCTCGTCGTCGGTGACGCTGTTAAGAAGCTGCACCGGTTTCAGACGGTCTGATTTTTCCTCGCCTGCCATTCGTTTGAAAAGATTTGAGCCAATTTCTCGAACAGTTGGTCAATCAAACCTGAGTCATTTGGGCGAACAGACCTTTTCTCTTGCTCATCAATAAACTGCTGCGCTGTCAGCGGCAATTGATAGCGACCGGCCCATATAATTCTTTTGTTGGCATGGCTTGAACATTTTACAGTAATGGGCGTAAAGCCCACAGGCTTCAGCCGTGGGATATAAGGCCCGTGTCTTTCCGAAGACACGATATTTGTGCCTTTGGGTATAATCCAGGCAAGCACTTCTGCTTCTGTGATATGGCACGTTCCAGTGTGCGGCGTGGGCTATGGATTTGACTGCGTTGTTGTTGTGGCCTGTTCCTGGCGGTGCCGCCATCGGCGCTCGCACTGGCCGTTGTGTTCGCCCGCCAGCAGCGAGAAGCGCTCGGACAGGTCGGGCGCGATCCCCGGGTGGACGCCGCACGAGC
>JAFAZD010000167.1 GCA_019239955.1 Armatimonadota bacterium | reverse complement strand
CCTGCGGGCCGCCGATGACGAAGATGCCGGTCGGGTTGACGTGGTAGGTGATCTCGCCCCGCGTGTACTCGCCGTACTGGGCCAGGACGGGCTGGATCACGTGCTCCGTGACGAGGGCCTGCACGTCCTTCTGCTTGAGCTCGGGGTCGTGCTGGGCGGAGAAGACGATGGTGTCGATGGCGACGGGCCTGTCCGTGGCGCGGTCGTAGGCGACCGTGACCTGGCTCTTGGCGTCGGGGCGCAGGCCGAGGCCGCGGGCCTTGCGGACCTGGGTGTAGAGGGCGGTCAGCTCGTGGGCGATGGTGATCGGCAGCGGCATCAGCTCGGGCGTCTCGTTGACGGCGAAGCCGAACATCATGCCCTGGTCGCCCGCGCCCGGGGGCTTGTCGCCCTTGGCGCCCTCGTCCACGCCCACGGCGATGTCCGGGGACTGCTTCTGGAGCGAGACCAGCACGCCCGTGGTGTCGCCGTCGAAGCCGTACTCGGTGCGGGTGTAGCCGACCTCGTTGACCGCGGCGCGGACCACGTCGCTGATCTCGACGTAGCCCTTGGTCGTGACCTCGCCGGCGACCACGGCGAGGCCGCGCGTCAGCAGGGTCTCGACCGCGACGCGGCTGCGGATGTCCTGGGCCAGCAGTTCGTCGAGGATGGCGTCGCTGATCTGGTCGGCGAGCTTGTCGGGGTGGCCCTCGGAGACGGACTCCGAGGTGAAGAGCTTGACATCGGGCATGGATTTGCTTCCTTTTGGGTTGTGTTGACAGCAAGGGAGCGTCGGCGGGATTATCAAGAAGGGGGCGCAAGCGGGGATGCCGTTTTCGCCTGGTCCTTATCTTGCGCTCGCCCCCCGCCCCCAACTCTGAGGGAGAGAAGGCGACGCCGGAGTTAGCACCTGCCCGGCGGGGAGCCGGGTGGTTGTTGTGGTTTCACAGGGCCGTGTCCCTCCACCACTCTTGATAAGAACGTCGCGCTACGCTATGCGGTTGTGGCGTCATTGTAGCACGGAAATGGCCGAATGTCAACCGTCACTTGTGCGGGTGTTCCTCCTCCCCGCCCTTGACAAATCGCCCGACCTGTGTTATTCTGAGGTATCAAACTTGCACACCGACCCCCGACCTCAATGGCACGGCGAAAATGATGGCTACGAAACCTCTCTTCTGTGACGACTGCGGCGCGCACAACACGCCCGACAGCAAATACTGCAAGGCCTGCGGCGCGAAGATTCACGTCCTCCAGATGCTGACGCTCTCCAACGACGATCAGGTCGAGGATCCCGTGCAGCAGGAGCGCCTGACCCAGTTCCTGGACATGGCCTTCTGGCACACCGAGGCCGGCAACCTCGACGCCGCGGTGCGCGCCTGCCAGTCCGCCCTCGCCATCAACCCCAGCAGCACCACGGCGCACTCCCTGCTCGGCAGCCTCTATGAGAAAAAAGGCCAGGATTCCCTGGCCATTGAACACTTCGAGCGCGTCCTCGCCCTCAACCCCGACAGCGAGGCCGACCGCGCCAAACTGGAGCAGCTGCGCGAGGGCATCCACGCCGAGCCTGTCCGGCCCTCGCCGGTCTATCGCTGGCTGCCCCCTGTCCTCGCCCGCCTCCGCTTCGCCGACCTGGCCGGCGAGCGGCGCGGGCCAGACTTCACCGTTCTGCCGGCCAAGCCGACCCCGGCGCTGGCCGCGGGCGCGGCGGCGATCCTGGTCCTGGCTGCCGGCCTGTTCACGGTACGCCCCGCCCCGCGCGCCGGTGCGCCTTCCCCACATCCGACGTCCGTCGCGCCCCGTGTCCTTGGCCGCTCCGCCTTCGGGGCCGCGCCCGCGGCCATGAGCGAGCCGAGCGCGGGGCCTGCGCCGGTCGTGCTGATGCCGCCGCCCGTCGTCGCGCCGCCGCCCGTACGCATCGCCGCCGCGCCGGGCCCCAACCCGTTCTCAGGGCCGCCGCGCGCCGCCCGAGAGGTGACGCCCCTGATCCCGATCACGCCGGCCCACCGCCGCGCGCGGCCCGCCTCGGCGCATCGCGCCGGGCGCGGCGGCCTGCACGCGCTGCCACCCCTCACCCTGGTCGCCGTGCCCCCGGCCGACCATGGCCCATTGCCGCCTGCCCCCGTCAAAGTGCCGGCGTCCCTGCGGGCCGCCTCGGCCTCGCCCTATGCCGGCGTCGCCCGCCATACGGTCGTCGTCCAGCGCCTGAACGGCACGCCGTCTGAATTCAGCCAGATGGGCGCCGCTGTGATCGCCTCGGGCGATAACGGCGACAGCGCCGCGCCGGCCCCGCAGCCGCACATCGAGATTACCATTGATCGCGGCTCGGACGGCGGCTCCGGCGGCTCCCGCGAGGATAATACTCCCGCCGGCGAGACGTACCAGCAGACCGCCTTCTCGCTTCAGCAACAGGGCGACTACCGCCGCGCCCGCGCGACCTATGAGAAGGCCGTCCACGCCTACCAGGCGCAGATCGCCGCCGGGCGCGATCCCGAGGCCGCCCGGCGGGGGCTGGAGGCCTGCAAGACGGGGCTTCAGATTTGCCAACAGGGTCAGTGATGCCGCGACGAACGCTGCGGCCGGCGCTGCTGCTCCCCGTGGCCCTGGGCGCTGTTCTTGCGGGCGGCGGGGTCCGGGGCGCGCCGCCCGCGCCGCCTCACCCCCTGCTCCTCCTGTTCCCGCGCGTCCCGGGCGAGGCCGACGACCGCGCGCTGGTCGCCCTGCGCGCCCGTCTGCGCGCCGACGACCGGCTGGACGTGCTGACCTTTGACCCCGACTCCCCCAGCCTCCGGCGTGCCGCCGCCGATGCGAGGCACCCCGAATGGCTGACAGGGCCTGTCACGGCGGACGCGGCGCGCCTTGACATCGCGCGCGCCGTCGGCGCGGCCTACGCCGCCGTGGTCGCCCACGCGGACAGGGGCAGGACGGACGTTCGCCTGCTGGAGGCCGCCCCCGCCGCCCGCGTCTGGAACTACGTTGCCTTCCCGACCGCGGCCGCCGCTGAAAGCATCGAGCGCGCCGCCGCAACGCCGGCTCCCAATGCGGCCCCTCCTGCCGCCAATCCTGGGGGGGGCGCTCCAAACCCCCCCGCCCCCAGTCCTGGGGGAGCCGGAGGAAATGTGCCGGGGGGCAATCCTTCTCCCCCAGGATTGGGGGCCGGGGGGCTGTCCTCCCCGCCCGCCCCGGCCCCGCCAGTAGTCATCAAGCCTAATCTGCCGCCCAGTCAGTCGCCGCCCAGCCCCCCGTCTAGTCCGGCTATCGCCGCACCGGTAAAAACTCCGTCGCCCACGCCGGTCACGACGCCAGCCCCCTCTCCCGCGCCGCCCATCCCCGCCAGCAGCGCGGTGGACCTGACCGCCGTGCAGCCGCTCATCACGCGCGCCGACCAGGCGGTCGCGCGCGGCGACATGGTGGACGCCTACGCGCTCTACCGCGGCGCCATCAACGGCGCGCCCTTAAGTGACGTCCCGCGCCTCAAGCTCGCCCAGGCGTACCTGGCCGGCGGCCTGGCCGACAAGGCGCTCGACGAGGCCCAGCGCGGCCTGGAGCTCATTCCCGGCAGCATCGCCCTGCAGGAGTTCCTGATCAAGTACGACGCCGAGAACGGCACCACGGCGGGCCGGGTCGCCCGCTACAAGGCGCTCGCCGCCAAGAATCCGCAGGACGCCACCGTTCACCTCGACCTGGGTGACGCCTTCTGGGACGGCACGTTCTACGCCGACGCCGAGACCGAGTACAAGAGCGCCCGCGATCTCGCCTCCGCCGGCTCCGACCTCCAGCGGGTCGCCATCGCTCACCTCGCCCGCCTGTACGCCGCGATGGGTCGTTACGACGATTGCTCGACGGCGATGAAGGCCGCAGGCGACCCCGCCTATCCCCTTGTGCTGAGTGTCGTTCAGAATAGCGCTGAGGACCAGACTGCCAGGATGGACGGGGCGCACGACGACTTCGACGCCGGCAAGATCACGCGCCAGGAGTTCTACGACAGGGTCAAGGCCGCCAGCGCCAAGTCACAGGCCCTGGCGGACTTCGTCGCCAAGATGGTCCCGCCCGCGAAGTATTCGCGCTCACACCTCGACCGCGTCCAGGCTGCCAGCTTGCTCGCCCAGGCCGCCGCTGTCACCCTTGATTATATCGAGAGCAACGACCCGGGCCGGCGCGACAAAGCCGCCCAGTTGGAGAAGGACGCGCAGACCGAGATGCTGACGGCCCACGCCGCCGAGCAGAAGCTGGGCCTGTGGGGGGAGGACAAGGCCGGCGAGGAAAAAGTCGGGGAGGACAAGGGCTGATGGGCCTCTGGGACTGGGGCCGCGCCGTCGGCGGGGCGACGCGCGGGCAGGCGCCGCTGCCCCAGCCGGGTGAGGCCGTGCAGCTGCAGGCCGCCCCGCAGGATCACAGCATACTCCTGGGCGCGCGCGTGCGGGCCATCGGCCTGCGCCGCCTCTTCCTGGATGCGGTCGTGCCGCTCGACCTGCCGCCCCGTGCTCCCCTGATCCTCTCGTTCGTGCGCGGCGACGCCCTGTACCGCTTCGAGACCCGTCTCGTCGGCCCCGTCCGGGGCGGCGGCCTGGCCGTGGCCCGCCCCCGCCGGGTCGTGCGCGTCCAGCGCCGCCAGTATTACCGCCTGCCGCTCGAGTCGCCGACCACGTTCCGCCTGCTGGCCGAGGACGGCAGCCGCGACGCCTCCCCGCCGCTCCCCGCCCGCCTGGTCAACCTGAGCGGCGGCGGTGCGTTGCTGGCCGCGGCCAAGCCCGTCCCCTCCGGCCTCAGCGTCGCCGTGCGCGTCCCCGCCGGCGTCCAGGGCGATCCCCTGGACGTGGACGCGGAGGTCCTGGACTGCCACGTCGCCGCGCAGGGCGCGGCCCGCACCTACCTGATTCGCCTGCGTTTCTACGATCCGCCCCGCCTCGCCCCCGAGGACCGCGAGTCGATCATTGCCCACATCTTCCAGCAGCAGCGCCTCATGCTCAAGGGTCGCAAGCTGTTACGGGCCTGACTCTTCAGGGGCCGGAAAAAAAAACCTGTGACCGTTCGGCCACAGGCTCCGCCCAGAGGCGGATCATGAAAAGGAGGACATGCGCTACCTCTACTACGCGCAGGCATTCCCGGAAGTTCCCGGTGCTCGAAAAAGTGTATAACTTTTTTTGAAAAACATTGTAACCCAATGTTAATCCGCCAGACCCCCTTTGACTTGACGGCCAAGAGAGGCGGGCGCTATAATCTCAGGCATGATCAGCCCCGCGCCTCCCCAACCCGATCCGCGCGGCGGGGCCGGCCCCGCATTGCCCGCCCCGCCGCGCGCCCCGTTGTCGGCACGCGCGGCCCTGCTCCTGCTGGGCATCAATGCCCTCTGGGGCGGCTCCTCGCTGGCCGCCAAGATCGCCCTCACCCACGTCCCGCCGATGACCCTGGCCTTCGCCCGCTTCGGGCTGGCCGCCGTCCTGCTCTACGCGCTGGCGGGCGTCCTGCGCGTGGACCTGCGCGTTCGGCGTCGTGACTGGCGACTGTTCTGGGCAATGGGCGGCGTGGGCCTGGCTCTCACCTACCTGCTTTACTACGCCGGCGTCTGCCGCACCACCGCCGCCGACGCCGCCCTGCTGACCGCCGCCGAGCCGGTCTTTCTGGCCGTGCTGTCCGTCGTGCTCCTGCGCGAGCGCCTGCCGGCGGCCAAGATCGCCGGAATCGCCTTCGGCCTGCTCGGCGTCGTCCTGATCGTCTCGCGCGGCGGACGCCTGCCGCACGGCGGCAGCTCGGCCTCCGGCGACCTGCTCATCACTCTGGGCCTGGTCTGCGAGGCCCTCGCCGTGATCATCGGAAAGCGCCTGCTGTCCCGCTACCCCGCCGTCGCCGTTATCACCTATCAGATGCTGGCTGGGGCCGTCATCTTGGGCCCGTTCGCCTTCGCCGAAATTCGGCACACCGGCTGGCGGCCGACGCTTGATGCCGCCGCGACGCCTGCTTACCTCGGCGTCCTGTATCTGGTCCTGTGCTGCACGGCCCTGGCCTACACGGTCTGGTACACCCTGCTGGACCGGCGCGCCGCCAGCGAGTTGTCCGTGTTCCTGTTCGTCCAACCCGTCGTCGGCGCGCTGCTGGGCGTGGTGTTCCAGCACGACCCGCTCACCCGCGCCACGCTCGCCGGCGCGGTCCTGGTCCTGCTCGGCATCGCGCTCATCAACCGCCGCCCGCCCGACCCGACGTACCTGACCCCGGCCTGAGAACCCCGCCGGGTGTCTCTCAAGTCCCTTCTCCATTGAACCGGTTCATCGCCGTCTCAATGCCCTCGCGCAGCCAGACCTCCAGGGCGGCGACGGCGCGCTCCGCCGCCTCGTCCGCCTCGGCCTGCTCGCGGCGGTTGAACGGGCCGAGCACGTAGTCAATCTGCACCGACGAGTCGCGGGGCGCGCCGACGCCGAAGCGCAGCCGGGGGAACTCCGAGGAGTGCAGGTGCTGGATCAGCGACTTCAGCCCGTTGTGTCCGCCCGCCGAGCCGCGCGCCCGCAGCCGCAGCCGGCCCAGCGGCAGCGCGATGTCGTCCGTGACCACCATGATGTCCGACAGCGGCAGCGGCTTCTGCCGCAGGAACGCGGCGACCGACTCGCCGGACAGGTTCATGTACGTCTGGGGCTTGAGCAGGAACACGCGCGCCTCGCCGACCCGCCCATCCCCGACCAGCCCGCGAAAGTCGCGCCGCCCGACGGCGATGCCGTTCAACCGGGCGAACAAATCCACCACGGCGAACCCGATGTTGTGCCGCGTCCGCTCGTATTCCTTGCCGGGATTACCCAGCCCGACGATCAGCTTGGTGGGGATGTCCATAATACCTGTTTGGCGTATCGCCCGGCGTCGCTACCGAAGAAGCGGGGCTTCTCCGGTTTGGGCGGCGCAGGGTTCATCGCGGCGTGTCGGGAAGGTTTACCTGGAAGTACATATCGGCCAGTTCTGCTCCCAGGAATGCGACCGCCATATGGTAAACGTGTACCGTTGACTGCATCTTGTCGGCCTGATCCAGCCGCTGTTTGGCCTCCTCCACGGCGACAGTCCAGTTCGTGCCATCCGGGCGCTTTGCCTTCTGCAACGTAAGCAAGTCCTGGGCCGCTTGGCGCATTTCGGAGCGCAATCGTTCCTCCTGCTCCCGGTATTTCTGACTCGCCGCGACATGGTCACGGGCTGTTTCCAGCATTCGGTTCAAGTAAGATGAAGGGGACTGATTGAGTGACTTCGGCACGTCGCGGCGCAAAAAGTCAAAGCGTCGTTGTAACCGGCGCAGTTCGCCGTAATACTGGCGGACATTGAGGGGGCTGGTCAGGCCGGTCAGCGCGTTCGCCCGCTGGGAAAGCGCGAACGGTTCCAGGTGGAGGGCGGACGGCCCGGACAGCCGTTGCAGATGCAGCGCCGTGCGGATCATGTCGCCGTACAGGTGCAGGGCGTCATCCCGCAGTTTCCGGTTGGTCGGGTAGTTCGGCATCACGCGAGGCGGCGGGCGGCGATCACGGCGAGAACGCCGGAA
>JAFAZD010000137.1 GCA_019239955.1 Armatimonadota bacterium | reverse complement strand
ATGTACCGGTGCCTGCCGATAGCGGGGCAGGGGCCGCCGTAGCCGGGGGCGCCGAAGTCGTTCATCCCCGGCGTTCCCGCCCTGTCCCCCGCGCCCTCCGGCAGCCGCCCGGCATCGGCGGGGATGTCGGACAGGACCCAGTGCGTGAAGTCCGGCTTCTTGGTCGAATCCGGGTCATGCAGGATCAGCGCATAGCCGCGCGTCCCGACCGGCGCGCCGTGCCATGACAGTTCGGGTGAGCGCCCCTCGCCGTCGCACGTATGCGGCGGCGGGATGTCCCCGCCCTCGGCAAAGGCCGTGCTGGTCAGTGTGAATGCCATCGGTTTGCTCCTCCTGTAGTAGTTTCGGCGCGGCAGGGGACTTTCGGGCCGCGCGTCGCCCGCCGCTTTACGTCCTGTTTACCCGGATGCTGCGCTTCCGATAAGCAGCCCTACAAAAGCAACCGGGTGATGCCGAAGATATGGGCGTGGCAGTACTTCTCGACAAACCGATCTATGCAAGAATTGGGGACTATGTGCTGGTGCGCGTGATCGGACGCGGCACCCACTACACGCTCTTCCAGGCGATGGACCCGCGCGTCGGACGCATGGTCGTGGTCAAGATTCTCCATGCCTCGTCCGCTCCCGGTACCAGCCCGTTGGAATCCGCCGACCCGAACGCGTCTCCGACCCCGGAGGCCGCCCGCGAGCCGGCGCATGTCCTGGAGGCGCGTCTACAGCGGGAGGCGCAGGCCCTGGCGCGTCTCTCCCACCCCAACATTCTCGCCATCCACGACACCGGCGAGTGGGAAGGGCATCTCTTCCTCGTGATGGAGTATCTCCACGGCCATGCCCTGCGCCAGCACCTGGACCTGGGGCCGCTCCCGCTGGAAGAGATCGTTGACATCATGGAACAGGTGGCCGCCGCCGTGGATGCGGTGCATGACCAGGGGATTCTGCACCGCGACATCCGGCCGTCCAGCGTGATGATTTTGCACGACGGGCGCGTCAAGCTGATGGACTTCGGCCTCGCGCGCCAGCCCGGCGACACCACGGTCACTCTGATGGGGGCGCTGGTCGGAGAGCCGGCCTACATGGCCCCCGAACAACTGCGGAACAGACCGGCCAGCCAGGAGTCCGATCTGTGGGCGCTGGGGGTGCTCCTCTATGAGATGCTGGCGGGCCATCCGCCGTTCCAGGGGGCGAATTTTCCGCTGGTGGCGCATCAAATAGTCATGGGAAGCCCCGCGCCCGTGCCCGGCGTGTCCGAGGCGGTTCAGGCCGTGGTGGACAGGGCTTTGGAGAAGGAGCCGGGGAAGCGATATCGTCGGGCGGGCGAGATGGTGGAAGCCTTGCACAAGGCCATCAAGACATCCTCCATGCCGACTCCTTATTCGTCCTCCATACTGACTCTCTCTCGGAGAGAGCCGCGCGGCAGAGGCAGGGTTGTCGCGGCGGTTGGCCTCGGCCTGGTCGCGGCCGCCGTGATCGGCGCCCACCTGGCCGGCCATGCCCCGGAGGCATCTCGGCCTGGCGCAACAGCGGCCGCCGCCACCCGGTCGGCCCTGCCCCTGGCCCCGATCGAACAAGCCTCGCCGGGTCCTGTCCCCGCCGCCGTCCCTGCTGCCTCCAGCAACCCGTCGCCGCCGGGACGAGACGCCGCCCGGACCCTGCCCCCAACAAAGCGCCATCCACGCCGCCAATGAGAACGCAAGCCTGGCCCTCCTGAGACGGGGGGCCGGGAACCATTTTCTGCCCTTTGTCGCTTCCAGGGAGGATCACTCCGACGGAGGCAGACTTTGCAGAAACGCACATTGACGGCCCTTGCCCTGGCGGGCACCCTCGTCGCCGGCCTCAGCGGCCTCGCGCGGGCGCAGACGCCCACCACGCCGACAACCCCGCCCGCCCACCACGGCATCCTCAGCCGCATCTTTCACAAGCCCGCGCATCCCGGCACGTCTCCGGGGATGCAGCCGGGGACGCGCCCCGGCCTGACCCCAGGCACGACTCGGCCCGGTGGGACGCCCTTCCTCGGCGGCATCATCGGGAACAAGAAGACGCACGTGTATCACATGCCCGGCGACCGGGGGGCGTTGCCGTCCGCCGCCAACCGCGTCTACTTCCGCACCGAGGCGCAGGCCATCGCCGCCGGCTACCACCGCGCGGGCGGGAGCCACGCCCGGCCCGGCGGCGCGATCCACGGCCATCGCGGCAGCCTGGTCCCGATGGGCGCACGCTGAACGGTCATGACAAAGCCAAGGCCGCCGGCACATTGCCGGCGGCCTTTCCGTCTGATGTTTACCGAGGATCGCTATTATCTGACTCTGGCGGCGGCCTTCGTGCGGGGCAGACTCGGCCTTACCGGGTCGCCGCTGGAAACACTGTCCCCGGCCGACATGGCCGACCTGCTGCGGGCCGGGCAGGCGGCAGGGCTGCGCCTGCACAAGTTCAAGCGGACGATGGGCCTGCCGCGCGTCCGCCGCGTCCTGGGCCTCCTGCACGGCCTCCGGCCCACGCGCCTGCTGGACATCGGCTGCGGGCGCGGCACGTTCCTCTGGCCGCTGCTGGAGGCGTTCCCCACTCTGCCCGTCACGGCCGCCGACACCGACGAGCGGCGCGTGGCCGACGCGGGGGCCATTCGCCGGGGCGGCCTCACCTCCCTGACCGCCGCGCGGACGGACGCGACCCGCCTGGCGTTCGGCGACAATGCCTTCGATGTCGTCACCCTGCTGGAGACGCTGGAACACATCCCCGATGCGCCGCGCGCCCTCGCCGAAGCCGTCCGCGTCGCCCGCCGCTTCGTCGTGCTCTCCGTCCCCTCCCATGCCGACGACAACCCGCAGCACCTGCACCTGTTCCCCCGCGCCCGGATCGCGGACCTTTTCGCGCAGGCCAGGGCCGAACGTGTCAGCCTAGAAGGCGTCCTTAATCATCTTATCGCCGTGGCACGCCTGCCGGCCGTTAGCTGACGCGCCGCGCCAGCAGCAGGCAGGCGTCATCGCGCAGCGTCCCGCCCGCGAAGGCCCTGGCCTCGGCCATCACGCGCTCCGCCAAGTCCGCCGGGGAGACATCCGGTCCGGCCTGGGTGACGACGCGGCGCAGGCCCTCCAGGCCGAACTGGGAGTCCTCCCGCCGCGCCTCCGCGATCCCGTCCGTCATCAGCAGCAGCGTGTCGCCCGCTCCCATCTGCGCCGCCGCACTCCCGTAATCCATGTCCGGCATCACCCCCAGCACCATCCCGTGCGTCGCCAGAGCCTCCGTCCGCCCGTCCGCGCGCGCCAGCAGCGGCGTCTCCGCGCCCGCCGTTGCAACGGTCAGCACGCCGTTCTCTGTGTCCAGGATCGCCAGCGACAGGCACACGAATCCCTCGCCCGGCTGCCCCTCCCAGAGCGGCGTGTCGCACAGGTAGGCGTTCAGCCGCTTCAGGCCGATGGGGCACGACGGGTACTCCCGCAGGAAGGCGCGCAGCGTGAACTTGGCCTCCGCGATGCGGGCCGCCGCCGGCAGACCCTTGCCGGTCACGTCCCCGACCGCCAGCGCCACCCGCGACCGGTCCAGCAGAAAGGCATCCAGGAAATCGCCGCCGATCTCCATGTCCGCCGTCCCGGACTCGTAACGGCTGACCACCTCCAGGCCGGGGAAGGCGTCGGACAGCGGCATCTGCAGCAGGGAGCGCTGTAGGGTCGCGGCGATGTCGTGGTCGCGCAGGTACGCCGCGTTCAGCCGGGCGGTGGCCGCCGCCGCTTCCGCCTCGGTGCGCCGCTGCTCGGTGACGTCGCGGGCGATGCAGATGATGGCCTCCACCGCGTCCGGGGCCAGCGACAGGGGGGAATAGGTGTACAGATACACCCGCCCGTCGCCCGCCGCGTCCGCAATACGCAACTCACCGGACATGCGCGCGCCCGTCGCCAGCACCTGGGCGCGCTCGCCGGCCAGTCGCGCCGCCAGGTCTGTGCGCAGGCCGATCTCGGCGGCGGTCCGTCCGATCATCGCCGTGCGGGGCAGGCCCGCTACCCGCTCCGCCGCCGCGCTCACGTACAGATACCGCCCGTCAGGGGCGATGACGTAGATCAGGTCTTCGGAGGCGTCGAGGATGGCGTCGAGCAGGCGTGCCTGCGCCTCGGCGGAGGAGGCGAACGTGGCGGGGGCAGGAAGTTTCGGGGTTTGCATGGCGCTGTCTTTCTTAGGCTCCGTCGTTGGAGCTCGCTAGTCAAGACGCTGGACAGGACAGAGAAGCCAAGCGATACTACGCTGTTAGTCCTTTTTGTGCTGCGCGGCGCGAAGGGAGCGGCTTTGTTTGGGTACTGCTCGGAAAGCCCGTCCGCTCTCATTATATCACGGAAATTGTGGGCTGTACGACCAAGCGAAATCGGGGCGAAATTTATTTTTTTCAAAAGGCTTGACAATCCTGGCAGGCCTGTGGTAGAGTGGTTGACGCCTGCCGCCGATGCGGACGGGCCGCCTGTCCCATGAAACGCTATTTGACGCACAATACCATGCCGGCCGAACCCTCAGCGCTCTGCGACCAGAGCGGCCTGTGGTTTCGCGTCGCCGGAGGAGGGGACTGACCGCATCTCGTCGTGACAGGTCAGCCGACCCGCAGGAACCCAATTCCTGAGCGCCCCCTCCGCAAATGAACTGCCGAGGCGGGCGTTTTGCTTTTTGTCCGCCCCGCACAAGAAACGACAATGACGACCCTGACAGTCAACATCCAATTCGCGCAGAAAGAGGGCCAGACGCCGATGCTCTGGTCGCCCGTCGACACATCATGCCTCGCCCTGCGTATCGAATTGAACGGCTATCAGCAGGTGAGCCATTGTGATGACCGAACACGACCGATTGTGTCACCGCCTCCGCGACTGTTCGCCCCGCCCGGGGAGTAGAACCGCACACCAAAGGAAGCCGCCGCACAATCGGTCCCAAGCCAGAGCCTGGGGCCGATTTCTTTTTGTCGGGAGAACAAGCATGAAAAAACGCAGGACCAAAAAATGTGCCGGAAAGGGGGCTGTAGCTTAACGGGTAAAGCGGCGGTCTTTTAAATCGCAAACTCAGGGTTCGAGTCCCTGCGGCCTCATCCTCACGGGGCCCCATCGTCCATGGGTTAGGATCGGCGGCTTTCAACCGCCGGAAGCGGAGTTCAAGTCTCGCTGGGGCTATCAAAAGATTCTTAACGCGCCGGTGGTGAAGTGGTCAAACACGGTTGGCTGCAACCCAACTAATCGGCGGTTCAAATCCGTCTCGGCGCTTCCATCAGAGATGATGACGAGTGGTGTAATCGGCAACATACCTCGCTTTGACCGAGGCATTCCTGGTTCGAGTCCAGGCTCGTCAGTGGCCGCGATGACACACGGGTTGGTATCCAAACTGGTGAAGGAGCCTGACTGTAAATCAGGTGCCATGTGCTAAACGTGGGGGTTCAAGTCCCTCCCAACCCATTACCGAATGTCTGACCTGATCTGTTGAGGCATGGCGTGTCATGCACTAACATGCCCTGACATGAGAATATGCTCCCGTGGCGAAAGAGGCAACGCGGCGCACAACTGGATATGCGCGTCATGGACACTTGATTGCGGAGGCACCTCATAGCGACCCGCAAGGGTGGGTTCAGTAACAAGCAGGGGGAAGCGCGTTGGCGGGTGTCCTAAGCCGGAGACGGCGGTGCGGGTTCGAGTCCCGCCGGGAGCATTTTTCGGGGTGTAGTGAAGTGGGATAATACCTGGCCTGGAACCAGGAGACGCAGGTTCGATTCCTGCTACCCCGATAATACAAAATGACAAGGTTTGTGGCGACCGTCGTTCAGCGGTCAGGACACGCGGCTGTGGCCCGCGAAACGCCGGTTCAACTCCGGCCGGTCGCCCCAAATGTCCATACATCCGGGAGCGTGGTATAACGGCAGCATGACGTGTCTCCAAAACCGCTCGGCGCGGGTTCAAATCCTGCCGCTCCCGTCGTTACAACTTTATGTTTGATTGTCTGGAACTTGTGGTATAATCTAGTTGGCAATGATAGCGAAGAACAATAACCGAAGAATGGCCCATGACCTGCGGGCGCTCTGCTCGTCCCTGGTCGCGTCACGCCTGCTCCACCTCCACCTCCACCTGGCCAGCATGACCCTGTGCCGCTTGGGTTCCAGTGACTTTCGCGCGTGGCCGATGGTGTTGCGGGGAGGGAAGACTTTCACGTAGTCTGTCTCCCCAAATGAAGACATAACACCATCGGCCCCTGCATAGAGCGGCGGGCCGATTTTTCTTTGCTCCGCAGTAGCCTTGGCGGTCAAAGCGTCCCCCTGAAGAGGGGAAGAACCCGGTTCGACTCCGGGCTGCGGAACCACGCCGATGTAGCTCAATCCGGCAGAGCGGCGCTCCCGTAAAGCGACGGTTGCAGGTTCAACTCCTGCCTTCGGCTTGAAACTAAAAAGACACGACCAACGTGGGGGCGCATGTTCTAAGGGCAAGCGATCCTCTCTCGCAAAGAGGATGCTGTCGGTTCGATTCCGACCGTCTCCACTCCTTGCGAAGTTCGTCCAGCGGCAGGACGTCAGCGCGCCATGCTGAAGACGGGAGTTCAAGTCTCCCACTTCGCTTTATTTCTTCAGTTTGCGCCCCTGTACCCCAACTGGGAGAGGGAGCACGTCCAGAGCGTGTGCAGTCGGCGTTCGAATCGCCGCAGGGGCATTTTCAAATCCATCTGTGTGGGGGTGGTGGAACTGGTAGACACCCTGCCATGAGGGGGCAGTGCCTCGGCGTGAGGGTTCGAGTCCCTCCTCCCACATCGTCTTCGCCCCTGTAGCCCAACGGCAGAGGCAACCCGCTTAAACCGGGTCCAGTGAGAGTTCAAATCTCTCCGGGGGCAGGCACACAATGACGTGGCGTAGCCAAGTCTGGTCAAGGCACACGGCCCATAACCGTGCATCCGCTGGTTCAAATCCAGCCGCCACGAGTGATCCTCGGTGATGTAATGGCAGCATGACTCGCTGTTAACGAGTTCGCCCTGGTTCGAGTCCAGGCCGAGGAGTTCTGATCTGCTGTAGCTCAATGGCAGAGCGCCATCCTGATAAGGTGGTAGTTCCAGGTTCGAGTCCTGGCGGCAGAACATCTCACGGGATCGTGGTGCAGCGGTCAGCACACCTGCTTGTCAGGCAGGAGACGCGGGTTCAACTCCCGCCGGTCCCGTCCGTTTTGCCCTCGTAGCTCAGTGGAGAGAGCGCGAGTTTGCGATGCTCGAGGCGCAGGTTCAATTCCTGCCGAGGGCGTGAGGGGGAAGGCGAATCCCGCCGGGGCGGGACCCTGCCTTGAAAGCAGGAGGAGGTGCAAGCCTTGAGTTTCGACTACTCCGCCTTCCGCTGTCCATTTGTCTTTTGCTGTCGTAGCTCAGGGGACAGAGCGCCGGCTTCCGAGGCCGGGCGGCGGGAGTTCGATTCTCTCCGGCAGCACTCACAATGGAATAGGCTCCCGTCGCCTAGCGGCCAGGGCACCTCTCTTACAAAGAGGCAATGATCGCAGGTTCGAGTCCTGCCGGGAGCACTGGGGAAGGTGAATGCGCGGGGGCGCGCAGCCTGTCTCGAAAACAGGACGGTCCGCAAGGACTGGCGTTCGAGTCGCCCGCCTTCCTTTTTCCAGCAGTGGGGAGGGTGAATCTCCGAGGCGGGGAGGCCGCTTGGAAGGCGGCACGGCGCGTCACAACGCTGGGGTTCGAGTCCTCCGCCCTCCGTGACGATGCAATGAGACGTGGAAGGTAAGCGTGTGCGGGACACACGGCCTCGGTGCTAACGAGTGCGCCCGGAAACGGGTGGGGTTCGAGTCCTCTGCCTTCCGTTGCCGATAATCGGGAAACAAGCCATGACCAGAGACTCCCTCGGCGACCGCATGAAGTCTCACTATGAGACCAGGACGCGCTACTACTTGCCCCGGCGCACGTACACGCTGATCCGGGTGGACGGCAAGAGCTTCCACCAGTATACCAAGGGTTGTCGAAGGCCATTCGACTCTCTGCTGATGGAGGACATGGACTTCACTGCCGTTGTGCTCAGCAAAGAAATGGAGGGTGCGGCGCTGGCCTACGTGCAGTCCGACGAGATCAGCGTGCTGCTGACCGACTTCGCCGGGAGGCAGACGGAGGCGTGGTTCGACGGCAGCGTGCAGAAACTGGCCTCCCTCAGTGCGTCAGCCGCGACGGCGCACTTCAACCACTTCCGGCTTCAGCGGGAGGTGTTCAACGCCGAAGACGAAGACAAGGACGTGGCTCTGGCACGAGCGAGACTGGCCTGCTTCGACAGCCGCGCCTTCACCATTCCCGACGTGGTGGAGGTGGAGAACTATTTCCTCTGGCGGCAACAGGACGCGACGCGCAACTCGATCTCGATGACCGCTCAGGCGCACTTCCCGCATGGGCGCTTGCAGGGCAAGTCCTCCAACGAGATGCAGGAAATGCTCTGGCAGGAGAAGGGCGTGAACTGGAACGACCTGCCCGGCGGTTGCAAGCGCGGCCGCTGCGTCGTCAAGACGGCGCGGGTGGCCGATGTTGAGTATGCCGACAAGCGCACGGGCGAGACGCGCCGGGCGGAGGGCGTGGAGCGGCACTCTTGGGAAGTCGTCGTGCCGCCCATCTTCACACAGGATCGCGCCTGGCTGCAAGCGCGCATCCCACGTTCCGGCTGACCTGCTCCCCCAGAATTGGGGGCCGGGGGACCGTCTTCAGGAGCTATTACCTCATGGGCTATGGATTTGACTGCGTTGTTGTTGTGGCCTGTTCCTGGCGGTGCCGCCATCGGCGCTCGCACTGGCCGTTGTGTTCGCCCGCCAGCAGCGAGAAGCGCTCGGACAGGTCGGGCGCGATCCCCGGGTGGACGCCGCACGAGC
>JAFAZD010000124.1 GCA_019239955.1 Armatimonadota bacterium | reverse complement strand
GCTCGTGCGGCGTCCACCCGGGGATCGCGCCCGACCTGTCCGAGCGCTTCTCGCTGCTGGCGGGCGAACACAACGGCCAGTGCGAGCGCCGATGGCGGCACCGCCAGGAACAGGCCACAACAACAACGCAGTCAAATCCATAGCCCCATCTCTTATCCTCTGTAAGAACGCTACCGCCAGCCGGCTTCTCGCACGATGGAGTATTGGCCGCTCACCGGCCAGTCTCCTCCTGCAAATCAACTGGCTCGTTCCGTTCTCGTGCCGGGCGACTGAAGTCGCGGCTTGTCAATACGCTATCGGCCTTCGCCGGTGCAAGGCAGGAACGTCCGCGCAGGCGGACAGTGCTCTGCAGAGCCGCGACTTCAGTCGCCAGGCTCACCGCCGCGAGTTCATTCGCTAGGCCCCTTACTCGCCACGTTGATAAATGTCACTTAAAACGCCGTTAAGAGTCGGTCAGGTCAATCAGCCATGCCGGTGGCAGGCGGTGTTCCACCAGATGAGCGCCGAGGTTGGCCCAGCGGGCGACGCCGTCTAGGACATTAGCATCCGAGGTGACGGCGATGGCAGGCGAGGCGATGAGGGCACGATCGGGGTTGAAGAGGACTTCCACGCGACAGGGCCAGTCCCGTGCGGCGGCGAGTTCCCGCAGGCGCTGGGCCAGGCGACCGCTGTTGGAGATGGGGCTGTCCAGCAGCCAGGTCACGGACCGGGGGCCGAGGCCGGCGAGGGTGTCGCCAATGAGGGTCAGCGCCCTCTCCGTCTCCGCGACTGCGCGGTAGGAGCCGTGGACGCTGCTCATGTCCCGGACGCAGCCGTCGCGGCAGCGGAGCAGCACGCCGCCGCTCAGGGCCGCCTCCACGGTGATGAGCAGGTTGAAGCCGTCCACGATGACGTCCTGATCCCGGAGGGCGGCGGTGTTCAGGCGAGTCGCTGCCCGGCGGTCGCGGCGGGCGTCGGGACAGGAGGCCCGCGCCACGGCGAGACGCTGCCGCTCGTGCAGCCGGTACCGGTCGCCGACCGGTTTCAGCGCCGATGGGACGGCGTACCCACGCCCCAGCAGCCAGGAGAGGTCGGCGACGGCCTGCCGCAAGGCGGGGACCTGCGCCGGGCCGAACAGCCGCGCGTCCTGCGAGTTCGCCCCGCGATGCCGGGCCTGCTCCCCCTCGCCCCCAGAGGGAGAGGAGTCTGGGGGATAGTCCTCGCTCATGCGCCAGCCGCCTGACGCACGAACGCCTCAATGGCCGGGGCGGGGCGCGCGCCCATCGTCCGCGCCGCCTCCCGCCCGCCGGAAAAGACGGCCATCGTCGGGATGCTCTGGATCTGATAACACTGTCCCAGCCCCGGCAGCGCCTCCGTGTTCACCTTGACCACCAGCCACCGTCCGGCGTTGGCCGCCGCGACCTTCGCCAGTTCCGGCGCGACCAGCCGGCACGGGCCGCACCAGGGGGCCCAGAAGTCAACCACCACCGGCAATGCCGACTCGCCGATGACCTGCTGAAACTGCGCGTCACTGGCAATGTCCACCGGAGCCGAGGGCGGCGGCAGTGCGTTCTGACAGTTGCCGCACTGGCCCGTCTGCCCCAGGCGTGCGTAGGGGAGGCGATTCTTCTTCCCGCAGTTGTTGCAGGCGACCACCACGCCTTTGTCATCCGATGTTGTTGTCGTGCTCATTCGGTTTGGTTTGCCCCCGTAGCGGATATGTTTCCCGTGAGGAGATTGTTATGCCCGACGAGATTGCCCAGGCCTCCGAGGCCCTGAAAGACCGACTCGCCCGCGAACTGGCCGACGCCCCGCAGGGCGTGCGCGACAGCGACATGCCGCCCCCGCCGCCCTTGACGGAGGGGCAGGTCGGCCCCAGCCCGACCAGCGATTATGTCAATCCCGGCCAGCAAATCCCGCCGGTCGGCGCGGGCGCTGATCCCGCCACCGGCGAGGAGCCGGACCCCGGCATCGCCAACGCGGGCGGGACGGGCGTGGGCGACGCCGACACCGACGGCGCGACCCGCACCGGACTTGACCCGGCCTGACACGCGCGAGAGAGGCCCCCATGTCCGACAAGCCTGAAGGCGCGAAGGCCGGCTGGCAGACGCTGAAGACCACGCACCCGCTGGACGCGAAGCACATGAAGGTGCGCCAGGACCGCGTGTCCGTCAACGGCCACGAGACCGATTTCATTTACCAGGAACACCCGGCGTCCGTCATCATCGTCCCGGTCACAAAGGACGGCCGGATCGTGCTGATCCGCCAGTACCGGTATGCCGTGGACGCCTGGAGCCTGGAAGTGCCCGCCGGCCTGCACGACCAGGGGAAGCAGTCCCTGGAAGAGACCGTCCGCATGGAACTGACGCAGGAGATCGGCGCGACGTGTGACGGGTTGGAGCACGTCGGCTACTTTTATTCTTCACCTGGCGCCAGCGACGAGACCTGCCACGTCTTCCTCGCCACGGGCGTCGAGTTGACGCAGGAGCCGGAGCGGGAGCCGACGGAGACGGTGGAGACCTGCCCGATGCCCATCGCCGACGCCTACCGCGAGGCCCGCGCGGGCCGTGTCACCGTCGGCCCCAGCGCCCTGGCCCTGTTTCTGTGCGAGGAGCGGATTCGAAGGCGCACAACCTCAGCGTCTTCCGATGCTCTCCAACCATGACGCCGCCTGGATTGTTCCCGGATGGCCTGTTGGCTCGGCGCGCGAACTTCCGGCCCACTAAAATTGTTGATGTTTGACAAGTGCAACGGACGACAATCCGAGGCCCTCTTCGGGCTTGGCGCTGAGTGCAGAGGAGAAACCTGATGAGTGAGCAAAAAATGGTGAAGACGGAGCAGGAGTGGCGGGAGCAATTGACGCCGGAGCAGTACCATGTCCTGCGTGAGAAGGGCACGGAGCGGCCGTTCACGGGCAAGTATGTGAGCACGAAGGACGGCGGCACGTATGTCTGCGCGGCCTGCGGCCAGGAGCTGTTCGACGCGGGCACGAAGTTCGACTCCCACTGCGGCTGGCCGAGCTTCTACGACGCCAAGCCGGGCACGGTGGAGATGCACGAGGACCGCAGCTTTGGGATGGTCAGAACCGAGGTGACTTGCGCGCGGTGCGGAGGCCATCTGGGCCATGTTTTCCCGGACGGCCCCCGGCCGACCGGCCAGCGCTACTGCATCAACTCCATCAGCGTTGATCTGAAGCCAGTGGGCAACGATGCCCGCTAGAGCCGGATGGCGAGATCAGCGCCATCGTGTCGAGCGCATTCCGGCAGGGGGAATGAGGCATCGGAAGGAGGCTTATCGTGGGAAACGAAGAGGAATTGATCTTTTTGAAGCCGGAACAGGAATACAAAGTCCTGGTGACGGTGGAGTATCCGGACGAGCTCTGGGAGTGGTGTGAGCGGCAGGGCGGCGACAACCCCAACGGGTACATTTTCAAGCTGATCCGGGAGGACATGCAGCGCAAAGGGCATCCGGCACAGGGACCTCGCCCGTAGCCCGCAAGGCCCCGATGTGGAGCAGGAGATTTACGGCCCGGCGGCCACTCAGCGCGAGATGTACGCTGGATTGCCGCCAGACGGCGGGAGGGGGAGGGCAGTGGGAACGGAACAACAGCGCCAGGACCGTTGCTCGGTGTGCGGGACACCCTTTGAGGATACGGGCAAGAAACAGCAGTGCCGCCGCTGCGGGATGGTGGCAAACCTGTGCTGCGATCCGCAAATGCCGATCGAGTTGGGTTCCCATACAGAATGGTCGGTGCTAGGGCTGGCGGTAGGCGGCGTGAACCAGCAGTCGGACGGCGTCAACTCGGTACAGGAAACGTGATAGCACAGATTGTTGATCTGGCCGCAGGCGCTGCCTGGCATGCGGGAATGATACCAGGCCATTTGGGGTACAATCACGGCGGAACGGGGAGATCGCACGATGATAGACAGCAGCCGCGTCCCTCCGAATGGGGAGGGTGACGCCGAGACCGCCGGCGACGTGGACGAGTTGGAGGGCGACGTGGATAGAGGGCCGGAGGACGACAGCCTGACCGCGCCCTCGCCGGGCGATACCCCCGACGATGCGCCCGGCGAGAGCGGCGATCCGGGGGCCGTCCCCGACTGAATTCCTCCGACCCCGCGATGCGGCGGGACATTTTGAGACCCAATGACGGGCCGCAGAGGGCTATCCCTCTGCGGCCCGCGTCGTCTCCGCCCGAACACATCATCGCCATTTCGCCGGACCTCTTGCGAAATTCGGGCATTATCTGTCATAATGTTTCTCCACCTTTGCCGGGTGACTGTATGATGAACTCCGAACAGGCGATTGCGAAAGGCCGCAGCATGACACTCTCTGGGCTGCCCCCCAAGCAGGGGCTGTATGACCCGCAGTTCGAGCACGACTCCTGCGGGGTCGGCTTCGTCGTCCACATGAAGGGCAAACCCTCGCACGAGATAGTCGAGCAGGGTCTGACCATCCTGAAAAATCTGGAGCACCGGGGCGCGGTCGGCGCGGAGGTAAATACTGGAGACGGTGCGGGTGTGCTGATGCAGGTTCCCGACGCCTTCCTGCGCCGGGTCTGCCGCGAACAGGGCATCTCACTGCCCGCCCCCCATTCCTATGGCGTCGGCATGGTCTTCCTGCCGGCGGACGACGGGGAGCGCGCCCAATGCGAGAAGCTCATCGAGGGCATTGTCGCGGAGGAAGGGCAGACGCTGCTCGGCTGGCGCGCCGTGCCGACCGACGACCGCACGCTGGGCGAGACCGCCAAAGATGTGGAACCGGTCGTGCGCCAGGTGTTCATCGGGCGGGGCGCGGGACTCGCCGACGATCAGGCCTTCGAGCGCAAGCTGTACGTGATCCGCCAGCGCGCTGCGCACGCCGTCACCGGGATGAATTTGACACAGGGGGACCGCTTCTACGTCCTCAGCCTC
>JAFAZD010000113.1 GCA_019239955.1 Armatimonadota bacterium | reverse complement strand
CCGGTCCACCTCGGCGTCGGAGAAGCCGTTGACGCGGCTCACCAGATCGCCGACGCCGTAGCCGTTGACGGACCACCCGAACTGGACCTGGGCCTCCACCTTGTCGCCCTCGGTGACGGCGACCTGGCGCATGTTGTCGCCGAAGCGGCAGACCTTCAGGCTCCGTCCCTCGGCGCATCCCACGGCCACGCGCGCCCACTGGCCGATGCTGCGGCGGACATCCGGGTCCTCCCAGTAACCCACCACCACCTTGCGCGCCACGCCCAGGCGGGTCCCGATATGGCCGTACTCCCGGTCGCCGTGGGCCGCCTGGTTCAGGTTCATGAAGTCCATGTCAATGCTGTCCCAGGGGATGTCGCGGTTGAACTGGGTGTGCAGGTGCAGGAGGGGTTTTCGCAATTCGGAGAGGCCGGCGATCCACATCCTGGCCGGCGAGAACGTGTGCATCCAGGTGATCAGGCCCGCGCAGGCGTCGTCGGAATTGGCCTCCCGGCACAGATTGCGGATGGCATCCGGCGTCGTCAGGACCGGCTTGAACTCCACCCGGACCGGGATCGCGGCGTCGCCGTCGAGGCCGGCGGCGATCTGCCGCGAATGCTCCGCCACCTGCTCCAGCGTCTCCGGCCCGTACAGGTGCTGGCTCCCGGTCACAAACCAGAGGGCGTATTCTTTCAGGTCCGGCATGGGGTATGCTCCTTTGGTGTGTTCCTCAACAGGCGAAACAACGCCGCTATTATAGCCGAACGGGGCGCGGCCTGTCAATTGGTCAAACCAATCATCAAATTGGTTCCGAATTGGTAAACCACCATGTCTCTTCATGCCGGCATCATGTCGGGCACGAGTCTAGATGGGGTTGATGTGGCCTTCGCCGACATTGTGTTGGAGGACGCCGACCCGGCCCGGCCCCGCTTTGTCGTCCGTCTTGTCGCCTGGGGCAGCCTCCCCTACCCGGACGACCTGCGCGAGCGGGTGCAGGCCGTCCGCCAGGGCCATCCCGTCCCCGTCGCCGAGATCTGCGGCCTGCATGTGGACCTAGCCGAGATTTACGCCGACGCCGTCGCCCAGATCGCCGCCACCCACGGCATCTCCCTCTCCGATGTCACTGCCATCGGGCTGCATGGCCAGACTGTCTGGCACGCCCCCCCGTCATCGGGCCGCCTGCCGCCCGCGACCTTGCAGCTGGGCCAGCCCGCCGTGCTGGCCGAGCGGCTGGGTGTCCCCACCGTCTCCGACTTCCGTGCCCGCGACATGGCCGCGGGCGGCGAGGGCGCGCCCCTCGTTCCCTTCGCCGACTACGTCCTCCTGGCGTCCTCCGACGAAGACCGAGTCGCCCTCAACCTCGGCGGCATCGCCAACGTCACGTACCTACGGGCGGGCGGATCGCTGGACGACCTGATCGCCTTCGACACCGGCCCAGGCAATCTGGTCATGGATGGCCTTGCCCAATCGCTGCTGGGTACGCCCCATGACGCCGATGGCGCGCTCGCCGCGCAAGGCCTCCCGAATGAGGTGCTGCTCGCCGACCTGCTCCGCCATCCCTACTTCGCCCTGCCGCCCCCCAAGAGCACCGGGGCAGAACTGTTTTCCGCCGCCTACGCCGCCGACCTTTGCCGGCGCGGCGCGCATCTGTCCCCCGCCGACCTGATGGCGACCGCCTGCCGCCTGACGTCGGACAGCATCGCCCGCGCCCTGCGCGACTTCCTGCCGCGCCTCCCCCGGCGGCTGATTGTCAGCGGCGGCGGCACGCGCAACCGCGCCCTGCTCGCCCTGCTGGCCCAGACCCTCCCCGGCATCCCGGTAGACACCTCGGACGCCTTCGGCATCCCCCTCGCGGCCAAAGAGGCCCTTGCCTTCGCCCTGCTCGCCGCCGCGCACCGACATAGCCTCCCCGCCAACGTCCCCCGCGTCACCGGCGCGCGCGGCCCCCGCCTCCTCGGCTCCCTCACGCTGCCATAGCGGGCTTCCGGGTAAACAAAAGGCCGCCCAGCATTGAGTCGGGCGGATGGGAACTCATTACCGTAGTTCGACTTGAATACTGACTTCATACTAACTTATGTCAGATCAGTATATCTGGGTTGACAATGGATGTCTCATCTGTTATACTAAAGTGTCATAAGTTAGTATATAATTAGCGTTTGGAGGCTGATGTTGAAACCGCCGCGAACCCCGCCCGCATTCCCCGAACTCATGCAAGAGACGGGATTTCCAAGACTGATGGAGGTATTGAAGTTCGTTGACGCTTTATCTTTCAATAACAAGTACCTGCATTGGGACAAACTCATTCGGTATGAGCCACCGGCGGGTCTCACACACGAGGAGTGGTGGCTGGGGCTACGATTCAGCCGAACCCCACTTTTCAAGCCCATTCCCCTCACGGACAAACAAGGGCATTTTTTTAAGTTTTTAGTCACTGACCCGATTCCAGAGCAGCTTCACCACATTGATCTAGGCGCAGGAGGACGAATCGGCGTTCCTGAGCCTGTCACCAACCCTGAGACGAAAGACCAATATTATATGTCCTCATTGATTGAGGAAGCCATCACTTCCAGCCAGTTGGAAGGGGCAACTACGACACGGGAAGTCGCAAAGGAAATGATCCGTGCGGCGCGGCCTCCGCGAGATCGCAGCGAGAGGATGATTCTAAACAACTTCCAAACAATGCAGCAGATCGGCAAACTGAAAGGGCAGTCGCTGACCAAGCAGCTAATCCTTGAGCTGCATCGCCTCGTAACGGAAAAAACCCTCAGTGATGCCACCGCCGCCGGCCGGTTCCGAACGGAACAGGAAAACATTGTAGTGGGTGATGAGCAGGGCGTAATCTTCCACATCCCCCCCCCTGCGAACCAACTGGAAGATCGTATGGCAGCAATGTGCGACTTCGCCAACAGCAAGACTCCAGATTACTTCATCCATCCAGCCCTGCGTGCCATTATGCTGCACTTCTGGCTGGCTTATGACCATCCCTTTGTGGACGGAAACGGAAGAACAGCGCGGGCGCTGTTTTATTGGGCGATGCTGCATTACGGTTTCTGGCTGTGCGAATTCATTTCCATCTCGCGCATTCTGGTCAAAGCACCCTCCAAATATGGCAGGTCGTTCCTGTACACGGAAACAGATGACAATGACCTGACCTACTTCATTCTGTATCAGGTCGATGTCATCAGGCGAGCGCTGAAGGAGCTGCATGATTTCATTAAAGCAAAGGCCGCCAGAGTTAGGGCAATGGAGCAGCAGCTGCAAGGAACGCTCTTGTTCAACCACCGTCAGAGGGCGCTTCTTAGCCATGCGCTACGCCACCCACAGTTCCGATACACGTTTGAGGGACATCGAATCAGCCACAATGTCGCCTATCAGACGGCCCGAACCGATCTACTGGCGCTTCAGGAGAATGGGGTGCTAGAGGCTCGTAAGGTGGGGAAAACGTGGTATTTCACCCCATCTCCCATGATGGAGGCAAAACTGCAAGCAATGGCATAGCAAAAGGCCGCCCAGTTGTCACTGGGCGGCCTTCCATATTCTCATGCGGTGGCGGCGTATTCGCCGCCGCTGCCGACGTCGTGGAAGACGGGCAGGTAGTCGCGCCAGACCTCGTTCTTGGTGCCGTTGATGTACTTGGTCAGGCTGATGTAGGGCACGTAGCGCGGGCGCTTGGGCACGCGCGCCAGCTTCATGCCGGTGTGCTGCAATAGCCGGTCGCCCTTGCGCGTGTTGCACCGGCGGCAGCAGGCCACCAGGTTGTCCCACTGCATCCCGCCGCCGTGGCGCTTGGGGACGATGTGGTCAATGGTCAGGTCGCGGGACTGGACGCCGCAGTACTGGCAGGTGTAGTTGTCGCGCGCGAAGATCGAGCGGCGCGACAACTTCAGCTCCGGCAGCGGGCGCTTGACGTGATACCGCAGGCGCAGCACCGACGGCGCGGGCACGTCCAGGCCCTCGGCGAGCGGCAGGCGCGGCGCCGCCGGGTCGTCGTGCGCGTGCAGCACGTCCGCCTTGCCGAGGTAGAGCAGCACGACGGCGCGCCGCAGGTTGCACACGTTCAGCGGCTCGTAATCGCTGTTCAACACAAGAACCTCGTGGCTCATGGCGTCTCTGATCCAGTCCTTTCCCTTCGTTTCTGGATTTTCGTCAGGGGCCGCAAAACAGAAAAACCCGCTTCGCGTCGGGCCGTTCGTCACACGGCACAGACGCAAGCGGGTCGCAAGCGGGCATGGCTACAGTCATGCCGCACGCGCACACTGAAGCAGTGCGCGTGGCTGTGCAGGTGCGCGTGGTAGAGCGCGTGGCGGTGACGCAGCAGATCGCCCGCGACAGCGCCCAGTCGCCCCGGCAGGCGGCGCTCATGGCCCGAACAGGCTTTTCTGACGAAAATACCCCTCATCACTCGCATTATAGCAACTTCGGGGGCAGACTGTCAAGCCGGGAGGGAGGATTTTCCGGCGGATTTGATGCGGGGCCGACGGCGGGCGAGGGCGAGCAGGGTCGTCAGCACCAGGTACAGGAAGCCGCCGCCGACGTGCGCGAACACCGCGCCCAGCCAGGATGCCGACGCGCCGTGCAGCGCCAGCGCGCCGAGCAATCCGCCCGCCAGGGTCGTCGCCTCCACGGCCCAGGTCCAGAAGAGGGCGCGGCGGCGGGAATAGCCCGCGCCCAGCAGCAAGAGCGCCAGTGCCAGGCCTTCCGGCAGCTTGTGCAGCGAAACGGCCAGCAGCATCTCGCGGCCCGCGTGGCCGGACAGAGGACCGCCGACCACGACCGCGACCCCATCCAGTGTGCTGTGGACGGCCAGTGCCACCATCAGCAGGACGGCGTTGGTCTGCAAGCGATCCGCCGTCGCCGCGTCGAAGTTCGGCAGCGCGCACGCCGGGCAGATGTGGGAGACGTGGCGGCTCACCAGCCAGAACAGGCAAAAGCCGCTCAGAACGGCGGCGGCGAAGGCCGGGCCGCTCAGGACGGCCCGGGCATCGGGCAGGGCGTCGGTCAGAGTCACCCACAACAGGGCCATCATGCCGAGGCCGACCAGCAGCGGCAGCCGGCGCATCGCCCTCTGGCTCCAGGCCACCCCCAGCGCACCGCCCGCAAAGGCCGCCAGAGTCGCCAGCCCCGTTTGCAGCATCGTCCCGATCATCACGGAGAAGGTATACCCGTTTGGGGAAGGGCTTGTCAAAAACGGGCGGGGTATAATAAGAGCGCCATGATCTTTGACTCGCTCATTCTGGCGGCGGTCGCGGACGAGCTGGCGCGCACCCTCGCCGGCGGCAAGGTGGAGCGTGTCGCCCAGCCGTCCCCGCTGGAACTCGTGCTCACCCTCTACGCGCGCGGCGCGAAGCACCACCTGCTGCTCTCGGCGGACCCACAGGAGGCCCGCGTCCACTTGACCGCGATCCGGCGCGACAACCCCGCTCAGCCCCCGCCGTTCTGCATGCTGCTCCGCAAATATCTTGTCGGGGCCTGGCTGGAGGACATCGCCCGGCCGCGCGGCTTCGGCGAGCGCGTCCTGCACCTGGAGTTCCGTGCCCATGATGGGGCACACTACACACTGGTCGCCGAGACGATGGGCAAGCATAGCAACGTCATCCTCGTCAACGCGGCAGGGACGATCCTGGGGGCCCTCAAGCACATCACCCGTGAGGTCAACCGCATCCGTGAGATTCGCCCCGGCCTGCCCTACGTCCCGCCCCCGCGCCAGCGCGGAAAGCGCGACCCGTTCGGCCATTTCGACCCGGATGCCCTCCCGCCGCCCGCACACGGCCGGGAGGCCGAATGGCTCATGGCGACCTTCACCGGCGTCAGTCCCCTCCTCGCCGAGGAGGCCAAGCTGCGCGCCAGGCCGCCGCTGACCGCCGAGGCCCTCTGGTACGGCCTCAACGAGATCCTCATAACGATCCGCCTGGGCGAGTACGCGCCGCGCCTCTGGAGCGACGACGCCGGCCTGGCGCTCGGCGCGTACCCGATCCCGCTGCTCTCGGTCCCGGCCCGCAACCAGCACCCGCGCGACTCGATCAGCCTGGCGCTCGACAACGCCTCCGCCTCTCTGGAACGCCGCGACGCCTTCGCGCGCGCCCATGATGCCCTGCGAGCCGCCCTGCACAAAGCGCGCAGGGCGCGCGAGCGGGAGCGGGAGGAGGTGCAGAAGGGCCTAGCCAACGCCGACCGGGCGGACGAGTACCAACAGTCCGGCGAGCTGCTGCTCGCCGACCCACACCCCGCCGGGCGGACGGAGGCGACATTGCCGGACTACTACGCCCCGCCGAACCCGGACGGGACGCTGCCGACGCGCGCCATCACGCTGGACCCCACGCAGGACGGGCGCGCGAACGCCGAGCGGTACTTCAAGAAGGCGCGCAAGGCGCGCGACAGCCGGGAGAGCTTGCAGCGTCGGCAGCAAGACCTGGCGGCGGAGATCGCCGCACTGGCCCAGGCGGAGCAGGAGGCGTCGGCGGCGACCAGCGCCGAGCAGCTCGCCGCCGTCCGCGAGAGCGTCGCGTCATCGCTGGGCCGGCCCCAGCAGGGGCTGGAGAAGGAAGAGGACAAGCGGGAGCGGCAGGCCCCGGCTTTTGGGGGGCACAAGATCAGGACGTTCCGCTCGCCGGACGGCTGGGAGATACTCGTGGGGGAGAATGCGACGGCGAACGACTACCTGACCACCCGAGTCGGCGCACCGTCGGACATCTGGCTGCACGTGCGCGCGGCGACCTCGGCGCACGGCCTGATCCGCGCCCAGGGCCGCCCCGCCGCCGTCTCACCCGCCGCGATCCAGCAGGCCGCCGAGCTGGTCGCCGCGCGCAGCGAGGTCAAGCACTCGTCACTGATCCCGGTGGACTACACGCTCAAAAAGTACGTCCGCAAGCCGCGCAAGAGCGCCCCCGGCGCGGTGACGTATCAGAACGAGAAGACGGTCTACGTCGCCGGCATCGGTCAGTGACGCATGCGGCCGCGCGAGTCCGGCTCTTCCTTCTTCTGCTCCTCGGCCTCGCGCAAACGCACGTTGACGGCGACATCGCTGACCTTTGGGTCCCGCATGATCATTTTTTGAATCATGTCCATCTCGCTTTTCAGGTCCACGTCCGGCTGGTCGCGCAGGTGCGTGACCACGCCGCCGAGGCTGACGCGCCCGTTGACGACCTGGATGTCCACCCGCGTCGGGTCAATGGGCCGCTTGCCCATCTCGCGGCGGATGTTGCGAATGATGGCGGCATCAACAGCGTTCATTGGTCTTGGTTTCCATTCCGCGCATGGCGACGCAGCGCGTAAAGTCAGGGATTTGTTGGTACGATTATACCCAGGGAAGGGCCAAACATGACCGACACACTCAGGGAGCATTACCGGCGGCAGGAGTTCGCCGAGGCCGTCGCGCGCCACATCTACCTCAACCACGCCGGGGTCGCCCCCAGCCCCGCCCGCGTCGTCCGGGCCGTTCAGGAGGCCGTCGCCCTGGCCGGACGCGATCCCATCCGGTTTTTTCTGGAGGGCGTCGCGGTCGCCCGCGACTCGGCCCGCGCCCGGCTGGCCCGGCTGATGGGCGTGCCGGCGGAGCATCTGGCCCTGGTGAAAAACACCGGCCACGCCCTCTCCATTGTCGCCGACGGCCTGATCTTGGAGCCGGGGGACAACGTGGTGCTGGCGGCGTGTGATTACCCCGCCGTCGTCTACCCCTGGTACGCGCAGGAGTGGCGCGGGGTCGAGACCCGGCTGGTCCCGCCCCGCGCCGATGACACGCTCTCCCCCGACGACTTCGCCGCTGTGATGGACTCCCGCACCCGCGTCCTGTCGCTCTCCTGGGTCCAGTTCGGGACGGGCTACCGCGCGGACCTGGCCGCCTTCGCCGAACTCGCCCGCAGCCATGGTGCCGTGTTCATCGTGGACGTGATTCAGGGCCTGGGCGCGCTGCCGCTGGACTCCAGCGCGCTGGGCCTGGACGTCGTCGCCACCGGCGCGCACAAGTGGCTGATGGCCCCCGGCGGCACGGGCGGCCTGTACATCGCGCCGCCCGTGCTGGACCGGATGCGGCTGGTCAACATGGGCGCACTGAGCGTGGTGGACGCGGCCAAGTTCGACCCGCTGGAGTTTACGCCCAAGCCCAATGCCCAGCGTTACGAGGAGGGCACGCCCAACGGCCTCGGACTCATTGGGTTGGAAGCCGCCCTTTCGCTCATCGAAGAGGCCGGCATGGACGCCATCGCCGCCCGCGTCCTCGCCGTAGCCGCCCACGCCGCCGAGGCGCTGACCCGCAAGGGCTACGTCGTCACCTCGCCGCAGGACGACGCGCACCGCTCCGGAATCGTGATGTTCCGCCACCCGATCCTGGACAACGACCCCGTATTACAGGCCCTAGAGGCCGCCGGTGTCGCCGCCGCCGTGCGCGGCGGCAAGCTGCGCTTCTCCCCGCACTTCTACAACACGGAGGAGGAGATTGACCGCGCGGTCGCGGCACTGCCGGAGTAGCCCCTACCGCCGCCCCTGCCGCGCGGCGTCCTCATAGCGCACCAGAGAGCCGCCGAAGATGTCCAGGGCGCTCCCGATGGTCAGGTCCACCCGGCCACCTGATAACTCTTCCACACGGCGAACATCTTCCAGCCGCCGCGCGCCGCCCGCGTAGGTCGTCGGCACGCGCACCCACGCGCCCAGCCGCAAGACCAGTTCTTCGTCAATCCCTTCGCACTTGCCTTCCACATCGGCGGCGTGAATGAGCAACTCATCGCAATGCCGTTCAAACCGGCGGATCGTCTCGGCATCCAACCGTGTGGCCGTGAGGGTGCGCCAGCGGTCTGTCGCCACATGGTACGCGCCTTCGGGAGTCCGTCGGCAGGACAGGTCCACCACCAGGCGCGTCCTGCCGACGAACCGCGCCATCTCCTCCAGCCGCTCCGGCGCGAACACGCCTCCGGGGAACAGCCAGGAGGTGACGATGACATGGCTCGCGCCCGCGTCCAGATACCCTCTGGCGTTCTCCGGCGTGATGCCGCCGCCGACTTGCAGGCCGCCGGGATAGGCCCGCAGGGCCTCCGACGCCGCCGCCTCGTTGCCGGGGCCGAGCATGATGACGTGCCCGCCACGCAAACCATCGCGCCGGTACAGCGCCGCGAACTCGCCCGCCGATCTCTCGGAGACGTGGTTGACGACGGTTCCCCCGTCGTCTCCCTCGGCCAGCGTACCGCCGACGATCTGCACCACGCGCCCATCCTTCAAATCAATGCAGGGCCGAAATGCCATGGGGGGATTATACCAGCAGGGCGTCCACCCGCCGTGTCGCCGCGCGCAGGCGCTCCTCGTGCGGGCCGGACAACAGGGTGAAGGGTCGGTGATGGGCAGTCAGCCACTCGACGAACCGCCGGTGCATCCTGTGACGGATGTGCTCGCCGTCGCGCGTCCCGTCCTGCACGAACGGTATGTCCACGCCGGTCAGCAGGTACAGATCATAGTGGTAGGGCGCGGCGATGGCCTCCACCTCCGGGGAGAGCGTTCCCAGATAGCGCTCATGCCAGAGGCTGGTCGCAAAGGCGGGCGTGTCGCAGAGCAGCACCCTGTCTGTTTCCCGCGCTGCCATGTCTTCCATCTCACACTGCCGCCGGGCGATGTGGACAAATTCCTCTGGCCGCCAGGCCGACGCCTCGGGGCGGCGCATCTTCTCCTCCGAGTACGCGCGCCCGTACTCCGGAACCCAAATGTCCCGGTAATGCGTCGCCAGCGCCCGCGCCATTGTGGTCGTGCCGCTCGACTCCGCACCGACCAGCGCGACGCGCTTGACGAAATAGGCGCGGACGCACGGCTCCAGAAATTCCCGGTGCGCCAGCGGGTCGGCGCGAAGGGCAGTGCCTGAGATCGGCACCTGGACGCGCTCCCGGTCCACCAGGACGTGGCGACAGCCCAGATGATGCGCGTAAGCGTCGCCGTAGTCCTCGGACGTGAAGACGACATCCGGCGCGTATCCGAGGACTTGGCGCGTGTAGGCCGCCCAGCCCGGTGAGTCGTCATCGGGCACGGTGTCCGGAATCACGGGGCTATGGATTTGACTGCGTTGTTGTTGTGGCCTGTTCCTGGCGGTGCCGCCATCGGCGCTCGCACTGGCCGTTGTGTTCGCCCGCCAGCAGCGAGAAGCGCTCGGACAGGTCGGGCGCGATCCCCGGGTGGACGCCGCACGAGC
>JAFAZD010000099.1 GCA_019239955.1 Armatimonadota bacterium | reverse complement strand
AAGAAGAAATGGCTTGCATATCTTGATTGTATCCGATATTACACATGAGGTCAAGCCTCTTTCGCCCCGGCTCGAAAAATGTCATCCCATGCGTGTTTCTTTTACGAATCCCTTGACATGGGGGGAAGTCTGGGGTAAACTCCTGGCTGTCCGTGCCCTTCTGACGCGCATGGACGCCGCAGTGGGGGTGTAGCTCAGTTGGTTAGAGCGCTGCCCTGTCAAGGCAGAGGCCGCGAGTTCAAGTCTCGTCATCCCCGCTCCACACGGCCCCGTCGCTGCTGTCTCTTCGCCCCGCTTGCCCTGGCCCTTTCACGGGCTTGACGGGCCACTGTACCCATGTCCGCCTGATTTCAAACGCGCGGTGCTCACGGCGCTGATCCTCCGGGGCGACCCCGTCCTGCTTCCACATCACCGCAACAGGATCGAAGGCCACAACGAGAGAAGCGGGCGGAGAAATGTTTCTCCGCCCGCTTCCTCTTCGCATCGGGGCGACAGGATTTGAACCTGCGACCACCAGTACCCCATACTGGTACGCTACCAAGCTGCGCCACGCCCCGTCGTCCTGATTTTGGAACCGACTGTATTATACACCACGGCGCGCGCGGTGTCAAGAGGCATGGCGTTGCCGCGAGGCCTGTCAGCCGTTTTAAGGCGCACGGTGCTCAGGGCCAGCACGCGCGTCTCCCCGGCCTGTAAGGTCAGCCGCACTATCGTACCGTTCACAGGAATGTTCTCGCCGGTGAGGGCGTCGCGGATGACCAGCCGGGGCCGCGCGACTCCCGGCCAGAGGCGCGCGGCGTCAATGCGAATCTGGGCCTCGGCGGGCACGTCGCCGGAGTTCAGCGCGGTCAGGTAGTGCGTCCCGTAGCGCTCCAGCCAGACGGAGGGACGATTGGAGCGCGCCCATGTGACGGGTTCCCAGCCAGCGGCCGAGAGGCGCTGAATGACCGGGAGGTACTTCTGGAACAGCGGGCGATCGCGGTCGTACCAGTGCGGTTCCTCCCAGTACGGGTGCGTGGCGGCGTCGGCGCTGAACATGGAGGGGAAGACGCCGTAGAATAGGCAGCGCCGGAAGTAGCGCTCCACCTGCGCCGAATCGATCTTGGTGAAGTCGGTGTTCAGCAGCAGCAGATAGGGCTTGTGGTAGCACACCGTCCGGCGCAGGTTGAACACGGCGTCGGAGTCCGGGCGCCACGTGCCGCCGGGGAACCAGTCCGTCTCCGTGCCCAGCACGTCCAGCAGCGGCGCGAACACGGAGAAGCGCCAGGGCGTGGAGTTCGCCATCAGCAGCTTGCCCTGGTGGTGCAGGTCGCGCGACAGAAACGCCGCATCTTCATACACGGAGAACCAGGTCGGCAGGGCGGGGCGCGGCGAGTCGGGGGTGAACGTCGGCGGCGTCCCGGCCCATCGCAGGCTCCCGGGCCCGTAATCCAGCACGTCCGCCCACCCCTCCAAGGAGTCCAGAAATTCCCCGTCCGGCGGGTTTGCCTCCCCCGCCTCCGGCTCACCACGGGTGTTGAGGGCTGCCTTTGTCCACCCGCCGGCAGGGCATGGCAGGCGCGGGTTCGGGTTCAGCACCCAGACCGCCCCGTTAGCCCAGGGCGTGTCGCGGAACTGGACGTTGAACCGCCCCTGCGCGTCCCGGCTGCCCGACGTCAGCACCGCCTGCGCCTGCCGGCGCGCCGTCTCATCCGTCCCTGCCGCCAGACGCCGGGCCAGGGCGAGCGCCGCCTCATAGATGCGCGGGACGCTCGGGGCCATCGGCATCCAGTAGGTCATCGGCTCCACGTAGCGGAAGGAAAGAATGCCGCGCCGCCGGTCGCCGGCCACGCTGTTGTCGCCCTCGTGATAGGCCACGTGGAAGTCGCCCAGACCGGCGACCGTCCCTGGGTCCGTGAACGGAATCCAGAGGCCATCCGCCCGCACGCGCCGCCGGAAGGCGTCGGGGAACAGCGTATAGAACCGTGCGGCGGCGTCCCGAAAGCCCCACTGCGGGTCAATGTCATAGCGCACGACGGCCACCGCCGCCCGGTCGTGCCCCGTCGGGTCGCCCCGCCCGGACAGCGCGAGATCGAACGCGACAAAGAGTAGCCCCGTGCGGGGGTGGAAGGCGATGCGGGCCACGCGCGGCCCCAGCCCAGGCGGGATGCCTAGCGCCCGCCCGCCTCCCCGTCCCGTCACGCAGCCGAACGGGTAGAGAGACATCTGACCGGTCGCGCCGACGCTGACACGGGTGAGGTTGGCGTACTCCCCACCGCCGCGCGCCGGCCTCGCCGTCCGAATATCGTCCCACCAGACCGCCTGGGGCGCGGCGAAGCGCTCCACGTAATAGACGGTGACGGCGCGGGTATGTGGCGTCGTGTTCCGCACGGCCGCTTGTACCACCGCGCCCCCCTGCCGAACTTGCCGCCTCTCCAGGCGCAATCCCAGTGCCGAGAGGGGGCGCAGGGACGAGCCGGCGGCCACGTCGCGCGCGAGCCAGCCGGCTCGGAACGACGCCGGCAGCGATGGCGGGTCCAGCGCCTGGGAGTCGAACAGCCGGTCCCCGGCCAGTTCCCGCGCGTCGAAGTCGTCAAACCAGACGGTCCCGGCGTGGCGGCGGAAGAGCGCGTATACGTTCATGTTCCGCAGCGGCTTCGTGGGGACGATCAGCACGTGCCGGCGCTGCCAGTCGTGCGTGCCCGTCTCAAAGTCCGCCGTCTGGCCCCAGAGGGACGTGCCGTCGGTGTAAGTGAGGTCCACGTAGAGCGAGTAGTCGTCATCGGCGCTGCCGCCGACGCCCTCGGCCCGGCTCCAGCCGCTCACCAGCACGGGCGCCGGCGCGGTCTGGTTGAGCGTCTGGGAGCAGACGGCCCCCTGCGCGTCCGCCGCCGTGTCGCTGTGGCAGCGCAGGCTTCGCCTCCCGCCATGATGCACGGCGAGATCAACCGTGTACCCCTGCTCGTAAGGCTTCCAATCGGCCACCTGATCCCCCTGTCCCCGCTCAAAGCCGCCGTTCGGCAGGTGGGTCAGTAGGATGCGCGGCGCGGCCATCGCGGGGACACTGAAGATAAGCAGCAGAGTGAGGGTGACAGGCAGCAGCGCTCGCATGATGACCTCCAGCGCCCAGCGGCGTGAGCTCAAAGACATTTCCCATGGAAGTTAACATGACGGCTGCGGCATAACCAGTTTTTCTCCTCATGCCTGCACCCTCCAAGTGCCCTAACTCGCTCCGGTCATGGACGCCCGACGACGGTGATCTCGCTCTGGAGCGAGCGGACGCCGGGGACGGCGCGGGCGATGGACTCGGCGCGGCGCTTCTGGGCGGCGTCGGCGACGGTGCCGACCAGGCGGACCGCGCCCCCGTGCGCGCTGGTCTCCAGATAGCGGGTCGGGATGGAGCCGTCGGCGGTGAGGGCGCGGTAGACGGCGAGGGCGAGCGGGTCATCCGGCTCCATCCCCGCCTGCGAGGGGATCGGCTTGACGATGACCGGCTTGCCGCTGTTGACGCCGGGCTGGGTGTAGATCGGCTCATGGCCAATTTCCCAGGAATTGGTGGAGGAGCGGTTGGTGGGCGTGCCGACATGGAAGACCGGCGTGGTCGTGGGTGGGTCGCGCCGCGAGCAGCTGGCGGGCATCAGCAGACACAGGGCGAGCGCCGCAGCGGCGGAGGGTCTCATTCCTCCTCATTTTACCCGCGGACGCCGCGCCAGTGCTACGTACAGCCGCGCCAGGTCGCGGGCGCCGGGGCGCAGGGTCCACGCGCCGCGTGTGCCGGCGAACAACTTTGCGCCGTTGTACCGATCCGGGGCCGGGTAGCCCGCGCCGTGCCAGTAGTTGAGGCCGGCGAGGAAGGGCAGTGTGCGCAGCCAGTCCAACTGGGGCTTCAGGACAGCCTGCTGCTGGGCGTCGCCCACCAGGCCCTGTGTGCTGTAGCCGAACTCGCCCAGGACCAGGGGGACGCGGCGGACGGCCTCAATGCCCTCGATCTCCTTCTGGAAGGCGGCCAGCGCCGCGGCGGGGGTGATCGCGGGGTCCTGGCCGACATAGGTGTCCGTGGTGACGCGGCCCATCGCGGCGACCGTGGCGGGATACAGCGTGGTGGGGCGGGCGGCGATGTAGCCGTTGGTGGAGCGGATGGTGGTGATGACGCCCCGGACGCCCTGCGCCCGCAGCGCGGCGTCGGCGGCGCGGGAGAGGCCGACGAAGAAGCGGTTGAACTCGTCCGTGGTCTTGTTGGGGGCGTCCTTCCAGCTCCAAGAACTGCCCTCCGGTGACGTGCGCGCCCAGTAGGGGCCGTTCTCCGGCTCCAGGAGCGGGTCCAGGATGTCGCCGGGGCGGAACAGGGCGGGGTGGGCGCGGAGGAACCTGGTCAGGGCCTGCGTGTAGTCCCCAGGCGTCATGGTGGCGGTCGCCCCGTAGCTGCCCTCCCAGGCGTTGAAAGCGCAGCGGAACCAGACGTGCTTGCCCGTCCGGCGCACGGCCCGCACCCAGCGGCTCAGATACTCGGGGGCGTCATAGGGTGTGTCCACGGTGATGTGGGTGACACCCAGCGACGCGCACAGGCGCACGTCCTGGTCCATCTGCGCGTCAGTGAGCCGGCTGGTGAGTGTGTCCCGGCTCTCCTTCATCGTGTCAACGGCGGTGATGACACTGGGGAGAGGCTGCGCCGCGCGCCCCGCCGGGCATAGGCCGCCGAGCAGCAGCAGGAGAATTCGTTTTCGCATTTTTTGCATGGGAAAAGGCCCGCCGTTCGGCGGGCCTCGCGGCTATCTGATTCTTCGCTCGTGTTCCTCGATGACGCTGCCCAGGTTGATGTCGCCGACCAGGCCCTCCGGGCGGACGCGGCCCTTGAGGCCGACCCTGTCGCCGACCAATGGCGCGCCGGCGTGGCTGAGTACCCAGACCTGGCCCGTGCCGTCGCTCACCCGGTAGGCGGCCAAATCGGAGATGCCCAGTGGCAACTCGTAGACTCGGGTGACCTCGCCCGCGACGGTGACGTCCTTGTGGGCGTAAGCCGAGGGGTTGTTAACGATGTCGGAGACCTTGTCGGTGTGCGACGAGTCGCAGCCGGCCAGCGCGCCGAGCGCCAGCAGCAGGAACAGCAAGGCCGAAAGAATCCGGCGTGCGGATGTGATGTGAGCCAATGTTCTCCTCCGTTCCATTTTCTGTTGTTGACTCTTCCCCGAGGCGGCGTGTTCCCCGCCCGCAGGCGCGCGAAAAAAATATCAATAAATTCCTTTAGCCCGGAACTTTTACCGGGACGGCGACGCTAACAAGCATGTCCGAATACCTCTTTAAGGAGTTTCCATGATGAAGCTGATCAGCAAGTTCGTTGCGACCGCCGCTGGCGTCGCCCTCGTCGTCCCCGCCGTCTTCGCCGCCTCCCCCACCGGCACCCTCTCCGCCAAGTCCACAGTCGCCCAGATGCAGGGTGGAATGAAGGGCGGCATGAAAGGTGGCATGAAGGGCGGAATGAAAGGTGGAATGAAGGGCAAGGGTAAGGGCGGCATGAAGGGCATGTAAGCCTCGCCGACTTCATTTTCTGTTCGCCGCAAGGCGACCAAAGACCCGCGCTTCGCCGCGCGGTTCTTTCGGGAAAATTGTCTACTTTTTCTCTAGTAATAATCGCCATCCATTTCTTTTTCTCGTTTCCATCTGCTGAGGCCGTCGGCGACAAACAAGAAGCCCCCTCCCGTTCAATGGGAGGGGGCTTCTTAAGTTCGCACGTCAGTTACGGTCGTCGTTGCCGGGCCTGCGGCGCAGGCTGAACCGGGGTCGGGGCTTGGGCGGAGTGACGGTGACGATGTCGTCGTGGATCACGTCGTCCATGACCGCCGTGCTCTCGATGTCGTGCTGGCCCTCGGCGGCGGAGCGGACGGACACCGCCTCGCCGACGTTCTCGCCCTCCAGGGTCTTGTGGCTGCCGCCGTTCCCGTTGCTGCCGTTGGGCGGGGGCGGGAGCACGCCGCCGTTGGCGAGCGCGTGTCCGTTGCCCGGCGTGATCTGCGGGTAGTACGCGGCGTGGTAGAAGTAGGAGTCGACCAGTTGGGGCTTGACGCCGTTGAGGACGACGCCGACGACGTTGGCGCGGGCCTTGTTGAGCAGATTCTTGAGCTGGATCTCGCTGCCGCGCGGCGTCTCCTGGGCGCGCACCACGAGCATCACGGCGTCCAGGAACGAGGCCAGGATGGCCGAGTCGCTGAAGGCGATGGCTGAGGGCGTGTCCACCAGGATGAAGTCGGTGTGCGGCTTCAGGCGCTCGTGCAGGGCGCGCATCTTGTGCGAGGCCAGCAGCTCGGCGGGGTTGAGCGGCAGCGGGCCGGAGGGGAGCACGAGCAGGTTGTCAATGTCCGTGACCTTCAGCGCCTCCTCCAGCTCGCACTCGTCACGCAGCAGGCTGGTGAGGCCGGTCTCGTTGGAGACGTTGAAGAAGCCGTGCAGCTTCGGCCGGCGCAGGTCGGCGTCAATCAGGATGACGCGCTTGCCCACCGCGGCCAGGGCCACGGCCAGGTTGCAGATGGTGGTGGTCGCGCCCTGACCGGGTTTGGCGGTGGCGGCCATCAGCGACTGGAACGGCTTCTCGTCCGCCGTGAAGAGCAGGTCGGTGCGCAGCAGGCGGTAGGCCTCGGCGATGGGGGAGAGCGGGTCGCTCACCGTCAGGCGCGTCTGGCGGCGCGGGTCGCCGGGCGGCATGGCCGGGATCACGGCGGAGACCGGCATCCCCAGCAGCTTCTCGGCGTCGGGGATGGTCTGCACGGAGTTGTCCAGATAGTCCAGGCCGATGGCCGCGGCGATGCCGATGATCAGGCTCAGGATCGCCCCGTAGATGAGCAGGGTCGCAAGGCCGGGGCCGGAGGTGTCCGGCACAGCCTCGGCGGCGGCCTCCTCCAGGGAGATCAGCCCTCTCTTGAAGAGGGAGTTGTTCGTCTTCAAGCCCATCACCTGTTGGCTGGCGGCAGCCACGCTCGCCTGATCGAGGGTGACGTCCTCCGTCAGTTGAGAAAGCGTATTCTCCGCCTGCGGCAGTGTCTGATTCTGGGCGCGCTGCTGGGCGATCTGGGTGTCCAGGCCGGCGATGGTGGTCTGGGCGCGGGCGGCCTCGGCGCGGGCGGCGTCGGCCTGGCTGAGCAGGGCGGTGTATTCCGCGTTGGGCGTGGACTGCTCGTAGGGCTGACTCAGCAAGGTCGCCAGCTCGGCCTTGCGGGCCTTGAGCTCCGCCTGCGCGTGCTGCACCTGGGGCATGGCATCGCTGTACCGGCTCTGCAACGTGGCGAGCTGCGCCTGTAAGTCCTGGACCTGCTCCTGGAGCCGCATGACCTGCGGGCGGGCCAGCGGGTTCATCTTGACGGTGCGGGACGCGCCCGTGGCCTGGGCCAATTGGGAATAGGTGGCGGCGGATCTCAGGGCGACCTGCAGCTGGAGCTCGGCCGCCTGCCGGCTGCGGTCCAGGCTGACGAGGTTGTTGATGGCGACGTTGGCGGCGGTGGGCAGCTCGACGTAGGGCTGCTTCTGCCGGAATTCCGTCAGCGCCGCCCGCGCCTTTGTCAAATCGGACTGGGCCTTCTCCAGCTGCGCCCTGGCCGTGCGGATGGTGTTGTTGTAATCGGTGAGGCCTTCATTTTTGTAGCCGTTGATGAACGCGGCGGCGACCAGATTGGCCAGCTGCGTGGCCGTGTTCGCATCCGTGGTCTTCATCACGATCTGCAGATAGTCCGTGGGCACGGGCGTGGGATTCGAGGACCCGGGAGTCATGTTGACCGTGGTATCGTAAACCGGCGTGGCGAACAGGCCATCACGCATCTGCTGCCGGGCGTCAGCCTTGAAATCTCGCGCCACCCAGATCGAGTCATCCGTGGGGATGTGGAAGTACCTCAGGATGGGATCGAGGTCCCTTTCGTCCTGAACGCTTGCCAAGAAGGAGTTGAGGTCCTTGATTTTGTCCTTGCCCCGCCGTCCAAGCAGGTCGTTGACCATGTCAACGGTCATCTTGCTGCTCAGGGCCTGGACCAAGGCCCGCTTCTGGTCCACGGCCGGCTCGCCTGCCAGCTGGAGCGCGTCCGGGAACCGCATCTTGATGTTCTGAAGGAACTGCGCCGTGCGGCTGTAGCGGTCGTAGGTCGGGCTCATCACCCCGTTCCGGGTGCGGTCCTGAAAGAGGCCGCCGGCGGACATCGCGGCGGTCGAGGGCAGGACGAGGGCGCTGGCGGCGTACTGCGTGTTCTCGTCCACCACCTTCTTGGCGGTGTAGACGGTCAGCAGAGTGATCAGCAGCAGCCCCAGAATCATCCAGCGGCGGGCTTTGACGATGCGGTAAATCTTCCAAAATTCCATGGGCGGCGATTCTCCTTCGGCGGACGCCGAGGCGGGCGGAACGGGGTTGTGATCGATCAGCGATTAATCGGGCAATCTGAAGTCCCGGCTTAAAGTCACGGCTTGCTGGTTGATACTGTGAATGGCCCGACAAGTTCCCCAGAATGAGGCTAATTCAAACATTGATTTCTGCAAATGCCGCATTTTCACTTGCCGCGGCCGGCGCGCTTCGGGTACAACGCCGTGGGGCGGACCCGGTCCCGGGACGTGATTCTATTATGCCACGACTTTCGACGATTCTGGCCCTCGGGCCCATCTTTTTTGTCACGCCTGGCGCCGTCGCGGGCGGAGACCGCCTGCCGACGGGGCCGCGCCTGCGGCCCGCCGGCCGGCAGGCGGTCCTGGGCGGGACGCTCCCTCTGGGCCTGGCGGTCGCGCCGGGCGGGCGTGATCTCATCGTCACCTGCGGCGGTGCCTTGCAGGGGCTGGCGACGGTGGACGCCCGCGCGGGGGTGGAGCGGGCCTGGCGGCCGTTTCAGACGCCGAACCCCTCGCCGGGGGGCGATTTTGGCTATGTTCCGACCGGCGGCGCGTTTCAGGGCCTGGCCCTGTCGCCGAAGGGCCGGGAGGTCTACGCGGCGGGGGGCGCGACGGATCAGGTCTACGTGTTCCGCCTGGGCGGATCGGGCGCGCTGACGCCCCAGGGGACACTGCCGGACCCCGCCGCTCCCGGCGGGCGCAGCTTCCCCGCCGGCCTCGCCCTGAACGGGCCGGGGACGCGGCTGTACGCGGCGAACAACCTCTCCGACACCCTGGCGGTCCTCGATGTGCCGGGGCACCGGCGGCTCGGCCTGATTCCCGTCGGCGGCTACCCGCTGGCGGTGGCGGCCCAGGCTGACGGTTCCAAAGTCTACGTGTCATCCGAGCGCGACGGCGTGGTGTCGGTCGTGGACCCGCACCGGATGAAAATGCTGCGGGACATCGTAACCGGCGCGCACCCGGACGCCCTGCGGCTGACGCGCGATGGGCGGCGCCTCTTCGTCGCCAACGCTGACAGCGACACCGTCTCGATCGTGGACACGCGGACGGACCGGGTGCATCGGACGATCCTGCTGCGCCCGGCCGGGCGCGCCGCCCTGCCCGGCGTGACGCCGACGGGGCTGGCGCTCGCGCCCGATGAGCGCACGCTGTACGTGACGCTGGCCGACCTGAACGCCGTCGCGGTGCTGGCGCTGGACGGCCCCCGCGACGATGCGCGTCTGCGCGGCTACGTCCCGACCGGCTGGTATCCGACGGCGGCGGAGATGCTGCCGGACGGTCGGACCCTGTGCGTGGCCGACGGCAAGGGCGCCGCGGCGCGCCTCCCGAATCCGCAGGGGCCGGGGCCGACGCGCCGCGGCGACCCGGCGCGCTATGTGGAGGACATCCTGCGCGGCAGCGTCTCCCTGATCCCCCTCCCGGACGCGCGGGCGCTGGCGCGGCAGACGCGGCAGGTGCTGGCCGACGGCGGCGCGAGCGCCCCCCTGGACCCTGATGCCGCCCGCGTTGCCATTCAAGTCTCCGCCCTGCCCATCAAGCACGTCCTCTACATCATCAAGGAGAACCGCACCTACGATCAGGTCCTGGGCGATCTGCCGCGGGGCAACGGGGACTCGTCCCTGGCCCTGTTCGGGCGGGACGTGACGCCCAACCAGCACGCGCTGGCCGCGCGGTTCGTGCTGCTGGACAACTTCTACGACTGCGCCGAGGTCAGCGCCGACGGCTGGAACTGGTCCACAGCGGGCTTCGCCAACGAGTACGTCCAGCGCACCGTGCCGGAGCAGTACAGCGAGCGCAAGGGGACTCCGCGCCCCCGCGCCCGCCCCTACGACTATGAGGGCGAGAACCGGGACGCGCCCGTCTCGCTGCTGGGCGTGCCGGATGTGGCCGAGTCGCCGGGCGGCTACCTCTGGGACGCCGTCGCCCGCGGGGGCCTCTCCCTGCGTAATTACGGCTGCTTCCTGACACTGCCGGGCCTGCCCGATAAGCCGATCCTCGCTGGTCATACGTGCCCGGATTTCGCCGGCTTTGACCTCAACCTCCCCGACAGCGACGCCTACGGCCCGGGGCGCGGCGTCAGCCGCTTCGCCGCCTGGGAGCGTGAGTTCGACCGTTACGTCCAGAATGGCGGCCTGCCCGCCTTCGAGATCATCCGCCTGCCGCGCGATCACACGGCGGGCACGACGCCCGGCATGGACTCGCCGCGCGCGATGGCGGCGGACAACGACTACGCCGTCGGCGAGATCGCACAGGCCGTCTCGCACTCCCCTTACTGGAGGAATACGGCTATCTTCGTCGTCGAGGACGACGCCCAGAACGGCCCCGACCATGTGGACTGCCACCGCTCCACGGCCTACGTCATCTCCCCCTACACCCGACGCCGTTCGGTGGACCGCCATTTCTACAACACGGACAGCCTGCTGCGGACCATGGAACTGCTGCTGCATCTCCCACCCATGACCCGCTACGACGCCCTCGCGCCCCCCCTGCGCGTCTTCACATCAGCCCCTGACCTGACGCCGTTCGATGCCCTCCCACCCGACCCGGCCATCCTCGCCGAGAAGAACACCCGCCGCTCCTACGGCGCCTCCCGCAGCCGCCGGATGGACTTCGCCCATGCCGACGCCGCCCCGGACGACGAGTTGAACGAAATTTTGTGGCACAGCATCAAGGGCGCACATGTTCCCATGCCCGCCATTCGGCAATGAGGCAGGGGCTATGGATTTGACTGCGTTGTTGTTGTGGCCTGTTCCTGGCGGTGCCGCCATCGGCGCTCGCACTGGCCGTTGTGTTCGCCCGCCAGCAGCGAGAAGCGCTCGGACAGGTCGGGCGCGATCCCCGGGTGGACGCCGCACGAGC
>JAFAZD010000051.1 GCA_019239955.1 Armatimonadota bacterium | reverse complement strand
TGTTCAAGACCGGCGCGATGTCCTACGGCTCGATCAGCAAGGAGGCGCATGAGACGCTCGCCATCGCCATGAACCGCATCGGCGGCAAGAGCAACACGGGCGAGGGCGGCGAGGACCCTGAGCGCTACGTCCCGGAGCCCAACGGCGACTCCAAGAACAGCGCCATCAAGCAGGTGGCGTCGGGCCGCTTCGGCGTCACGTCGAACTATCTGGTCAACGCGCGTGAGTTGCAGATCAAGATGGCGCAGGGGGCCAAGCCCGGCGAGGGCGGCCAGTTGCCGGGCGCGAAGGTCTACCCGCCGATCGCCAAGGTGCGCCACTCGACGCCGGGCGTCGGCCTGATCTCGCCCCCGCCCCACCACGACATCTACTCCATTGAGGACCTGGCCGAGCTGATCCACGACCTCAAGAACAGCAACACGCAGGCGCGGATCAGCGTCAAGCTGGTCGCCGAGGTCGGCGTCGGGACGATCGCGGCGGGCGTGGCGAAGGCGAAGGCCGACGTAGTGCTCATCAGCGGGCACGACGGCGGCACGGGCGCGTCGCCGCAGACCAGCATCAAGCACGCCGGCATCCCCTGGGAGCTGGGCCTGGCCGAGACGCACCAGACGCTGCTGCTGAACGACCTGCGCTCGCGCATCGTCGTGGAGACCGATGGGCAGCTCAAGACGGGCCGAGATGTCGTCATCGCCGCGCTGCTGGGCGCGGAGGAGTTCGGCTTCGCCACCGCGCCGCTGGTCTCGCTGGGCTGCATCATGATGCGCGTCTGCCACCTGAACACCTGCCCGGTGGGCGTCGCCACCCAGAACCCGGAGCTGCGCAAGAACTTCACCGGCGACCCGGCGCACGCCGTCAACTTCATGCGCTTCATCGCCGAGGAGGCGCGCGAGATCATGGCGTCCCTCGGCTTCCGCTCAATTGAGGAGATGGTCGGGCGGACCGACGTATTGGAGTCGACGCGGGCCGTGGACCACTGGAAGACGAAGGGGCTGGACCTGTCCGCCATCCTGTACCAGCCGGACGTGCCGGAGACGGTCGGGCGCCATCAGCAGATTCCGCAGGATCATGGCTTGGCCCAGGCGCTCGACATCACCACGCTGCTCCCGCTCTGCGCCCCCGCACTGGAGCGCGGCGAGCCGGTGCGGGAGACCCTGCCGATCCGCAACATCAACCGCGTCACCGGCACCATCCTGGGCAGCGAGGTGACCCGGCGTTACGGCGCGGCGGGGCTGCCGGAAGACACCATCCGGCTGACCTTCCGGGGGTCGGCGGGCCAGAGTTTCGGCGCGTTCCTCCCACCGGGCATCACGCTGGCGCTGGAGGGCGACGCGAACGACTACGTCGGCAAGGGCCTCTCCGGGGGCAAGCTGATCGTCTCCCCGCCCGCCGGCTCGACCTTCGTGCCGTCGGAGAACATCATCATCGGCAACGTCGCCCTCTACGGCGCGACGGGCGGCGAGGCCTATTTCGGCGGGGTGGCGGGTGAGCGCTTCTGCGTCCGCAACAGCGGCGCGATCGCCGTGGCGGAGGGCGTCGGCGACCACGGTTGCGAGTACATGACCGGGGGGCGCGCGGTGATCCTGGGGCAGACGGGCCGCAACTTCGCCGCGGGCATGTCCGGCGGCATTGCCTACGTGCTGGACGTGGACGGCGACTTCCCGCGCCGCTGCAACACGCAGATGGCGGATCTGGAGGCGCTGGACGACCTCTCCGAGCGGGAGGAGGTGCGCCAGATGATCCGCCGCCACGCCGAATACACGGGCAGCCGCCGGGCGCTGGACGTTCTGGAGCGCTGGGACGAGGTGGCGGCGAAGTTCGTCAAGGTCCTGCCGCGCGACTACAAGCGGATGCTGCAGGCGATCCGCCGGGTCGAGGAGTCCGGCCTCTCCGGCGAAGAGGCGCTGCTGGCGGCGTTTGAGGAGAACGCGAAGGACGTTTCCCGCGTCGGGGGCGGGTAAGGCGCGCAGGGGCGCAGCATGCTGCGCCCCTGCCCTCGGAGGCGGCCTCCGGGACGATGGACTTTAAGGAGCACACATGGGGAAACCCACGGGGTTTATTGAATATCTGCGCGAACTGCCCCTGGACCGTTCGGCGATCGAGCGCATCCGAGACTGGCAGGAGTTCCACCTGCACCTGGACGAGCCAAAGCTGCGGGAGCAGGGCGCGCGCTGCATGGACTGCGGCATCCCGTTCTGCCACACGGGGACGATCCTGAACGGCGCGGCGTCCGGCTGCCCGGTCAATAACCTGATCCCGGAGTGGAACGACCTGGTCTACCGGGGT
>JAFAZD010000048.1 GCA_019239955.1 Armatimonadota bacterium | reverse complement strand
AGCGCTTCGGCCTGGCCTTCACCGAGGCGGAGAACCACTTTGAGGCGCAGGGCAGCCAGGACGCCGCTGTGGAACTCGCCAATCAACTTTCCACGGTCGCCTCCTCGCTGCTGAAGATCGCCAACGACGTGCGCTGGCTCTCCTCCGGCCCCCGCTGCGGCCTGGGCGAGCTGTCCCTGCCCGCCGTACAGCCCGGCTCCTCCATCATGCCCGGCAAGGTGAATCCGGTCATGTGCGAGCAGCTGATGATGGTCTGCGCCCAGACCATCGGCAATGCCGTCACCGTCACCGTCGCCAACACGCACGGCAATTTGGACCTGAACGTCATGCTGCCCGTGATGGCCCACAATGTACTGGAGTCGCTGACGTTTCTGACCAACTCCGTGCAGGTCTTCACGGACAAGGCCGTCGCCGGCCTGACCGCCAACAAAGACCGCGCCGAGAGCCTGGTGGAGTGGTCCATGAGCATGGTGACGAGCCTCGCGCCCGTGATCGGCTACGACAGCGCCGCCAAGCTCGCCAAGCGCGCCGTGGACGAAGGCCGCACCGTCCGCGACCTCTGCGTCTCGGAAAACATCCTCCCCGCCGATCAACTCAATGACCTGCTCGACCCTCGCAAGATGACCCAGCCCGGCGTCGGCGCGGGCGGCGAGTAATTATTTCCGGTTTCATTCCGCCCGAACCGGGGTAACTTAGCCCGCATCAAAGGAGAACTTCATGGCCGATAACAACGCCCCCGTCCGCGTCCTCGTCTGGGACGAGGCCCCGTCTCACGCGCCCAAGAGCCTCTACCCGAAAAGCCTGAACGGCGCCATCGCCGACGGTCTGAACGAAGATGGGGCCGGCAAGATCGTCGCCGCCACGGCGAATCTGGACGACCCCAGCCAGGGCATCACCGACGGGGCGCTGGCGAACACCGACGTGCTGATCTGGTGGGGCCACGCCCGGCACGGTCAGGTCTCCGACGAGACCGCGCAGAAAGTGGTGAAGGCCGTCCACGCCGGCATGGGCTTTATCGCGCTGCACTCGGCCCACTACTCCAAGACGTTCAGAGGAGTCTTGAACTGCACCGGGCATTTGAAGGGCGGCTGGCGCGAGGCGGAGAACCCCGCCGACACCGAGGAGATTCGCGTCTGCGCCCCCAAGCACCCGATCTGCCAGGGCGTCAGCGACTTCACGCTGCCCGCCGAGGAGATGTACGGCGCGCCGTTCGACGTGCCGCCCGCCCTCGTCGTGCTGTTCCAGTCCTACTTCCCGCTCGGCGGCGAGTACTTCCCCTCGTTTGCCGTTACCGTCGGCGAGGGCATTGACCCGAAATTCACCAGCGGCCCCGGCGGCGGCAAGGGACAGGGCACCGGCGCGGGCCGCGTCTTCTACTTCCGCCCCGGCCACGAGACGTATCCGACCTACTTCGACGCCAACGTCCGCAGGGTCATCCACAACGGCGTCCTCTGGTGCGCCCACCGCAGTTAGAAAGTCGTAGATGCCGAGCACCTTCAAGCGCGCCGTCATCGTGGGGGCCTCGTCGGGAATCGGCGAGGCCCTGGCCCGGCGGCTCGCCCAGGACGGCTGCTGCGTCGCCCTCGTGGCCCGCCGGGCCGACGCCCTATGCGCCCTCGCCGACCGACTGAATTCCGAGGTGAAAGCGTCCGTCGCCTGCGCCTATCCGCATGACGTGCGCGACATCGCCGCCGTGCCGGCCCTGTTCGCCGAGATCGCGCGGGACCTGGGCGGCCTGGACCTCATCGTCTACGCCGCCGGCGTCATGCCGCGCATCGGCCCCGACGAGTTCCCGACGGCGGTGGACGCGGACACCGTCGCCACCAACTTCACCGGGGCCGTCGCCTGGCTCAACGAGGCCGCGCAGCGGTTCGGCAAGGCGCGATCAGGAACCATCGTCGGCATCTCCAGCGTCTCCGGCGACCGGGGGCGGCGCAAGAACACCGTCTACGGCGCGACCAAGGCGGCGCTGAACGTCTACCTGGAGTCCCTTTACAATCAGCTCGCCGTGCGCGGCGTCGCCGTGGTCAACATCAAGCCCGGCCCGATTGACACGCCGATGACGCGGGGCCTGAAGCTGCCCCTGATGATCCCCGCCGAGCAGGCCGCCCGGGAGATTCTGGAGGCCGCCCGCGCGGGAACCCCCATCGCCTACGTCCCCGCCAAGTGGAAGCTCGTGATGACCGTCCTCCGCGCCATCCCCGCGCCCCTCTTCAAGTACCTGAGCGTATGACCACACTGCCTGCCGAGCGACTGGAGCGCGTGGAAGGGTGGGGGATGGCCTCCGCCGCGATGGGCTACGTCTACCGCCCCTCCACCGTCGACGGCCTCTGCGCCATCTTCGACGAGGCGCGGCGCACGGGCCGCCCCATCGGCCTGCGCGGCGCGGGCCGCTCCTATGGCGACGCCGCCCTCAATGCCGAGGGGATCGTACTCGACCTGACGCGCATGAGCCGCATCCTCGACTGGAACCCGGACACGGGGACCGTTACGGTCGAGCCGGGCGTCACCGTCCAGCAGCTCTGGCAGCACACGATTGAGGACGGCTGGTGGCCGCACGTCGTCCCCGGCACCATGTTCCCGACTCTGGGCGGCGCGGCCGCCATGAACATCCACGGCAAGAACAACTGGAAGGTCGGCCCCATCGGCGACCACATCGAGGAATTCGACCTGATGCTCCCCAGCGGCGAGGTCAAGACCTGCTCCCGCGCCCATCACGCCGACCTCTTTCACGCCGCCATCTCCGGCTTCGGCATGTTCGGCGTCATGACCCGTCTCACCCTGCGCCTCAAGCGCGTCTACTCCGGCCTGCTCAACGTCGAGCCGATCCCGCACCGCAGCCTCGCCCATCTGTTTGACATTTTTGAGGAGCGTCTGGCGCGGGCGGATTACCTGGTCGGCTGGATAGACTGCTTCGCCGAGGGCGACGGCCTGGGACGCGGCCTCGTCCACCAGGCCAACTACCTCGCCCCGGGGGAGGACCCGCAGCCGGCGCAGACCCTGCGGGTCGCAAATCAAGAACTGCCCGACACCCTGTTCGGCGTCGTCCCCAAGTCGCTGATGTGGCGCTTCATGAAGCCCTTCGCCAACAATCCGGGGATGCGCCTGGTCAACTTCGCCAAGTATCTTGCCGGGGAGAAGGCGGGCGTAGGCCAGACGCATCACCAGTCCCACGCCGGCTTCGCCTTCCTGCTGGATTACGTCCCCCATTGGCAGTTCAGCTACAAGCCCGGCGGCCTGATCCAGTACCAGAGCTTCGTCCCCGCCGCCCACGCGCAGGAGGTCTTCTCCGCGCAGTTGCGGCTGGCCCAATCCTATGGCATCGTGCCCTGGCTGGGCGTCTTCAAGCGGCACCGGCCCGACGACTTCCTGATGACCCACGCCGTGGACGGCTACTCCCTCGCCCTGGACTTCGCCGTCCGTGAGAGCGCGCGCGGCGGCCTGCTCTCGCTTGCCGCCGAGATGGACCGTCTGGTCCTGGACGCCGGGGGCCGCTTCTACTTCGCCAAGGACAGTGCCCTGCACCGCGCTTCCGTCCGCGACGCCCTGGGGGCCGACCGCGTGGACAAGTTCTTCGCCCTCAAGGCCGAGTGCGACCCCGAAACCCTGCTCCAGACCAACCTCTACCGCCGCCTCCTCGCCCCCCTCAAGCCTGCTTAATGCTTGATAGGGGCGGGAGAGGGAACAGGCGTTAAGAGAATAGGCTCTTAAAGGATGGGCAACCATGTGTAATGTGGTGCGGTTCCTCTGCTGGACGTTGCTCGTTGTGTGCCTTTTGGTCGGACGCCGGTGTGTGTCAGAAGATCCCGACCCGGTGACGGTTCGTTACCCCGAGTTGCGTGCTGAATTGCTGAAGCGCGTCGCCGAAGACCAAGCGATCGCCAAGGAGTATTACCCGAAAGAGGCCGCTGGTACATTGGACGCGGCACTCATTGCGCGCCGTCAGAAAAGCTTGGCGGACAACTCTGCACGCATCAAGCAGATCGTCCAGCGGTACGGCTGGCCGGGTCCCGAGTTGGTGGGGCGTGACGGAAGTGACGCCGCTTTCCTCCTTGTGATGCACTCCGATAATGCATTCCGAAAGGAAATGCTTCCTTATGTCCGTGCCGCCTACAAGGCATTCAAAACCTCAGGCCAAAATTACGCCCTCTTGCAAGACATTGTTCTCGCGTCGGAAGGTAAACCGCAAGTTTATGGAACTCGATTAAAGCCCTTTAATCAGTGGCCTGACCATACCCCCATCCCGGAGCCGATAGTTGACGCAGCAAGCGTCGACAAAAGGCGGGCCGAAGTGGGTTTGCTGCCGTTGTCGCTCTACTTGGAGGACATGAAGCAGATGCGCTACCCGAATTCGGAGCAGAGGCCATACGAGGATCGCATTAAACAGCTTCCGGGCGGTGATCTCATGCTGGGGGCAATTGCCTACTTGGGTCGCTTGAAGCAGCAGAACATGTTGCCAGGTGTCAGCAAAGAAGATCACGGCTTCTTTCCGTATTCCGGTTTTACGAAGCCCGATCACTTCCCCGTGTCAAGAACGGAAAGTTTTTCCAAAAATGGGAGTGACTCGGTTTATTACTACACCGTCGTCAAGCCGTCACCTGAGGCCGACTGGCACCTGAAGGCAGCAGGGCGCAGGGACATCAGCGGCCGGATCGTTGAGCGCTTCCCCATTCGGAGGTGAGGCGGTAAGGCTCTAGCCTTCAGCAATGGGGGGTGAGGCGCGATCAAGGCCAAGTGCGGGTTGCCTGACGGCGCGTTCTTCGCCCTCAAGGCCGAGTGCGACCCCGAAACCCTGCTCCAGACCAACCTCTACCGCCGCCTCTTCGCCCCGCTGAAATCGTCTTGCGCCTGCTGACAGGAACAGGTTTGGTGCGGCGTGTCTCTGGCTACATAAGCACTACAGGCGCCCATGACGCCAGGCAGGGCCGAGGGGAATGAAAGGAGACGGCAATGACTGACGTTCCAAATGTGACCGGAGTGAGGGACGAGCAGTACAACCTGATCAGTGTGCTCTACCACGCGCTCCAGGGCGGCGAGACGGTGGGCCAATACATCGGCGACGCCGAGCAGGCGGGCGACGAGAAGCTGGCGCAGTTCTTCCGGGAGACGCAGGCGGCCTACAAAGAGCTGGCGGACAAGGCCAAGGGCCTGCTCAAAGGCAAACTGGGCTGAAGGCGGCTTCTCACGCGCCGGGCGCGAACGCTAAATCATCGGGGGCGCGGCAGATGCCGTGCCCCTTTTTGGCTCATGTTTCCACGGCCCGCCGGTAGCAGAGCGCCTCAAGCGTGACTCCGCCGTAATCACGGGTGCTCGTCTGCCCATCCGCCTGCCAGCCAAATTTCTCGTAAAAGCGTCGGGCGCGGTGATTGTCCCGGAAGACCCAGAGGACTGCCTCGCTCATCCCCATATCCCGAAAATCCGCCATGGCCGTGTTCATCAAAGCCTTCCCCACGCCGCCGCCCCAATGCTCCGGCATGACGTAGAGCAGGTAGACGATTCCCGCCTCGGCCTCCTCCAGCACGGGCCCCACACTCACAAGACCAACGATCCCTGCCTCTCCCACCGCGACCGTGACACGTTCCCGCCCGGACGGCGTGTGCCTCGCAAAATCCTGGCGCCAGTTCTGCGCTTTTTCCTCAATCGAGAGACCGGCGAGGAATGCCGCCGGCATCAAGTCCCGGTACGCCGCCCGCGAGCTAGCCACTTCCACAGCAGCGAGTGCCGCCGCGTCTTCCGGCACTGCCCGACGGACGAACAAACTCATGACACGCTCTCATCCTGACGCTCAATGCCCGCTGGCTGTTCGAGATGGCGGGGCATCGAAAATGACCTCATCCGCGTGAACCGCGGCGAGTTGCTGCTGAACCTGTCCTTGTATGACATAACTTTGCCCGGGCTGTTGCACCTCCAGCCGCACCTTGCCGCTCAGATGAAACCGGACCCACGCGCGCCTGTCCCACCGGGTCTGCGGGGTGGATCGGCGCAGCAGCCAGCGAGACAAGGAGATCGGACCGGCGGATGCCAGCCAGAACCCGGCCATTTCCAGGGGCACGTACCGCTGCTGGAGGATGGCCCGGCGGCTCCGCCCCTTGCAGGTCTTCGGCCCATCGAGGTCCCGCGCCCGGTAGCCCCCCAGCCAGGTGTTGACGACCTGCTCGCAGCAGCCGACCCGCCGCCAAGCCTTCTCCAGGACGGCGCGTTCGTCGCCGGTCAGTTCGATGCTCTTGATCTTTGCCATGGGGCTATTTTAACCTATTTCCGAGCGATTACCGTGCCTTCCTGTTGATATCGGTCCGGGGTGTTTTGCGGCTCCGCTGGCGCATGATCTCGAATCCCAGCACGGCGGCGGCGGCGGCGGTTCCCAGGGAGTAGGCCTCGGGGCGGGCATAGGGGATGCGGAGGCGCAGGTCGGCGGCGGCCTCGAAGGAGCGGGTGAGGCCGCGCTTCTCGCCGCCGATCAGCAGGAACAGCGGCGCGGACAGGTCGGCGTCATAGAGGGAGACAGACGGGGGGGCGTCGGTGGCACAGGCGACGGCGAGGCCGTGTCCCCGGAAGAAGGCGGCGGCGTCGGCGGTCTCGGCGACGGCGGTGGGGAGGCGCTCGGACGCCCCCGCCGAGGCGCGGGCGACGGTGGCGGCGGCGGTGAGCCAGTTGCGGGGCCGCACCACCAGGCCCGCCGCGCCGGCGGCGTGGAGCGAGCGCACCGCCGCGCCGAAGTTGAACGGGTCCTCCACGCCGTCAAGCATCACGACCCAGCCGTCCTCGCCGCCGGGGGGCAGCAGGTCGTCCAGGGAGACAAAGCGGCGCGGGCCGACGGTGGCGAGGACGCCGCCGTGTGTCTTGCCGCCGGCCTGCGCCTCGATCTCCCCGGCGGCGACGCGGCGGACGGGGACGCCCCGCGCGGCGGCCTGCCGCTCCAGCCAGTGGGTCTGGCCGTCGTCCTTGTCCTGACGGAGCAGGAGGGCGTGGACCTCGCGACTCCCAGACTCCAGGGCCGCGCGGACGGAGAGGAACCCTTCCAGGTGGGCCTGTTCGGTGTCGGTCATGCCGACATCTTACCCGACCGAGGCAGGCAAAAAAAGGCCGCGACTTGCGCCGCGGCCGGAAATAGGGGATGAGCAATGGGAGGTCTCTTCAACCTCAAGCCACGTTCCCATTATGGCGGCCCAAGATTAACGGTGCGTTAAGGCAATATTAAGTTTCCGTGAATTTCTTCGTTCATCGCGTGCCGGGTAAGATGACGGCATGACACAGCGCGGCTTGGCCCATTTCCGGTATGGCGCGGCGGTGGCGGCGGGCCTCCTCTGTTCCACGGCGCTGGCGGGGACACACCGGATTGACCCGAAGCGCCTGCCGCCGCCCTACGCAACCCAATCCGCGGACAACGGGCCGCATTTGGTCGCCCGCCCGCCGGGCGCGGCTCTGCACGCGCCGCCGGGCTTCCATGTCGCCGAATGGGCCGGCGGTCTGCGGACGCCGCGCGTGATGGCGGTCGCGCCCAACGGGGACGTGTTTGTCTCGGAGCACGGGCCGGGGCGCGTGGTCGTGCTGCGCGACTCGCATGGGCAGGGCCGGCCGGATGTCCGCTCCGTCTTCGCCTCGCATCTGACCCAGCCGTTCGGCCTCGCCTTCTACCCGCCGGGGCCGCGCCCGCGCTTTCTCTACGTCGCCAACATCGACTCCGTCGTCCGCTACCCCTATCGAGCCGGCGACCTCACGGCGCGGGGGCCGGCGCAGACGGTCGTGCCGCACCTGCCGGGCTACGGCTACCACCAGCACTGGACGCGGCGCATCGTCTTTCGGCCCGACGGGAGAAAGATGTATGTCAGCGTCGGGTCCAAGAGCAACGTCGGCGTGGAGGAGGCGCGCCGGGCGGCGATTTTGGAGTTCAACCCGGACGGGAGCGGTCCGCGCGTCTACGCGAGCGGTCTGCGCAACGCCGTCGGCCTGGCGTTCAACCCGGTGAGCGGCGCGCTCTGGGCGGCGGTCAACGAGCGCGACGGCCTGGGGGACGACCTGCCGCCCGATTACGTCACGTCGGTGCGGCCCGGCGGCTTCTACGGCTGGCCCTACTTCTATATCGGCGCGCACCCGGACCGGCGCGTGCCCGCGAGGCCCCAACTGGCCTCGCGCGTGATCGTGCCGGACGTGCTGCTTCAGGCGCACAGCGCGGCCCTGTCGGTGCTGTTCTACACCGGAATTCAGTTCCCGCCCGCCTACCGCAACCAGGCGTTCGTCGGCCTGCACGGCTCCTGGAACCGCGCCAAAAAGACCGGGTATAAAGTGGTCTTGCTCCCCTTCGGCCCGGACGGCAAGGCGCGCGGCGATTATCAAGATTTCGTCTGGGGCTGGGAGACCCCGCGTGGCCAGGTCTGGGGCCGCCCGGTGGACGTGGCCCAGATGCGGGACGGCTCCCTGCTCATCAGCGACGACGGTGGCGGCAGACTCTGGCGCGTGACCTACCTACCGTCGCGGTGATCCAGCGGATGTGTTCTCTCCTGGGGCAGGCGCACTCAAACTATACACGAGCTGGTTTCCCTTGTGCGCCTACCGTTCACAGCCGCTTGCCCATGCTCACCCGGTCCTCGACGCAGAACCCCAGGCCCTCGTAGAAACCGATGACAGCCGTATTGGAGGCGCGCACCTGAAGATTGATCTTGTGGCAGCCGAGTGCCTTCAGCCGGGCCTCGGCCTCCTCCACCATGCGCCGGCCCAGGCCCTGCCTCTGCCGGTCGGGGGCGACCGCCAGCGCGTAGAGCCACCCGCGATGGCCGTCATAGCCCGCCATCACGGTGGCCGCGACGCGCTCCCCGACGACGCCCACTAGGAACAATTCCGGCTGCACCTGCATCTTGCGCTCAATTTCTTCTTTCGGGTCGTTCCACGGCACGACCAGTTGGCAGTCATGCCACAATGCAACGACCTGCTCCTCATCCGTCGGCTGATACGGACGAACAATCACCTCTTCGGCCTCCCGCAAACGCAGCTGACATGGCCCCAGGCTGGACGCGGCCAGTCCCTCTGGCACCCCCGTCAGAAGTAGTGGCCGATGTGCATAGCAACAACATCCATTACCCCAGAAACAGGGAGGCGGCCTGGCGTCTTCAATCTTACTCTGCTCGGTGAGGGGAAGTCAACTTTGTAGTGGGGGCTTCATTCCAGTGCGGCGGCGACCATGTTCAGCCAGAAGCGGCGCAGGCGCAGGAAGCGGCTCCCGTCCTCACCGGCGTTGACCACACGGTTGGTCAAGAGTGCCAGCGACAGGTCGTACTCCGGGTCAATGAGCAGCAGCGTACCCGTGAAGCCCGAATGGCCGAAGGCGCGGTCGGAGAGCAGATCGCCCCCCGGCAGAAAGTCATTGCCCGCGCAGAAGAAGCCGTAGGACTGCGCGCCGACCGTGGGCGCGATCTGGCTGACCCGCATCCGCGCCGCCGCCGCGCGCGACAGCACGGGCGGCCCGCCCGTGCGAATCGCCTCCGCGTAGGCCAGCACGTCGTCCGCCGTGCCGAACAGCCCCGCGTGGCCCGCCACGCCGCCCAAATCACGGGCGCGCGGGTCATGCACCAGGCCGGGCGCGGCCCCGTGCTCCGTCGGCGCAAGGCGTCCGGGCCGTACGGACGGCGGGCCGAAGCCCGTCGCCGTCAGCCCCAGCGGCTCCGCCACCCCGGCGGCGAACAGGTCCGGCAGCGGCCGCCCCGCCACCTGCGCCACGATCTCACCGAGCAGGATGTAGCCGGCGTCGGAATAGGTGTAGCCGCCCCCCGGCGGGCGCAGCGGCGGCGTCCCCAGCGCGGATCGCACCAGCGCGTTCCGATCCGATGCCGGTGCCTCGGACACCCAGCGGGGAACCGGCGGCAGGCCGGAGGTGTGCGTCAGCAGGTGCCGGATCTCCACGCCCTCCAGGTGCGGCTGCGGCCCGAACGCCTCAAAAAAATGGGCCGCCGACTGCCGCAGGTGCAGCCGGCCCTGCTCGGCGAGCTGCAGGCACAGAGTCGCCGTCGCCATCGGCTTGGTCAGCGAGGCCAGGTCGAAGACTGTGTCGGGCGTCGCCACGCCGAACGCGCGCCGTCCGAGCACCCGCCCCCCGCGCGCCAGCGCGTAGGCCGCGTGCGTGTACAGCCCGTCCCCCACGCCCTCCGCCAGCAGCGCCTCCGCGGCGGCCAGCCGCTCCGCCGAAACACCCGCCCCCATGCCCCCCTGTTCCCGCCCCGCCGCCGCTTTTCCTGCCGGGCCGCCCATTTTGCGGCCAGCCGTGCCATAATAGAGGGTAGGAACCGACACGCCCGAAGGAGACTGGCCCCATGTTGACCCACGCCCGCCCGCGCCGCGCCGCCCGAGCGTTCACCCTGATTGAGTTGCTCGTCGTGATCGCCATCATCGCGATTCTCGCCGCCATCCTGTTTCCGACGTTCTTCAGCGCCAAGGAGAAGGCCCGACAGGCGACGGTGATGTCCAATCTCCACCAGATCGCGCAGGCGCTTGAGAAGTACAAGCTGGACAACCGCCGTTACCCGGACGTGCTGTTCGGCTACGCCACCGTCCCCGGCCAGTCCATGTCCCAGGCGCGCCCCATCGGCAGCCTCTTTCCCCAGTACATCAACGATCCCAACGTCTTCACCGACCCGAACAACACCGTCACCGACCAGACACAGACCAAGACGGTCCCGATCGGTGTCCTGGCCCCTAACGGTATGCTGACCCCTGCCACCCAGACGTTTTACGCTGCGGATGCCTACGACGCCAATGCCGTCATCGGGGCCAATGGGACGCCCGACCCAACGACCTTCGTGGTCCGCTACCAGCGCGCCTGGACCAATGCCGGCCCTGGTTCGGACCCCCACCAGATTATGTTCCCGAACGCACCCGATGGCACCTTTATCACCTGCACCACCTACCATGCCGGCCAGGGCATCGGGCAGGGCAAGGTGCTGGTGCTATTCAAGGGTGACAACGCAAAGACCATGGACGTCTCCAACTTCCTCGCCGCCGCCGGCGGCACCGACGGCCCCGGGGCTACCTTCTGGAAAGTCACGCCGTAGGGCAGGGGCATCGCCTCCCCGGGCGCTCCGCCGTGCATTCTTCTTTCCAACCTATGGAAACTGATAGCAAGAACAATCCCACCGTTCTGACTCCCCGTGCGCTGCGCGCGTGGCCGCTGCCGGCGGCGGACGAGGGGGGCGATAAAGAGAGTCGGGGGCGTGTCCTCATCGTCGGCGGCTCGGCGGAGACGCCGGGGGCGGTGCTGCTGGCGGCGGAGGCGGCGCTGCGGGCGGGCGCGGGCAAGCTGCGGCTGGCCGTCGGGCGGAGTCTCGCGCCGCGGCTGGCCGTCGCGGTCCCCGAGGCGCGCGTGTTCGGCCTGCCGGAGACGGCGGACGGCGAGATCGCGCCCGAAGCGGCGGAGCGGGTCGCGGAATTAGCGGGCGTCGTCCAGTCCGTCGTCTTCGGGCCGGGTATGATCGCCGAGGACAACGCGGCCCGGCTGATGCGGGACGTGCTGCCGCGCCTCGCAGAGACGGCGGTGGTGCTGGACGCGGCGGCGATGACCTGCGTGAAGGAGGACGCGGCGGCGCTGCACCATCTGGGGGGTCGCGTGATCCTGACGCCCCACGCCGGGGAGATGGCGAACATCCTTTGCGTGGGCAAGGACGAGGTCGGGCAGGACCCGGTGACGACGGCGCGGCGGGTGGCCGCCGATCTGCGGGCGACCGTGGCGCTGAAGGGCCGGGAGACGTTCATCGCCGCCCCGGATGGGGTGCTGTACGCCAACCGCGCGGGCAATAACGGGCTGGCGACATCGGGATCGGGCGATGTGCTGGCGGGCCTGATCGCGGGGCTGGCGGCGCGCGGGGCGGACGCGGCGCAGGCGGCGGCGTGGGGGGTCGCGTTGCACGCGCGTGCGGGCGACGCGCTGGCGCGGCGGGTGGGGGCCCTGGGATATCTGGCGCGTGAACTGGCGGCGGAAGTGCCGGCGCTGCTGCGCGCGCTGACGGCACAGCCGGCGGCGCGGCGGCGACGTTCGGGCGGCGCGTGAGGTATACTGTCCGAAACTTTTTCCTGATTCTCGGTGCGGGCGCGGTGACGACAACCACAAAGACGAAAAGCAAGCCGGCGCGGACGCGGGGGGTGAAGCCGCACGACCCGGAGGCGCGGGCGCGGCGAGTCGCTTCGGCGGTGCGGGACCTGGAGCGGATCGGGGCGGCGTTCACGGTGGCGGACGTGGCGGAGCGGGCCGGGGTCTCGCGGGCGACGATCTACCGCACCCCGGCGTTGCGCGACCTGATCGGGGCGAAGGGCGACTGCGCGCGGCCCGTCGCGCCGGAGGTTCACGAGCGGCTGGCGACCCGGCACGAGGCCATGAAGGCGAAGGCGCGCGACCTGCGGCGGCGGCTGACGGAGTCCGAGCAGGGCTGGGAGCAGATGCGCGCGCGGGCCGTGACGGCCGAACGGCGATTGCAGGCGGCGGAGCGGCAGATCGCGCTGCTGGCGGCCCAGCACGCGGCGACGGGCGACGTGTCCCTGGCCCACGTCGCCGCCCGCCTCGGCCCGGAGGCCTTGCGGCAGGCGCGGCGGCAGATCGCGGCGGTGCTGCACCCCGACCTGTTCGCCCAGGATCCGGCGGCGGCGGCGCTGGCGACGGAGTTGTTGAAGTCGCTGAACGCGCTGACGGGGTGAGGCCCCCACCCCCGGCTAAAGCCGACCCCTCCCCCATCAGAATGGGAGAGGGGCCGGTAACTTGGGGGCCGTGCCGTTTGGAAGTGCTTTATGCCTGATCTGCTTGTGCCACTCTACAAACTGCCGCCCCGGCCCGATGAGGCGGCGCTGCGGGCGCAGGGCGTTATCTTGCGGCGGGCGAACACGTTTGAGCTGACCCGCGTGTCGCAGTTCATCGGGACGCATTTTTCCCAGAGTTGGGCGGACGAGACGGCGGCGGCGTTCGCGCGGCAGCCGGTGACGTGTTTTCTGACGCTGGTAGATCGGCAGATCGCCGGGTTCGGGGCGTATGAGGCAACGCGGCGGGCGTTCTTCGGCCCGACGGGCGTGGACCCGGCGCACCGGGGGCGCGGGCTGGGCACGGCCTTGCTGCTGGCGTCGCTGTGGGGCCTCTATGACCTGGGCTACGCCTACGGCATCATCGGCGCGGCCGGCCCGGTGGAGTTCTATCGGAAGACGGTCGGGGCAGTCGTCATCCCGGACAGCACTCCGGGCGTCTACGCCGACCTGCTCAAGCCCGCCGATGCTCAGAGGTAGATGGGGTCGGCATCGTTGAGCCGCCGGTCCATCTCCGTCAGCCTGAGCAGCGGAAGTCAGGCCGTGCCGAGCAGCGCTTTGACGGCGAGGCCGATGTCGCGGGAGCGCATCAGGGTCTCGCCGACCAGGATGGCGTGCGCGCCGGCACGGGCGACGCGGGCGACATCCTCCACCGTCTTGATGCCGCTCTCGGCGACCAGGGTGACGCCTTCGGGGACCATCGCGGCCAGGCGCTCGACGACGGCCAGATCGGTGACGAATCGTTTCAGGTCGCGGCTGTTGATGCCGATCAGAGTCGCGTCCGCGGCCAGCGCCGTCTCCATCTCCCGCTCCGTGTGGACCTCCACCAGCGGGGTCAGGCCCAGCGTCAGCGCCAACTCGTGGTAGTGCTTGAGCTGGTCGACGCGCAGGGCGGCGGCGATCAGCAGCACGGCGTCCGCG
>JAFAZD010000034.1 GCA_019239955.1 Armatimonadota bacterium | reverse complement strand
CCTTGCAGCAAGGCTGCGACCGCGTCCGGCAGGCGCGCTTCTGCGGCCTTCGTCAACGTGATGCGGCTGCTACGTCCGTCGGCCGGGTCGGGTGTCCGCCGGATCAGTCCGTCTCGCTCCATGCGGGCGAGCATCTGCGCCATCGGGGGCTGCTCGACCTTAGCGAAGCGGGCGAGATCACGTTGCGTGATTGCCCGGCCGTCCTGAAGCGCAACCAGCACCGGAAGGTGGCCGACGCCGAATCCCAGCGGCTTGAGACGCGCCTCGCTCAGGCGGGCAAAGCCTCGCGCCGCGAGGCTGATCAGGTGCCCCGGCGTCGCGAGCACATCCAGCTCCATCTCCATCATCCCCCTTGCGTTGCCCGACGCCCTGATACATACGTGCATATATATCTAACTGCCCTCCTCTGACGTAAGGCGGACGCCATGCCAAGGAGAGAACCCGATGAGCGCTGATATCGAACTCCTCAGGCGCATCTACGACCGCTTCAACGCGCGGGACATCGACGGCGTGCTCGCTGTGCTCGCCGATGATGTCGCCTGGGCCAACGGCATGGATGGCGGCCACGTTCGCGGTCGCGAGGCGGTCCGCGAGTATTGGACGCGCCAGTGGACCATCGTCAGTCCGCACGTCGAGCCGGTGAGCTTCCGCAGGGCTGCGGACGGCGCGGTCGTCGCAGAGGTTCGGCAGTCCGTCCGCGACCTCGAAGGCAAGCCGCTACAGGGCCAGACGCACGGGCTGAGGGACAAGACGGTTGGACACGTCTTCCGCTTTCAGGATGGCAAGGTTACTCGCTTCGACATCCAGGAGATCCCCTAAGCTCGGCTTTGCGCCTTCAGGCAGCGTAGCAGGCGAGCATCGTCAGGCGGCTGAGCAGGGGCCTGGGCACTTCCACGAGGTCGCGCTGTCGCCGGGACGTGCGCAAAGCCGCCTCGGCCCAGAGGGCGCGACGCACGATGGCGAGCGCGTCGCTGAACGTGATGCGCTCCTTCGCGTACCAGGCGGCGGTGGACGGCAGCAGCCTGTGCGAGCGGCGCAGGTCGTGCGCCCACAGGGTCACGAGCGAGTAGAGGCCGAGCAGGCAGGGCGTGGTGCGCGCGATGGCCAGGTCGGACCACTGCCGCTGCGTCTCGACCCCGAGGTGGCGGCGCGCTTCCTGGAACGTCACCTCGGTGGACCAGCGCCGCACGAACCAGGCCAGGATGTCCGCAGGCGCGGCCTCCGGGTCAGTGCAGAGGAACGCCTGTGGGCGGAACTCGCCCATGGGGTCGCGGACGAGGACCCAGCGCAGGGGCACGACGGGCAGCCCTGGGTGGTGCCACACCGCGGTGCCGGTCGCGACCTCGACGCGGCGGTCCTCGCCCCCATACCAGCCCGCGACGATGATGGCCTGCCAGCGCGTATGCGGGTCCACCAGGCGCCGGGCCAGCGTGGGCTGGCGTCGCCCGACAAGGCGCGGTCGCCCGATCGTGCCGGGCCTGCGCGGCGGGGCCGGGTCGAACAGGCGCGCATCCAGCCTGAGCCGGGTCACGACGCACATCCGACGCCGGACACTGCCGAGCAGGTCAAGCGCCGCGTAGCCGCTGTCGGTCACGGCGACGACGCGCCTGCCCGGCGGCAGCCAGCGCGCGGCCTGGAGCAGAGCCTGCCTGGCCCAATCGGTCAGCTTCTTGTGACTGCTGCCGCGTTCCCGCGCGAACCGCTCCGAGGGGGCAAGCACGGTTAGGAACGGCAGCGCCCAGACGCGACCCGCCGCCCACGGGATCGGCGCCAGGAGCGACAGCGACACCCAGCGCAGGCCACTGGCCTTGACGAAGTGGCCGTGGCTGGAGCGCACCGCATCACGATAGATGCCGCGCGCCCCGATGCGCCTGCCCCAGCGCCGCTCCAGCGTGTCGTCCACCCCGATCACCACCGGCCCATCCGGCGCGAAGGCGGTCACCAGCAGCCCGAGCAGCACGCGTGCCGCGGCGCGGGCGGACCATCGCGCCCGGTTCAGCACGCGGTGGTAGCGGGCGAAGCCGGACGCCCTGTCCCGCCCCGCCGCGCGCAGGGCGGCGCTGACCGTGCGCCGGTGCAGGGCGAGCAGCACACCCTCGACCAGCACCGGCACCCGCTTCCAGGTCGGGCGGGTGAACAGGCCGGCGAACGGCGCCAGCCACGCCGCGAGCAGCCCGGCGGACACGGACGAAGACGAGGGCACGACTGAACGCTCCAGGGTAGATCAGACAGACCCCGTCATGTCGCCATCAGCGCCGTTCAGCCCAACTCACCTCCCGAAAAGGCGCAAAACCGAGCTAAGTAGCTGGTTGGTCTAGCTAACACGAGAGGGCGATGACCGCGGCGAGCGCGGCGGCCTTGACGTTCATAGCAAGCCCCGAAACTGACCAACGCAACGTGGCTATGATGTCACGTCTTCCGCACGTTCCAGAACAAGGCAAACCCGTTCAGCACGCCTTGCAGGTTCGTCCGGTAAGCCGTTGGCTGCAGGTATTGACCGAGCGGGATATACGGCACCACCTCCTCCAACGCCTCGCGCTGAATGTCGGCGCAGATACGCGCCTGGGTTGGCACGTCCGGCGCGTCGAACCACTGGTTACGAAGCGCCTCGATTTTCGCGCTGGTCGGCCAGCCGAACCAGGCATCCAGCCCGTTGCAGCGGAGCATCAGGTGCCCCGCCGGGTTGAGCTGGTCGGTGCCGGCCCACGCAGTGAAGAACACGTTCCAGCCGCCCTTGTCCGGCGGGTCCTTCTTGGCGCGCCGCGTGACCACGCTGCCCCAGTCGAGCGCCTGGTAATCAACGTTTAACCCGGCGCGCTGCATCATGTCGGCGCCGACATCCGCCATGGCTTTCAGGACAGGGAAATCCGTTGCCGCGATCAGCACGACCTTGCGCCCGTCGTACCCGGCCGCCTTGACCGCCTCGCGAACCTTGGCAAGGTCGCGCGGGCTGGTCAGGGTCTGCATGGCCGCGTCGCTCGCCATCGGCGTGCCGGGGCAGAACACGCCGACGCCGTCGTGCCACATTTTCGGATCAGTGCCGACGATGGCGCTCAGGTAATCCTGCTGCGAGACCGCGGCGACCATCGCCCGGCGGATCGCCGGGTTGTCGAACGGAGGATGCAGGTGGTTCATGCGCATGGCGCCCATCTGGCCGGACGGCTCCTGCACGACGACG
>JAFAZD010000028.1 GCA_019239955.1 Armatimonadota bacterium | reverse complement strand
AAGCGTGCAGCCGATTTCATGAAAGAACACCCGTTGTCCTTTTCCATAGAGAGGTCAGTACTTTGTGGTGGTGCGGGAGGCATCGGCCTCCACAACAATCTGGACTCCTGCCGAGGAGTTTCCGTCTTCGTCGAAGACGGCCAGGCTGTTGGCGCCATTCTCAAGCCAGCATTCCGGCAGGTCCAGGCCATTCACCCCCACCCTCTCCAGATACCGATCCTCGACCGGCCCGGAGGCGCCACGGACGTGTTCGGCGAGCCGAAGTACCGCCGGACCAGGCGAAAGCCATGGGGTACTTCTCCCGCAGAGGCGGCTCCAGCCACAGGCCACCTCCGGCCGGTTGCCTGAACGCTGACGGCTCGCGTCCGTTTGTCACCACTGGTAGACCCAGGCGTAGGTGGTGAACGTGGTCGCCGGCGGGCCTCCCCACGCCGGGCCGTCTTTGGTCCCGTGTTCCGTGTCGCCGTCGCGGCAGGTCAGCCGGAGGCCCCTCTGGAAGAACACCGGGTCCTCGTCGTGGAACCGGTAGGCGGAGACGGAGCGGCCCGCCGGGTCCAGGTGCGTGACGCCCGCCAAAGAGTTGGCATAGCGGCCCTTCTGGAAGTAGTAGGTCCCCATGAAGTAGTCCTCAAAGCCCGACGACAGCAGTTCGGGGGTCGGGCCGCCGTTGAAGTAGGCGCGGAGGCAGCCCTCCATGAAGCTCAGGGCGTGCCAGCCGCCGGTGTCCGTCAGACCGTGCGCGGCGATGGCGACTTCGTAGAGGGCGCCCGCGCCCTTCACGTCGCACAGCGTCAGCTCCTCCAGCGGCCGGGCGGTGACGTCGTCGCGCGTGTACAGCCTGAGCCGGGCACGCTCCGGCAGCCGAACGCCGCCCAGCACGACCCGCAGCCCGTCCGTCCCCCGGAGGATCCACCAGAACGGCGCCCCGTCCGGGGAGTCTTTGGAGCGCTGCGCCGTCACGCGGATGCGGGTGCCGTAAGGGATGCGGTAGGTGTTATAAAGGCCGCCCGCGTCGCCCGTCTTGCCCATGCGGCTGCTGCCCCAGCGGGCCTCCTGGTCCGCGAAGCCAACGCCGTGGCCCATGCCCAGCGCCATGTCAATGGAGGGCGTCGTCTCCCCGTCCACGTACACCCGCAGGCGCGTCTTCTCATAGCCTGGCCACTCGCCGCCGAACCACATGTGGGTCAGGCAGCCCTTGCCCGTGTGGTCGAGCAGGGTGACCTCCTTGTAGCCGTTCAGGACCGGCTCGCCCTTGCCCGCCGTGCTAAATGTGTTCAGCGAGGCGTTCCAGTCGGCCGCAGGGGCCGCACACGCCGCCGTCACGGCGGACAACAGGGCAGCGGCGAGCATGGGGGCCAGCCGCCGACCCATGGACGTAAAAGAAAAACGCATCAGAATCACTCTCCTGTCGAGAAGGCCTGGGTCACGTCCGCCAGGTGGACGCCGAGCAGGCGGACGGCGAGGGGGTCCAGGGCCGCGGGCGGACCTTGCAGGTGGATCGTCGCCCGCCGATGCTCCAGGCTCCGGCCCGGCGACAGCGCGCCCGACGGCGACGAGGACTCCAGCTCGTAGAACGGCCCCAGATGGCCGCCGGTCGCCAGCGGGCCGTCGTTGTAGGCGTTGGCGACGTCCCCGCCGTAGGGGTCCCTCTGAATCTCCCACATGGAGTTGACGTACCGCGCCGGTCCCGGGGGCAGCCCGAAGCGCACCACCGTCAGCACCTGCCGCGCCGGGTCGTAGCTGCCGAGCGTGTCCTTGACGCGCCGCGGGCCGATGCCAATCTTGCCCCGCTTCTTGCCGTCGTCCTTGAAGAACAGCACCCCCCGCGCCGCGTCAATCCTCAGCCGGCCCCCCGGCACCTTGCCGAAGTAGGCGTCGTTGACGATCTTTCCCATGGTCGCGACCGGACCGGGCCGGAACGGGATCACGATGGCCCCGACCGGCGACGGGATGTACTGGCCCAGGATCCAGATCGAGAGCAGGCCGGTCCGCGGCCGCCACGGCGCCCGGCCCGCGTTGGTCATCCGGTTGTCGGTCTCGTAGCCGACGGCGCGCACGGCGGGGGGCGGCGCGGCGCCCAGGACCCGGCGGACGTCGCCGGGCGTCAGCAGCCGGACCGTGCGGCGGACGCGCACGCGGAACCGGGTGCCGCTGTGGTTGGTCAGGGTGAGTGTCTTGGCGAAGGTCAGCGACCCGCGCGTCCGCACGGTGACCGGCCAGGGCTGGGTGTCCACGGGCGCGGGCGTCTGCCAATGCGCGAAGTCGAAGGGCGCGCCGGGCGGGAAGAACAGCCCGAACTGGCCGCCCTCCGGTCCGAACCAGATCCGGTCCTCGCCGCCGTAGGCGTTGATGTGCGGCCCGGTCCTGCCGGAGGCGATCAGCGCCCGGTTGATCCACCCGAAGCTGTCGCCGCCAGGCCCCCCGGCCGTGCTGGTCATCACCCGCCCCTCGTAGGCCGGCGCGACGGCGACCCGCGCCCGGCCGGCCGGGTCGGAGAGGACGATCACCGGGGTGTGCCGCTGCATCAGCGTCACGTCGCTTTGGAAGTCCCCGCCCGCCGGGGCCGCCGCCGCGCCCCCAGCGCGTGTCAGGCCCAGCGCCAGCGCCGTCAGCCAGAGTGCCTTGTATGCCATTACCTGTCCTCCATTGGTAGTCTGTGGTTTTTGCGTCATCTCATTTCAACCGAATGCCGTCAGCCTCAGAAGGGATGCCGCGCCGAAAACTACGGCGTTCTTACCGGATGCACCACTTGGTATCTTCCTTCCGGCTTCAGGCAGACTTATATCGAGTTTCTCAACGCCCAGTGAGTGTCACCGCCTTTAGTTCCAGGGGGTGACAGAAACCTCTTGCGCTTGCCCGTTGTAATGCACCGCAATTGGCCGAGTGCCCCCGGGCGTCCAGACTCGGAACGTTCTCGTCACCAATATCTTCAAAAAGGCGCCGGCCCGCGTTCCGATTCGCAGCGTGTGCCCCTGAAGAGTGAAAGGGATCGTGGAATACTGGCCGGTTCGGTAGGCGTTCCCCTCGCCCGCGTCCTCATACAGATCGAACCGGCCGTCCGCTCCCCCGTACACCCGCAGATCAATCGGGTCCGCCGGTTTCTCATCCACATACTGGATGTCCGGCCCCATCGGGACGATCGCCCCGGCGCGGACAAAGATGGGCATCCGGCCGATCGGGGCTTCGGCCTGGATCGTCCGGCCGCCCGCGACCCGCTTCCCGGTCCAGAAATCGAACCACGCCGTTCCCGCGGGAAGATACACGTCCCGTGTGGTCGCGCCCGGCCGGACGACGGGGCAGATGAGGAGCGACGGCCCGAAGAGGAACTCGTCTTTCCGCTCCCGCGCCGCCGCGTCGCGCGGGAAGTCCATGGCCAGGGCCCGCATCAGGGTGCCGCCACGATGCGTCACCTGCCACGATTGCGAGTAAATGTAGGGCATGAGCCGGTACCGCAGCCGGTCGTATCTGTCCAGAACGCCTTCCGTCTCGGGCCCGAAGCGCCACATCTCCTTGGCGATGTTGGTCCCGTGGACCCGGAAGATCGGGCAGAACGCGCCGTACTCGAACCAGCGCGTGAACAGCTCGCGGTAGGCCGGGTCGGAGGCGCCCTTGGGGTAGATGTAGTCGGGCGCGAAGAACCCGCCGATGTCCGTGGTCCAATAGGGGACGCCCGACAGGCAGAAGTTCAGGCCCGCCGGGATCTGCTTCTGAAACACCTGCCACGAGCCGGTGATGTCGCCCGACCAGGTGATCGCGCCCGTGCGCTGCTGCCCCGCGTAGGCCGATCGGGTCAGGATGACCGGGCGTCGGTTCGGGTCGGTGGCCAGCTGCCCCTGGGAGACGCCGATCGTGTGCATCAGGGGGTAGGCGTTGAGCACCAAGGCTCCGGGACCGGCCGCCGTGGGGGCCTGCCGGAACTTCCACATGTCCACCTCCGGCTCCGAGGCGTCCAGCCACCACCCGTCGAACCCCTTGCGGAACAGCTCGTCCCGGATCTGCGCCCAGTACAGCGCGCGGGCCGCCGGCTTGAACGCATCGTAGAAGCGCAGGTCGTCGCCTCTCAGGTCCGCGGGGAGCAGGTCCTGCTGGGCCTCCAGCGCCTCCCGGTTGCGGTCGGGATAGCCCGGCCTGCCCGGCTGGAACAGCCCCCAGACCGAGATCAGCATGTGAACATGTTCCCGGTGCAGCTCCGCCAGCGCGGCCCCCGGGTCCCGGTAGGCGGCGGGGTTGAACTGGTGCGACCCCCACGGCCAGGTGGGGTCCCAGTACAGGAAATCCTGGACCAGCACATCCATGGGGTGTTTTCTGGCCCGGTACTCCTGCGCGACGTCCAGCCACTCCTGCTGGGACGCGTAATGCTCCTTGCTCTGCCAGAAGCCCAGCGCCCACTTCGGCGGCAGCGGCGCTTCCCCGGTGAGATGCCGGTACTCGCCGATGACCCCGTCGAGGGACGGGCCGTAGACAAACGTATAGTCGAGTCCCTCGGAGGCTTCCGACTGAAAGTCCATCGTCCCGGTGGGAAAGACTTCCGCCAGGGAGATCTGCGCTCCCCCGTTCCACTGGAAGTATTCGAGCTTGATCGCATGGGGCCGCCCGGCGGACAGGGAGACGCGGGCGACGTCCGGCTGAGCCGCATGATCGTTCCAGTCATCAATTACCTGCCGGCCGTCGATCCAGAGCCGGACGCCGTCATCCGAGACGCTCCTGAAGCTGTAAGTCCCGGACTTCTCGGGCCGAATGAACCCGGTCCACCGCACGCTGTAGTCATCATGCGGCAGGCCCGGCGGCGGCGTGCTGGACCAATCGAAGTCGATCGCGGGGTCCTTCCGGGTCGCCACCAGCTTCTCGAAATTGCGCCCTTCGTAGTAGCGGGCGGTGAGGCCGCCGGGCGTGCCGTTCTCGTCCTCCAGGCCCTCCGGTTTCCGGTCCTGGGCGTCGACCGACACCTGGGTGGCGGCGGGGTTGTTCCACAGGATACCGTACCCCCCGGTGGAAACCGCGAACGGGATCGCCACCTCCCGGTTCTGCTGCACCAGATCGACCACGCTGCCGCGATGATCCAGGAAGTCGTCCTGGTGCTGCCCCAGCCCGTAGATGGCCTCCTCGGGCGCCAGCTTGAACTGGAGATGGGATCGGTAGGTGCCCGGAAGATCGATGGGACGGAGCGCCCGAGTCCCCGGCGCCTCGGACGCGATCAGCCGCCCGCCGGGGGTGGTGAAGGACACGGAGCCGGTCGAGCGCTTGACGACCGCGGTGATCGCTGATGTCCGCACGGAGACTTCGGTGCCGTCCGACGTCACCTTGAAGGGTGGAACTTCGTTGACGGGCAGGAGGGTCGGAACACGCGGAGCGGCGAAATGCCCGTCCAGACTGAAGCGGACGCGGAAGGACCGTGTACTCGTCGGCTCGATCTTCAGCATCCCCGTTCGTTCCTGAATGAGCGCCCCTGTGGGAATCCGCCGGACTGAGAGGACCTGAGCGCCGGGGGCCTGATGGGCATCCGGAATTTTCATCTGGTCGTCGCCTGAACTCGGCGCGAAGGCCGCCGTTTTCATGGCCAGCCCCACTGTGGAAGCACGGGCAGCAACCAGGGTATGGATAGCAAACATCGCAATCACGACGCCAGGGACCTTATGCATCATGGATTTCTCTTTGTTCTCCTCGAGTCGCGGTTCGGACTTGAACTTTAAGGTCAGGCCGTGTCCCCGCATACAAGTTCCACCGGCAGCGTCGTCTCCATCGGCACTTCTTTGCCTTCCAGAAGCTCTACAAGATAGGTGATCGCGGTCGAGGCCACTTCCGCCCACGGCGCCCGAACGGTCGTGAGGTGCTGGTCCAACTCAACGGGCGGCTCGATGCTGTCAAAGCCCGTGATCGCAATCTCCTGCGGCACCGCGATACCGGATCGCCGGCAAAAGGAGAGCATCTGATAGGCCGCGAGGTCGTTCCAGCACGCGATCGCAGTCGGGCGCGAGTCGGGCGGGCGTGACAGTGCCAACGCCTCCTGCGAGAAATCCTGCGGGCGATAGGTGGTCAACTGAAGCTGCATGCCCCTCTGCGCGACGGCGTCCTGGATGCCTTCCAGCCGTCGCCCGCGCGAGCGGGGCGGTGCGCCCAACATCCGGTAAAGGATGGAACGATGGCCCTTCTCAAACAGATACTGCGCAATCTGAACGGCTCCCCCATACTCATCAACGCCCACCGAAGGAAACGCCGGGAGCGACTCCACGACGGACACCACCGGCAGATGACTGGCGCGCAGGAGCGCCATCAGCGGATCGTCGTCTGGCACCCAGACCACGAGCCCATCAACCTTGCCGCTCAACAACTCATCATAGAGACCATTGATTCCCTGACCGCGAAAGACGGAGTGGAGCAGCAGGTCGCGCTTGTGGCGGGCGCACGCCTCCAGCAGCCCGGCCGTCATCTCGGCCATGAACGGGTTCCGGGCGTCGAAGTAGTTGAAGCCGCTATAAAAGCCGAAAATATGGGTAGCCCGTAGGGCCAGCGACCTCGCCACGGAGTTAGGCCGGTAGTTGAGTTCCTGGGCGACATCAAGGATGCGCTGTCGCGTCGCCTTAGAGACGCGTGTGCCGGACCGTGATCCATTCAGAACCACCGACACGGCCATTCGCGTTACCCCCGCACGGGCGGCAACATCGTCCAGTGTCGCGGACTTCTGTGCTTGGTGTTTTCGTGTTTCCATGTCCGCTCTGAACTAGCGCTAGTTCAAGATGACCGTAATATACCTTGATTCCCGACTCCTGTCAACGCGACCGCTCAAAAGGCGTAAACCGGGTCGGATAAAATTGATTGCAAAAGATCTCGACTGATATCATGCGGACGCCCTTGCCGGGGGCACACGTGCCGCGTCGGCCACATGAAAGGCGAATGCAGCTTTCCGGGAAGGTTGTACCCTGAGGCGGCTGTTTGGAGGCCTCACCTCGCCCCTTGCTCGCATCCTATCTGATGGTCGCCCCGATCCCCTGACAATCATTCTAGTGATCGCCACTCATACTCCCCGGTCAGCAGGATGTGGTCCCGGAGCAGCGGCAAGAGAGGGCGGGCAGTGCTCCGGGATCGGCGTGTTCCTTTCTTCGAACCTCTGGACGGCTAGAAAGCCGACCATGAACCCGCCGACCGCCGTCCCGGAACAGACCTCGCGCCTAGCACGCGCCGCCTTCCCCAAAGGCAACTTCTACGTCCGGATGCGCGAGGAACTTGGGACCCTCTTCATCGACGGCGACTTCACCGACCTCTACCCCCGCCGCGGCCAGCCCGCCTTCGCCCCCTGGCGCCCGGCGCGGGCCATGCTACACTACGGTCACCCAATTAGCGTATTGATGTCCGGACGGTCCGGCTCTATAATGGGAGCAGACACACACCGGCGGACGCTCCTCCCCTCCCTCAACCGTCCACCTGCCTGTGTCGGCTACCCCTCTGCCCCACAGCCGGACGAACACAGCCAGGCAAACGCGAAGCGACGCCCGCGGCGGGGGCGTCGACGATCGGCGTATGCCCGGGGCCGGACGGGCGGCCCGGCGGCCTCCCACGACTAGGCCGGCGAAAACCTGGCATATTGAGGTGCCAAGGGCATCAAAAACGCCCGTTTGAAGCAGGCAGGTGTATCCGCCGCAAGCGTCTTGATCTTCTCTCTCGGGCCGAGTGCGGACCTTCTCAAAATCAGTGTCAGAAACAAGCCCTCAGAAACTCCCCCTTTTTACCTTCTGGAGAGGCACGCTGCGGGCATAAGCATGCTCGTCGGCTACGCCCGCGTCTCCACCGCGGACAAGTCCCTCGACCTCCAGAGGGGCGCCCTCGACGCCCCCGGCTGCGAGCGGTTCTTAAGATGTCCGGTCGGGCGACCGCGCCGCCCGCCCGGGCCCTTCCGCTTCCCTCGCCTTCGTTGTGGAAGCTCGACCGCCTCGGCCGGTACTTCCTCCACCTCATCGGGACCGCGCGGGCGCTGGAGGGCCCTAAATCGTGTCATCCCCTTTGCGGAACTGGTAGAAAATACCTGAGCGGCGGGGTACACTAGGGATTGTTCTCAGTCCAGGCCGTCCTTCGGGATGGCTGCCTGCCCCCCTGTGCTGCCGCCGTCGTGCGGCACCCCTCGCGGAGCGGTCTCGTAACACTGTCTGGCTCTAGCTGCCTGCTATTCTCTTTCTTTGTTGGTCCCGTACAGAGAGTAGTCACAGGCGACACGCAGCACCACCTCCGGGCCTCGTCCGTCAGATCCGACAGAAGAGAGGTTGTTCGGTAAGGGGAAACGTTATGCAGAGAGAGCAACGGGCACAAGTCAACCCTAAAATCCCCTTGCAGACCTTCCAGTGCCCGCCGTCAGAGACAGAACTGCGCAAGGGCGGGATACACAACGAGCTGGAGAGCCACGTTCGGCAGCGCACGGCGGAAGTGACCGCTGCCAGTGCCGCCCTGCGGGAAGAGATAACGGAGTGCCGGCCGTCCCCTGAGCAGCTGACGCGCATGGTGGAGCAAGCCCAGCGCGCGGCCGTGCTGGAAGAGCGCAACCGCTTGGCGCGCGAGATCCACGATACCCTCGCCCAGGGGCTGACCGGTGTGGTGGTCCACCTTCAGGCCGCGGTCGACGTCGATACCACTGACCCGGCAGATCGGCAGGCCCATATCAAACAGGCCCTGCTCCTGGCAAAAGACAGCCTGGCCGAAGCCCGGCATTCGGTGTGGGCGCTGCGGCCCCATGCCCTGGAGAAGAGCGACCTGTATGGGGCTCTTCGCACGCTGCTGGGGCAGATGACGGCGGGCACCGACCTCTGCGCGCGGTGCCGCGTGGCGGGCACCCCCTACCCGTTGTCCCCCGAGGTGGAAACTCATCTGCTGCGCATCGGACAGGAGGCGCTGACCAACACCCTCAAGCACGCCCGTGCCAGTGAGCTTTGCCTGGACGTGGCGTTCGAGTCCGCGCAAGTACGGCTGCGGGTGCAGGACAACGGGCAGGGCTTCGCCCCCGACCGTCAGGCCAGCCAGGGCTTTGGTCTGAGGGGTATACGGGAGCGGGCAGACAGCCTGGGAGCCGAGATCACGATCACCAGTCAGCCCGGCCAGGGGACCGAACTCGTAATCACCGTGCCGGTTTCCCCCCCCGCTGAAAGGGAGCCTGCCATGCCTCAGGAAAGGAGCCTGCCATGCCTCAGGACACACCCAGCGCTCCCATCCGCGTCCTGATCGCCGATGATCATCCGGTCGTGCGCCAGGGGTTGGCCGCCATGCTGACGCGAAAGTCGGGCGTGAGCGTGGTGGGCGAGACCGGCAACGGGCGGGAGGTGGTGGAACTCTTTCGACGTCTCCGCCCTGATGTCACCTTGATGGACCTGCGCATGCCGCAGATGGACGGAGGCGAGGCGATTGCGCGGATTCGGGCCGAGTTTCCTGCCGCGCGCATCCTCGTTCTGACTACCTACGACACCGACGAGGACATTTACCAGGCCCTCCGGGTCGGCGCGATGGGGTTTCTCCTGAAGGACACCCCGCCCGAGGATCTGCTGGAAGCGATACGGGCGGTCCACGCGGGCCGCAAGCGCATCCCGCCGGCTGTCGCCGAGAAGCTCTCAGAGCACCTGAGCCATCCGGAGCTGACGGCCCGGGAGCTGGAGGTGCTGCGCTTGATCGCGGCCGGGCAGAGCAACAAGGAGATCGGGACGACCCTCTTCATCAGTGAGAGTACGGTGCGGGCGCACCTGGGCAATATCCTGAACAAGCTCTCGGTCAGTGACCGCACGCAGGCCGCGGTGCTGGCACTGCGGCGCGGCCTCGTGCGCCTGGAGTGAACAGGCGGAGTGAACAGGCGGAGTGAACAGGCGGGAGGCCCGCAGGGCCTGTTCTCAAAGACTATGCCAAAGAGCCTAGAGACATCCCGGCAAAAAAGCCAGCCTTTGGGATGGCTTTTTTGCCGAGTGAAAGTTCAACACCCTGCCGATGCCGCCGACGCCGTTCCGGGCTACCCTAAACGTTAGGACGCACACGTTTCATCAATGGGGTGCGCCGCTCCACTTGCACGGACATGGAGACGCTCAAGGCGGCTGTAAAAGCGGCGGGATTACGCCCTCGGTCCTGAGCTGGACTTTATCCATGTGGCCGGTGGATGGAGCGATGCTATCAGATATTGGCAGCGATGCTTGTTCGGGTTTTTGAATGTCGGCAAAAACCCCGACATTCAAAAACCTCCCTGATATTTATTGCCGCATATTTATTGCCGCTATCTGCAAAAGCGACAGGGAAATGGATAAAGCCGAACTGAGGATCCAATGCGAAAAAGACGAGTGACCGACGAGATCAATCCGGATCGCCGCCGGTTCTTGGGCACGGCGGCCCTGACCATCGCGGCCGCCCCTCTCGGCATGTTCGGCTGGGCAAACGCACAGCCCGGTCAGGGTGAGTTGTCCTCTCTCCGCGGCGCGACCGGATGGCTCAATTCGCCTCCGCTGAGCGCGGCGGGCCTGCGCGGAAAAGTGGTACTGATCGACATCTGGACGTATACCTGTATCAACTGGCGCCGCTCGCTTCCCTACGTCCGCGCCTGGGCCGAGAAATACACGGATCAGGGGCTGGTGGTGGTCGGCGTGCATTCGCCTGAGTTCAGCTTCGAGAAGGACGTGGCCAACGTCCGCCGAGCCGCGAAGGACATGCGGATCGCATATCCGATCGCGATCGATAACGACTACGCGATCTGGCGCGGTTTCAACAACGAATATTGGCCGGCCCTCTATCTCCTCGATGCGCACGGGCGCGTTCGATATCAGCATTTCGGCGAGGGCGAATACGAGCGCTCGGAACGGGTCATCCAAGAAATACTCGCCCGGGCCGGAGCCGGCGGCCGCGGTGACGAGCTGGTTTCGGTCGATGCCCGCGGTGCGGAAGTCCCCGCCGATTGGGACGACTTGGAATCCCCGGAAAATTATGTCGGCTATGAGCGCACCGAGAACTTCGCGTCTGCCGGTGGGGCCGTCTTGAACGAGCGTCGCGTCTACGCCGCCCCCGCGCAATTGCCGCTCAACTATTGGGCTCTGTCGGGTGATTGGACGGCAGGGAAAGAGGCCATCGCGCTGAACAAGGCCAACGGGCGGATCGCGTACCGCTTTCACGCCCGGGATCTTCACCTCGTCATGGGGCCGGCCGCGCGAGGGTCGTCCGTGCGATTTCACGTACTCCTCGACGGGCAGCCGGCGGGCGCCGCTCACGGAGTTGACGTTGACGCCGGGGGCAACGGCACGGCTGTCGAACAGCGACTGTATCAACTGATCCGGCAGCCGAAACCCATCGTGGATCGGACGTTCGAGATCGAGTTTCTCGATCCAGGCGTGGAGGCCTTTGCGTTCACGTTCGGCTGACCTACGCGAGAGGCCCTGCCATCGATCACCCCGCAGATCCTGCGCCACTCGTTCGCCATCCACCGGCTCGAAGGCAGCTGTGACGGGCGGACGCTGCAGGAGGCGCTCGGCCACGGGGACGTGCGCACCACGCGGACCTACCACGGGTAGTAGCCTCAATTGAGAGAAAAACCGGGTTAAGGGGGCGATGGCGGCAGGAGAGTTTGAGCCTGGTGAGGAATAGCGCCCGTCGGAAGTGTTCGGGAGTGCGCACTTTTCGCTTACTGCGCACTTTCGCACCCCCTCCCGAAAGGCGCTGAGATGGACCCGCCCGAGCCGAGCCCGACGAACCCCTCGAAACTGCGTGGCAAAACCGCAAAGGCGAAGTCCGAGCAGGCGCAATCCCCGCAGGCGCGGTCCGTACTGCTCCCAGGCCAGCAGCATCACGCCGGCCGTGAAGGCCCCGTTGAGCGTGTACTTGTTGTAGTCCCCGGCGTCGTGCCAGCCCCCGACCGACTCCCGCCGCACGTGGCCGCCGACGTAGTCAAGGTAAGCGTCGTCCAGGTGGCAGGCGGCGTGGGAATAGGTGACGCCATTGTGGACGGCGCGCACGGCCGTGCCGCAGCGCCACAGGTACAGGCCCAGCAGGGCCGTGCGGAAGGCGTCGTCGTAGACGCCGGATGTCATAGGATTCTCACGAAAAGACCGTTTCTGAGAGAATGAGAAACAGATGTGTTTGGCGCGGCCGATCCAAAGGGCTTGCACGGCCGCACCATTCTGAAACATTAGCCTTGAGTTTTGTTGTGGAATCAAGCGGACATGGACTGACATTCACTGCTATAACACGATGGCCGTAGCGTCACCGCAACCCATTAAAGTCTGTCAGGTCGAAGACATGGAAAGGAGAGCCGTCATGTTACGCTGGAGTATGAACTCACAGAGGATTACTGACTTTCGTGTAATGTGCTGACGGTTCGGCTGGCTCCTGCGTATGGAGAAGCATGAGCCAGAGCCAGAAGCGTTATGAACTTGAGGAGCAGCGGCGTCTCCAGGCCGCGCCGCTGTTCGCACAGGGACTACCCAACGCCGAAGTCGCCCGACGCCTCGGCGTCAGTCGCCCGACCGCTACCTGTATCCTTCAGGTACTGGTAGACGGTCTCGCGGCTGACGCCCTGCTTCCGCATCACCGTCGCCTTTCCCGCTCCCTCATGGCCATCGAGGCCGACCGCGCCGTCCCGGCCATGGCCGGTGCCGGCCACCACCAGCTCTACCAGTACCTTCGCGCGGCCGCCGCCCGCCTCGCCCCGGTGGACGCCTTCTCCGTCGGCTTCTACGCCGAGGGGAGCGGCCCCGCCGCCAGCGCCCAGGTCATCACCGACCGTGACACGGGCCAGTCCCGCGGCTTCGTCGAGATGCAGACCGAGGACGGGGCCCGGGCCGGCTCTGGCGGCCGGGGCGGCGGCCGTGACCGCGGCCGCTCCTGACCGCGATCCACCGGAGGCGGGCGGCCCCACCGTCTGCCCCGGACCGGGCTGGACCGGACCGGGCCGGGCGTGCTGCCCCTGTTCGACCCGCGCGGCCCCGACGGCAGGTACCGCCCCCTGCAGCAGCGCCCCCTGTTCCCACCGGAGGTGGACACACGGGCCGCCGGGGCGCGGCGGCAGGACACCGGGGAAGAGCTTGCCCCGGCGCGGCGGAAGAGACTGCCCCGGCGCGCAGACTTATCCCCGCCCATTCTGGTATACTCTCTCCGTACGAACCCGCGGCCTGCCCGGCCGCCTCAGAGCAAGGTACGGCCCGTGAGTCAGCCGCCCGAGGACCCCAAAGATCTCAGCCCCGGCGATCTTAGCGATCATAGCCTCGGGGATCTCAGCCCCACCAGCCACGTTCCTCCCTGCCCGCCCGCGCCGGCGCGCCAGCGCCTGCACCGCCTGGAGCGGCTCGTCCTGGCCCTGAGTGCCGCCCTCACGCGCGAGCAGGTCGCCGACGTCGTCATCGCCGAGGGCCTCGCCGCCCTGGGCGCCCGCGCCGGCTCCGTGGCCCTGCTGACCGACGACGGGCGCGAGCTCGTCACCCTGCGCTGCCACGGCTACCCGCCCGACCTCGTCACCGCCTACGCCCGCTACCCCCTCGGGACGTCGCTGCCCAACGCCGACGCGGCCCGGACCGCCCGGCCGCTCTTTGTCCAGACCCGGGCCGAGCGCGACGCGCTCTACCCCCACCTGGCCCAGCCCGGCCCCCGCGGCGCCCTGGCCGCCCTGCCGCTGGTCGCCGACGGCCGCGTCATCGGGGGCCTGGCCCTGAGCCTGTCCGATGACCGCCGCTTCAGCCGCGCCGACCGGGCGTTCATGCAGACGATCGGGCGGGCGGGCGCCCAGGCTCTGGAGCGGGGGCGGCTCTTCGACGCCGCCCAGCGGGAGCTGGCCGAGCGGCGGCACGCCGAGGCGGCGCTCCGGGAGAGCGAGGCGCGCCAGGAGGCGGTCGTGGCGGCGGCGCTGGACTGCCTCATCACCATCGACGCCGACGGGCGCGTCCTGGAGTGGAACCCGGCCGCCGAGCGCACCTTCGGCTACCCGCGCGCGGCGGCCGTGGGCCGCCTGCTCTCCGAGTTGATCCTCCCGCCGCCCCTGCGCGAGGCGTACGCCCGCGGCATCGCCCGCTACCTGGCCACGGGCAAGGGCCCGTTCCTGGGCCGGCGCGTCGAGGTCCCGGCCCGCCGAGCCGATGGGACGGAGCTGGCCGTGGAGCTGACGGCGGTGCCGGTCCACCTGGGGGGCCGGGTGCTCTTCACGGCCTCCCTGCGCGACATCACCGAGCAGCGCCAGCGCGAGGCCGAGCGGACGGCCCTGCTCGAACAGGTCCGGGCGGCGGCGGAGCGGCAGCGGGTGCTGCTGCGGGACGTGCTGACGTCGGTGACCGAGGGCAAGCTTCTCCTCTGCACCTCGCCCGCCCAGCTCCCGCCCCCGCGGGCGCCGGTGGGCGGGCCGATCCGGCTGACGCGCGAGGCGGGCCTGAGCGCCCTGCGCCGCCGCGCGGTGGAGGCGTCGCGGGCGGCGGGGCACCCCGAGGGGCGCCGGCAGGACCTGATGACGGCGGCCAGCGAGGCGGGCATGAACGCGGTGGTCCACGGGGGCGAGGGCACGGCCTGGGTGTCGGCCGGAGCGGACGGGGTGGTGCAGGTGCGGGTCGAGGACCGGGGCGCGGGCATCGCCGTGGAGGACCTGCCGCGGGCGGCGCTGGCGCGCGGCTTCAGCACCAAGGCCACGCTCGGGCACGGGCTGAAGCTGATGATCGACACGGCCGACCGGCTGTACCTGCTGACGGGGCCCGGGGGCACCGCCGTGGTCATCGAGCAGGGGCGGACCGCCCCGACCCCGAACTGGCTCTGACGCGCCAAGGCGGCGCGTCCTCGCAGTTTGTGTCGCGTCACTGTGGCAGGCCTGCGAACACAGTCCTCAGTCGGCAGGCCTGCCGGCTGAGGGTTCGAGCACCGCCGCGGGACGCACACGCCCGTGCTCTGTGGAGCGCCCGTGCTCGATTGAGGCCGATTCTCGCCCGTCACGGATCGGGCGAGGGATGACGGAGGGAACATGCAAGAACCTACCCCATTGACCCCTGCGGACGTGGCCCCGGCGCCTCAGGCGCCGGACATTGGGGCGCCGGACCTTGTCACGCCGTTCCGGCCCGAGGCGGTGCTGGAGGGACTACCCGACGGCGTCCAGGCCTTCGACCGGCAGTGGCGCTACGTCTACCTCAACGCTCAGGCGGAGCGGACCCTGGGCCGGCCCCGCCGCGAGCTGCTGGGCCGGGTCTGCTGGCAGGAGTACCCCGAGGCCGTCGGCACCCCCCTCCACACCCATCTCCTGGAGGCGATGGAGACCGGCCGGCCCGCCGCCTTCGAGGACTTCTGCCCGCGCCAGCAGGCCTGGATTGAGGTCTCCCTCAGCCCCTGGCCGGGGGGGCTGGCCGTCTTGCAGCGCGACGTCACCGCCCGCAAGCGCGCCCAGCCGCAGGCGCCGGCCTCGGGCGAGGAGCGGCGGGGGCCCCAGGAGTCGCTGCGCGCCTCGGAGGAGCGCTTCCGCCTGCTGGTCGAGCAGGTCAAGGACTACGCCATCTTCATGCTCGACCCGGAAGGCCACATCGCCACCTGGAACGCCGGGGCGGAGCGCTTCAAGGGCTACCGCGCCGAGGAGATTGTCGGCCGGCACTTCTCCACGTTCTACACCCCCGAGGACGTGGCCCGGCGCCACCCCTGGCACGAGCTGGAGGTGGCCGCGCGCGAGGGCCGCTACCAGGAGGAAGGCTGGCGCGTGCGCAAGGACGGGTCGCGCTTCTGGGCGGACGTGACGATCACGGCGCTGCGGGACCCGGACGGGGCGCTGCGCGGCTTCGCCAAGGTGACCCGAGACGTGACCGAGCGGCAGGCGAGCGAGCGCGAGCGCGCCATCGCCCAGCAGCTGCAGGAGGCGCTCCAGCCGGAGGTGCCCGGGCGCGTGCCGGGCCTGACCCTGGGCCGCTACACCCGGCCCGCGCTGGACGAGGCGCAGGTGGGCGGGGACTTCTTCGACGTGTTCGCGCTGGACAAGGACCTGTACGCGCTGGTGATCGGGGACGTGTCGGGCAAGGGGCTGGCCGCCGCCCAGCAGCTCGCCCTGATCCGCAACAGCCTGCGGACCACCCTGTACCTGCGCCGCGCTCCGGCCCCGGCGGTATCGGCGGTGAACGCGATCGTGACAGCCCACGAACTGCTGGCGGGGTTCGTGACGTGCTGGGTGGGGGTGTACGAGGCGGGCACGGGGCGGGTCGCCTACTGCGCCTGTGGGCACGAGCCGGCCCTGGTGCGGCGGGCGGGGGGCTGGGTGGAGGCGCTGGAGACGACGGGGCCGCCGCTGGGCCTGGCCGAAGGCGCGGAGTACGGCGAGGGTGCCGTCACGCTCTCGCCGGGCGACGCCCTGCTGCTGTACACGGACGGCCTCAGCGAGGCGGGCCCGAGCCGGCGGGAGCTGCTGGG